>JARLGP010000214.1 GCA_031292735.1 Holophaga sp.
GCCCCGGGACAGGTCCCCGGCCTGGTCCCGGGCGTCCGTGAGGGTGAGCGAGTTGACCTCGATCTGCGCCTCCACCGGGGTGCGCAGGGCCTTGAACACCGCCCGGTGCGCCGGGTGGACGTAGTCCTCGTCCGACAGCGCCAGCACGATCTCGGTGGCGGCCAGTTCTGCACCCGCCGCGCAGCAGGTGGCCAGCAGGGCGCGTTCAGCCTCGATGTCTTCGGGAAGACGTTCGGGAAGCCATTCACTCATGGATCACGGTAGGGGGGTCAAGCCCGGGGCCGTATAGCCGCCGCCCTTCACGTTCACGAAGATCGGGTTGGTGACGGCGATGGGATAGATGCCCCTCATGGTGAGGTTCCAGGGAGTGCCTGCGGCGTAGATTCCGGAGGTCGCCAGGGGAACCCCCGCCTCCACCACCACCCATGCGTCCTGGCCGGTGGTGACCAGCTGGCTCAGGGGCAGGGTGATGCTCCCGGTATACCGACGGGAGTCGGAGCCGGACTGGATCAGGGTGGACAGGGCCGGGTTGAGGGTCTGGACCACAACGCCGTTCACCACCACGCGGATCTCGTCCACCGGCATCCAGTCGGTCTTCCAGAGGGCGATGTTGAGGGTGACGCTCTGCACCGGGCCCGGGACCAGCCCGCCGGGGCCGGCGGTGCCGATGTTCACGTCCAGGAAGGGGCCGGTGGAAGCCACCGCCGCGCCCGACTTGAGGGCCGAGAGCACCATGGACAGATCGGTGCCCCAGATGGGCGTGGCCTTCAGGTAGGTGCGGGCCAGACCCACGGGGGTGTCGGCGCTGAACGTGGCGGAGGAGAGGCCCAGGGCCTTGGTGAAGAAGGTGGGCGACTGCAGGTTCAGCAGGTTGAACCAGTCGGTCCGCACAGCCTTGAATTCAGTAAGCCAGGCCGTGGCCGTGGCGTCGGAGCTGCCGTCGAAGCTTTCCCCCCGCAGCAATTCCAGGGCGTCAAAGCCGCCGTTGGTCTGGCCGAAGGAAAGCGTCCCCGATTTGCTCCACCAGGGACTGAAGGCGCTTCCATCGGTGACGGTGGGTGAGCCTTGCTCGGTGAACAGCCCCGCGGGGCCCCGGGGCCGGTGCACCACGTTGAACTGTCCCTGGGCCTGGGTGAGGAAATCGGCCAGGGTCCAGCCGTTGTTGGGCTGGGCTCCGCCCAGGGCGGCGTTGGTGGGCGTCGGGGTGAACAGGGCGGTGGCGGTGCCATAGCTATGCGAGGCGTCGGAGCCGGTCATGGTGGAGGTCCGTCCGGCCACCACGAAGGGGTCCTGGCCGAACTGCATCTCGGGGGGCCGGGTCATGTTGCTCAGGCTGGCAGGGAGCTGGTAGGGCGTGAGATCCACCGAACCGAACTCGTCCCGGAAATAGGAGAACAGGTGGTAGCCGTCCACCAGGCGGTCCTGTTCGGTGTGGCCCACCACCTGGACCCCGTTGGCCATGGCCGAGGCGGCCTTTTCCGCGGGCAGGTAGCCGCCGGTGGTGGCCTGGCTGGGGCCGGGCAGATCGAAACTGGTCCAGTTGGGCGGCAGCCCCCAGGGCAGGATGGTGAAGACGTGGTTGATGTTGGTCTGGACGTCGGAGGCCTGGAAGTCCAGGCTCTGCAGGTCGGACAGCGGTCCCCGGGTGCCATAGGCGGTGTAGCTGCCGCCGTTGGCGAACCAGGCGAACTGGGTGGAGGCCAGCCGGGTGAACCCGGTGCCGAACATTTCGTTGCCGCCGCGGAACTGGTACTGGCCGGGGATGCTCCCGTTGGCCACCTGGGGCACCTTGTTGGTGGCATCGTAGTAGGTGGCCACGGTCCGCATGCGCGGCATGACCGGGTTCGCGGTGCCGTTGGTGCCCACGAAGGTCATGCGCAGGGGCTGCAGGTTGCCCGCAGGCGAATTGGCCTCGCGGGTGAGGAAGTAGTGCACTGAATAGGAGTTGCTGGTGATCGCGCCGGTCAGGTTGGGGTTCCCGGCAGTATCGTTGGCGGCGTCGGGGCTGAGCACGTCCTGGCCGCTGACGACGAAGTTCTGGTCCTTCTGGATCCAGAGGGGTCCGGTCAGCCCCACCTGGTTGGAGCCGTCGGGGCTGGTCACCACATTGGTGTTCTCGAACAGGGTCCGGGTCTGGACCTTGGTCTGGTCCAGCAGGACCATGCGGTAGACGCCCACCGGCAGCTTCACCAGCAGGGTCGAGGGGGCCAGTCCGGTCGTGTTGACCAGGTTTTCGTTGGGCACCAGGTATTCCACCCGCTGCAGGGCCCAGGTGGCGGGCAGCACGCCGTTGGCCGGCGGGGTGGTGGCGGTGACGTTGCGTTCGATCCGCACTTCGGTGGGCAGGGGCCCCTGCCGCTGGGACATGCCGGACAGGGTGAAGGTGAGGGTGCCCACGTCCTGCACCGGCCGGAGGCTGACGTCGGCGTAGCGGTAGGTGTCCATGAGGTTGAACAGGCCGTTCCCCTGGTCGGGGTAGTCCACCGAGATGGACAGGCCGGTGACGATGTTGGTGGCCACGCTGGTGCCGCCGACGATGAACAGGCGGCGGTTGTACGTGAGGCTCTGGCCCGCGCCGAGGCTGGTCGCCGCGGGGAGGCTGCCCACCACCAGGTTCTCGGGGAAGGTCGGCTTGATGTGTTTGGTGATCGTCAGCAGGTCCTGCGGATCGGAAGCCACCAGCAGCTGGTCGGCGTCCACCGGCAGGATGCCGAGGCTGCAATGGGAATCCAGGGTGTCGGCGCCGATTTCGGTGTCGATGAGCCCCACCATGGAGGCCTGGACGCTGGTCGACACCGGACTGCTCCAGTCCACGGTGTTCGGGATCTGCACCCCCCAGGTGGGCCGGCCGTCGCTGGGAGTGGCCAGGGCGTTGCCCTGGTAGTCGTAGTTGGCCGGGACGTTGAACGCGTAGCCGCCGCCCTGCTGGATCAGGTGGTCCCCGATGTTGATGATGGGGAGGGGGCCGCTGGTATTGTTGGTGACCGTGGTGCTCATGGTGATGTAGCGCTGCAACTGGGTGATGGACAGCTTGTGGGTCACCGCCACGCCGGCCGCGGGGCTGGTGCCGGTGCCGAGCGTGTTGTTCGGATCCAGGATGCGCCCGGTCATGGTGATGGTGCAGGTGTCGGCCGTCTTGGAGGTGCTGTAGCTGTCGAACACCGTCTCCATGTTCTTGTCCTGGTTCACCACCGGCGTGAGCCGGTTCATGGCGTTGCCGGGGATGCTCACCCGGGTGTAGCTGCTGTCCAGCAGGATGTAGCCCGCGTCGACGATGCTCCCGCCCGAGGTGGCGCCGGCCAGCGGGGTCCGGGTGGTGTCCCCGTAGACCGTGCTGTCGATGGCCACCTGGATGAAGTCGTTGCCCAGGTAGAAGTCCCCTGCCCCGGCCTTCTGTTTCAATCCGAGCACCGCGTCGCCGCCGGTTTCCGGCAGCACTTCGGCCACCATCGGGCTACGCTGGATCCCGGTGGCCCGGAAGCACCCGGTCCCAACCAGAGTCCACCCCGCCAAGACCAGCATGAGCAGGCGGTTTGATCGGGCCGCGCCAGCCGGGAGCCGGGCGGGGGTTTGGGGCAGATGCAGGGTGATTTTATGATTCATCTATACTCACTCACATTGAACCCGAGGCAGGGTAAGGGTCTATGCTAACCCGGATGCGACTCTCTGCCTCACTTACTCTTTGGAAGACTCCAATGCTGAGGCTATGGGTCCTGGTTTCCGTGGCGTTCATGGCCGACATGCTCTGGATTTTCGGGAAGTTTCCCATCATAGCCCAGGATCGGATCTTCTCGACAACCTCCCTGCCGGTGGTGCAGGTGCCGGTGCTGATCCTGGGCGCCGGCGTGCTGCCCGACCGGGAACCCACCCAGGTGTTGCAGTCGCGGCTGGAGACCGGGCTGAACCTGTTCCGCCAGGGCAAGGCCAGCTGGTTCCTGGTGTCCGGCGACAACCGCGCGGCCAACTACAACGAGCCCCAGGCCATGCGCCGCTGGCTGCTGAAACGGGGCGTGCCGCCGCACCTGGTGATCAGCGACTTCGCCGGCCGGCGCACCTACGACAGCCTGAAGCGGGCCCAGGCCGTGTTCGGCGTGCGCAAGGTGATCATCGTGACCTCCGACTTCCACCTGGCCAGGGCGCTGTTCCTGGCCCGGCACCTGGGCCTGGACGCCTACGGGGTGCCGGCCAGCACCGAGGTCATGTCGGTGCGCCAGCGGATCGGGTTCTGGTTCCGGGAATACCGGGCCCGGCACCTGGCCACCTGGGACATCTGGTTCCCGCCGTCGACCATGCTTGGGCCGCGCGAGCCCACCCCGGACGATCAGACCGGGGCGTGAATCGAGAGCAGCGCCTGCAGGGCCCGGTAGTCGGTCTTGCCGGTGCCCAGCAGGGGCATCTGCTCCAGCTGGCGGACCAGCCGCACGTTGTGGATGGGGCTGAAGCCGGCCGCGCGGATCGCGGCATTGGCCTCCTCCCGGGCGATGGGGCGGGTGGTGAACAGCACCAGGTCCACCCGGCCTTCCAGCTCCAGGGGTTCCAGCGCCAGCGGGGGCGTCTCGTCATCGGGCCGGCCGAACCGGGCCAGCAGCACCTCCTCCACCGCAGGCAGGCTGACCATCTCCCCGCCCATCTTCACGAACCGCTTCATCCGGCCGGCGAAGATCAGATTGCCGTCCGGCCCCTCCCGCACCAGGTCGCCGGTGCGGTACCAGGAGGCCCCTTCGAAGGCCACGAACGGCTGCGGCGCATCCGAGGCCAGGTAGCCGCCGAACACGCTGGGGCCGCGGAGCAGCAGCAGGCCGATGGTCCCGGCCGGAACCCGCTCCCGCTCCTCCAGGTCGACGATGGCGGTGACCACGGAGGGCAGCGGCAGGCCGACGGTGCCGCGCACCGCGCGGCCCTCCCGGTTGCCGGAAACCACCGGCGAGCACTCGGTGATGCCGTAGCCCTCCAGGACGCGCATGGCCGGCCAGCGCAGGGCGATGGTGGCGAACAGGGAGTCCGGGCACTTCTCGGCGCCCGTGATGACATAGCGCAGGCTCTTCAGCTCCGCGTCCCGGGCGGCCCGGGTAATGCCGCCCAGGAAGGTGGGGGTGCCCACCATCATGGTCACGCCATAGCTTTCGATGTGCCGGGCCAGCACCCCGCCGTCGGTGGGCACCGGATAGTAGACCGCCTTCATGCCCGAACAGAGCGGCAGGATCATGGTGCAGCACAGCCCGAACGAGTGGAAGGGCGGCAGCATGCCCAGGATCCGCTCCTCCGGCCGGAAGTGGTATTCCTGGATCAGGTCGCGGGCGTTGGTGAGGATGTTCTCATGGGTGAGCGGCACCGCCTTGGGCAGGGTCTCGCTGCCGCTGGTGAACAGCACCACCGCGGTGGCGGGCACCGGCTGGCGCAGCTCGCGCCAGGAGGTGTGGCTCTTGAACCAGGCCTTGAGCTTGGCGGCCTTGGTCAGGGTGCCGGCCACCCGCTCCAGCGGCATCAGCAGCGCTTCCAGGGGCGAAAGGTCCATGCCCATGGACTGGATCCGGGCCACCACCTTGTCGGAGGTGAGCACCTTCTTCACGCCCAGCAGCTCCAGGCCGTGGGCCATGTTCTTCATGCCGGTGCTCCAGTTCACCATCACCGGGATCTTGCCGGAGAAGCACACCGCCAGGTACAGCGCCGCGGCGCCGACCGAAGCGGGCAGCATGATGCCCACGTAGGGGCCCTCGATCCCCTGGATCACCGGCTTCAGGGCGAAGACCGTGGTGATGAGGTCCCGGTAGGTCCTGGCCCCGCCCATCTGGTCGGCCAGCGCCACCCGGTCCGGCTGGCGCGCGGCCTGGGCCAGGAACACTTCGGGAATGGTGCGGCCGGCGGGCACCATGACCTCGAGCCCGGAGGCGGCGAACCATTCGGAGTCCACCGGCTTCAGCGGCGCCCCGCCCGGGTCGATGGCCTTGCCGCAGGCCGCCAGCATGACGTCGCCCACGGTGCGCAGGGATTCCGGATCGCCCACCGGATGGGCGAATTCCTGCTCGATCCAGAACTGCAACTCCAGCCGCATGAGGCTGTCCATGCTCAGGTCGCGGGCCAGCTCCATGCTGTCCGGAAACCCGCCGCGGCCGGTCATGCGCTCCAGCTGGGCCAGCACCTGTTCGCGGGTGACCGGGGGCACCTCCGCCAGATCGCCCATCAGACGGACCTGGGGCGGATCCGGCAGGGTGCGGATGCCGCCCCCTTCCCAGATGGTGTGCGGCACGTGCAGGGCTGGCTGCGCATGCTCGTTGTAGAAGGCCTCCAGGCGCCGGTTCATGGCCTCCCGCCCGCCCTGGCGCGGCAGGTCGTCGGGTTCCCAGAGCTCCACCGAAACCTCGCGCCGGGGCGAGAAGAAGATGAAGTTGGCCGCCAGGTCCCAGCACTGGCGCAGGAAGGTCGAGGTGAAGTCCGGATGCCCCTGGGCCCGGCTGAACCGGCTGCCCCACAGGCCCCGGGTGCGGATCAGCACCACCCGGGTGTCCGGGGCCAGCTTCAGGATGGTCTCCACCGCGCTGTTGCCGCCCAGCTGCGACATCCGGCTGCTCATGAGGTGGCCGCCCGGGTACAGCACCAGGTTGCCGCCCCCGGCCAGCCGCCGGGCGCAATCCTGGATGGCCTGTTCCACATCCTTCCGGCAGGACTCCCCGTGCCGGCCCAGATCGGGCATGGGCATGGCCCCGAACTTGCGGGTGATCCAGCCCAGCCAAGGCGAGGCGATGCGGTCCTTGTCCGCCAGGGCGGACGGCTTGAAGCGCCCGTACAGCTCGCTGATGACGATCACCGGGTCGATCAGCGCCGGATGGTTGGGCAGGAACAGGATCCCGCGGGTGCCCTGGGCCGCCACCGGTTCCATCCCGCTCACCTTGATCCGGTAGCGCAGGCGCAGCAAGCATCGCCCCAGGCTCATCAACAGGCAAGCCGTCAAACCCATCTGCATCTCCTCAACACGGTCTTGTTCCAGGCTCAATACTACTGGCAATAGCCCAGCTGGCGCCGGGCAAGCGCAAGGCATTGGCCAGATGGGACCGGACGGGCGGAGCCCGCGCCTACAAGTCGATTTCCCCCACGCCCAGTTCCTCGGCCGTGTCCTCGCTGCCGTCCTTGATGGCCGGCGACACGTCCAGGTCCGCCTCCACGCCGAGCATCTCGCTGGAGGAGGCGTAGATCTGCGCCACCGTCTGTTTGCGGGTCTCCAGGGTCTGGATCAGCTCCTGGACCCGCTTGATCTCGTCATTGAGCCGCTGCCATTCCACCAGGATGGTCTTGTTCATCTGGTCCACTTCCATCCGGCAATGGTCCCGCGCCTGACGGTAGAAGTCCTGTTGGTCTTGATTGAGATCCATGGAGGCTCCGGATTGAAAAGATGAGGGTTGCGGGCCGGTGATGGTGGGTTGATGCCAGGATAACGCCTTTGGTCCGGGTCTGTCC
>JARLGP010000215.1 GCA_031292735.1 Holophaga sp.
CTGTGCGCCGAAGCCCAGCACCTGGCCCGGGAGGCCGCGGAAGGCCACCTGGCCACCCGCGCCGACGTGGCCGGGCATCCGGGGGAATTCGGCAAGGTGGTGCAGGGTCTCAACCAGACCCTGGAGGCCGTGGCCTCCCCGCTGGGAGCGGCCCAGGCCGTCCTGGCCCGGCTGGTGGTCAACGACTACACGAGCCAGATGACCGGCACCTTCCGGGGCGACTTCCAGGCCTTCGCCGACAGCGTCAACGGGGTCCGGGACCGGCTGCTGGGGGTCCAGAACCTGTTCACCTGGATGGCCGACGGCGACCTGAAGCAGCTGGCCGGAATCCGCCAGATCGGCCGCCGTTCCGAACAGGACCGGATCCTGCCCGCCGCCATGGCCATGGACGACGCGGTGGAAGGCCTGCAACGCCAGATCCTGCTCATGGTGGAGGCCGTGCTGAACGGCGACCTGACCCTGCGTGGCGACGAAACGGCCTTCAAGGGCAGCTACCGGGCGATCATCCAGGGCATGAACCAGCTCATGGCGGCCACCGCGGCCCCGGTGGGCGAGGTGATGGGCACCCTGGAGCGTCTCGCCATCAACGATTCCAAGGCCCGGGTGACCAAGGACTACAAGGGCATCTGGAACGACCTCAAGCAGGCCCTGAACCGGGTTGCCGGGCAGATGACGGCGGTGGCCGAGCTGACCGAAGCCGTGGCCAAGGGCGACATCTCCCGGCTGGAGGCCCTGCGCGCCATCGGCCGGCGCTGCGAGGACGACCGGCTCATACCGGCCTTCATCATGATGATGGAGGCGCTGAAGCGGCTCATCGATGAAAGCGCCCTGCTCAGCCAGGCCGCCGTGAACGGCAACCTGGCCGCCCGGGCCGACGTGACCCGCCATCAGGGCGAGTTCGCCAAGGTGGTGCAGGGGCTCAACGAGACCATGGAAGCCGTGGCGACCCCGCTGGAAGCGGCCAAGGGCGTCCTGGCCCGGCTGGTGGTCAACGACTACACGAGCCAGATGACCGGAACCTTCCGGGGCGACTTCCATGCCTTCGCCGACAGCATCAACGGGGTCCGGGACCGGCTGCTGGGGGTCCAGAACCTGTTCACCTGGATGGCGGAGGGGGACCTTAAACAGATGGCCGGGCTCCGCCAGATCGGCCGCCGTTCCGAACAGGACCGGATCCTGCCCGCCGCCATGGCGATGAGCGATGCCCTGGAGGGCATGGAACGCCAGATCCTGCTCATGGTCCAGGGCGCGCTGGACGGCGACCTCACCCTGCGCGGCGAGGAGGCGGCCTTCAAGGGCGCCTACCGGGAGATCATCAAGGGCATCAACCAGTTGATGGCGGCCACGGCCGACCCGGTGAGCGAGGTGATGGCCACCCTGGAACGGCTGACCATCAACGATTCCAAGGTCCGGATGACCAAGGACTACAAGGGCATCTGGAACGACCTGAAGCAGGCCCTGAATCGAATGGCCGGGCAGACCCTGGCCATGGCCGAGCTCACCGAAGCCGTCGCCAAGGGCGACATCTCGAGGCTGGACTCCCTGCGCGCCATCGGCCGGCGCTGCGAGGACGACCGCCTCATGCCGGCCTTCATCATGATGATGGAATCCCTGAAGCGGCTCATCGACGAGACCGCCACGCTCAGCCAGGCCGCGGTGGAGGGGAACCTGGCCGCCCGGGCCGACGTCACCCGCCACCAGGGCGAATTCGGCACGATCGTGCAGGGCATCAACGGGACTCTGGATCTGGTGCTGGGGCCCATCAACGAGGTGCGCCAGGTCATGGGTGCCGTGGAGAAGGGCGACCTCAGCAGCCGCATCATCCCGGAATACCGGGGCGATTTCCAGGAGCTCCGGACGGCCGTCAACAACACCATCGACAAGCTGGCCACCACCATCGCGGACGTGCTGGAAGCCTCCCGGAACATGGTCGCGGCCTCGGAGCAGGTGAGCGCCACCGCCCAGTCCCTGAGCCAGGGCGCCTCGGAGCAGGCCGCCAGCGTCGAGGAGACCAGCTCGTCCATGGAGGAGATGAGCGCCTCCATCTCGCAGAACAACGAGAACGCCAAGGTCACCGGCGAAATCGCCACCCGCACCGCCAAGGACACGGTGGAAGGGGGCCAGGCGGTGCGCGAGACCGTGGACGCCATGAAGCAGATCGCCAAGAAGATCGCCATCGTCGACGACATCGCCTACCAGACCAACCTGCTGGCCCTGAACGCCGCCATCGAGGCCGGCCGGGCCGGAGAGCACGGCAAGGGGTTCGCCGTGGTGGCCGCGGAGGTGCGCAAGCTGGCCGAGCGCAGCCAGGTGGCCGCCGAGGAGATCAGCCAGCTGGCCAGCCACAGCGTCGGTCTGGCGGAGCGGGCCGGGACGCTCCTGGAGGCCATCGTCCCCTCCATCCAGAAGACCGCCGACCTGGTGGCGGAAATCACGGCCGCCTCGCAGGAGCAGAGTTCCGGGATGGGCCAGATCGATTCCGCCATGAGCCACATCAGCCAGGCCGTGCAGCAGAATGCGGCCGCCTCGGAAGAGCTGGCCTCCACCTCCGAGGAAGTGAACACCCAGGCGACGGGGCTCCAGGCCATGATGACCTTCTTCACGCTGGCCCCGACCCCGGGCCAGTGGAGCGCCACCGCGCACCGGCCCGCCCCCAAGGTCCCAGGCCCGGCCCCCGCCGCCTCGAAGCCCGCGCTGGGCAAAGGAGCCGTCAAGGCCATTCCGGCGGACTTCAGCCGGTTCTAGCGGAAGGATGGAGCAGGGGAGGATTCGCCCCTGCTCCACCCTGCCCCTCCGGGGTCAGCGGACCGTGAGCTGGCCCTTCTTGATGACCGCGCCGCTGTCGCCATCGGCAAAACGCCAGGGCAGCGCCTGATCCTCCGGCGTCGCGAAGCCGATGCCCAGGCGACGCCCCTCGAGGATGCGCCCGGGAGGAACGCCGGCGCGCAGTTCCAGGCCGCCGGGGGCGAGGAGGTCATGGCCGTCGAAGGTCTTGTCCAGGCCCAGGGCCTGGGCGACCTTGCCGGGGCCGGCGCACAGCGAGGGCGTGTCCCTGGCAGCCTTCCGGCGCTGCAGGACCGTCTCCAGCCCGGCGATCACCTCCGCGCCCCGGATGAGCACCGCGGAGGCTTCCCCCTCCGGGCCGGTAACCACGTTGAGCATCCAGTGCATGCCGTAGCAGAAGTAGAGGTAGGCCCGGCCGGCGGGCCCCCACATGGGCGCATTGCGCGCGGTGCGCCCGTGCCGGGCGTGGCTGGCGCTGTCCCTGGACCCCTCGTAGGCCTCCACCTCCGTGATGCGGAGGGTGACCCCGTCGCGCACCAGCAGGTTCCCCAGCAGGGACCGTGCGGCAAGCTGGGGCGGCGCGTTCAGATCCATGGGTTCCTTTCTGCAGCTCATAGGGTACGGTGAGCGCAATTATGTCACCTGGCACGCGCGGCCCGGACCAGCTTTGTAGGGAGTGGGACGTGTCCTGGATTGGGCCAGAACACCAGCCTTCATCCAGTCATCACCTGGATGGACCGGCAGCGGCATCAGAACATTGGCATCTGGCCAAAGAGGGCACGGAAAAATTGTTTGGTTACAGAATCTGAAATGGTACTGTTCTATTGAGTTATGGGTAACTAGCCGATCGGCTAGATTTGGGGCCAAATATTCCATGGAATGGATGTTACACATGGAGAGCATGTGACTACGGGTGGCGGTCGAGTGGTTGGTGAGCAGGAGACGGATAGACTCCGGCCCGCCGCCTTGCTCACCCGTGAGGAGCTGGCCGATCTGCTCACCTTCTGCAATGACTGCCTGCGGCATGAACGGGAGGAGCAGCTCCATGGGGCGATGCTGGCGCTCGGAGACCGGCTCGGGTTCGAGTTCGTTCTCTACACCAACATGGCGTCGACCTACGCGGAGGGCCAGCCCATCTCGCTGCGCAACCTCAGCAACCCGGTCCCGTGGATGGAGGAATACGCCAGCCAAAGCTACCTGGCGCACGACCCGGTGCGCCGGGAGCTGGAGATCCGGCTCAAGCGCGGTGAGATGCAGGGCGCTTTCGTTTGGGACCGGTACGACCGAGAACTAGCCGCGATAGAGGAGGAAATCATCACCCGCAGACGCTCCCATGGCCTGCGCCAAGGGTTCTCGGCCTACTGTGAATCCTCCCGCCAAAACGCGGTGTTCCTGGTGTCCTTCGCCACCGCCAAGGATGCGCCTCCGAGCGATCGCGCGCTGCTGGTGGGTCGGACGGTGGTGCCCCACCTCAACCGCTGTCGCAAGAGGCTCGACCTCTCCGCACGGGTGGCTCAGCTCAGCGAAAAGGAGCGGATCGTGGCGGAGTGGCTGGTGGCGGAAAAGAGCAACAGCGAGATCGCCAGGACCCTCGGGATCTCAGAGGCGACGGCCAAGTTCCACGTGGCCAACATCCTCAAGAAGCTGGAAGCCAAGAACCGGCTTGGCGCGGCGGCGGTGCTCATCGCTGAGCGCTACCTGGCCTGAATCCGTATTCGTTGTCCCGACCGGGCTGGCCCCGGCCTGGTGCCGCCCGCGCGGACCAGGCGACATAATTGCCGTTATCCCAAGCCGTTCCCCGAAACGGGCGCGGGGGAAGCCCATGGACCGGAAAAACGCCCTGTCATTTCTAGGCTTGAACGGAATGGCAGGTAGAGGTAAACTCTCCGTTCATGCGTGAACAAGCCGCGTGCCGCTCAATGGCATCCGGTCGGTTCCAGGAGGTCCCAATGAAGGACAAGATCCATCCCCAGCTGTTCGATGTGATGGTCCACTGCGCCTGCGGCAACGAGTTCATGACCCGTTCCACCAAGAAGGAGATGCGGGTTGAAGTGTGCGCCGCCTGCCACCCCTTCTTCACCGGCAAGCAGAAGCTGATGGACACCGCCGGACGGGTTGAGAAGTTCAACCGCAAGTATGCCAAGAAGGTCGAGCTGGAAGCCGCAGCGGCCGCCAACAGCGCCGCCCATGCCGCCCAGGTCGAAGCCGCGGCGGAAGCTGCCCCGGTCGCAGCCGCCCCGGTCGAAGTGCCGGTGGAAACCGCGCCCGTCGTCGACGCTCAGTAGCGATTCATTTCCATGGAACGGGCCGATCTTCGGCCCGTTCTTTTTTTATGTGGAAGATGGTGAACCATGCTTGACCAGCTCGAATCCCTCGATGCCAAGTACCAGGAAATCGAAGCCCAGCTCCAGGACCCGGCCGTGGTGAGCGACATGAAGCGGCTGCGGGAGCTGTCCAAGCTGCGTTCCGAACTGGAGCCGGTGGTGGAGGCCTGGCACCTGCAGCGCACCCGCATCCGGCAGCTGCAGGAGGCCGAGGCCATCCTGGGCGACAAGAGCCAGGATCCCGAGCTGCGCGAGATGGCCGAGCTGGAGGTGCTGGAGCTCAAGGCCGCCATCCAGGGGGGCGAGGCCGGCCTGCGCCACCTGCTGGTGCCCAAGGACCCCAAGGACGCCCGCAACGTCATCCTGGAGGTGCGGGCCGGCACCGGCGGCGAGGAGGCCGCGCTGTTCGCCGGAGAGGTGTTCCGCATGTACGTGCGGTTCGCCGAGCGCCGGGGCTTCAAGGTGAAGGTGCTGGACGAGAGCGAGGCCGACCAGGGCGGGCTGAAGGAAGTGGTGGCCGAGGTGGAGGGCGAAGGCGCCTATTCCCTGTTCCGCTTCGAAAGCGGCGTGCACCGGGTCCAGCGGGTGCCCAAGACCGAGACCCAGGGCCGCATCCACACCTCCGCCTGCACCGTGGCGGTGATGCCCGAGGCCGACGAGGTGGAGATCACCATCCACGAGAAGGACCTGCGCATCGACACCTTCTGCTCCGGCGGCAAGGGCGGCCAGAGCGTCAACACCACCTACTCGGCGGTGCGGCTCACCCACCTGCCCACCAACACCGTGGTGCAGTGCCAGGACGAGCGCAGCCAGCTCAAGAACATGGCCAAGGCCATGACCGTCCTGCGTTCCCGCCTTCTGGAGAAGGCCCAGGGCGAAAAGGACGCCATCGAGGCCGACCTGCGCAAGAACCAGGTGGGTTCCGGCGACCGCAGCGAGAAGATCCGCACCTACAACTTCCCCCAGGGCCGGGTCACCGACCACCGGGTGAACGTCACCATCCACCAACTGGACTCGTTCATGCAGGGGATGATCGAGCCCATCATCGAACCGCTGCGGGCGGCCTTCGAAGCGGAACGACTGCGCCAGCTCGAGGCCTGACCCCTGTCGGAAACCGCGGGTCCCGGGCAAGATGGAAGGAACCCCGGACCAGCCCATGCCCACCCCCGCCCCGAACCCGCTTGACGCCCTGCTGCAGGAATGCCGGAAGGTGATCGTCGGCCAGGCCCAGCTCCTCAACCGGCTGCTGGTGGCCCTGCTGGTGCCCGGCCACGTGCTGCTGGAAGGCCTGCCCGGGCTGGCCAAGACCCGCGCCGTGCGGACCCTGGCCGCCGCCAGCCACCTGGCCTTCCGCCGGGTGCAGTTCACCCCCGACCTGCTGCCGTCCGACGTGGTGGGCACCCTGGTGTTCGATCCGCGCTCGCTCAGCTTCAGCCCGCGCAAGGGCCCGGTGTTCGCCAACCTGCTGCTGGCCGACGAGATCAACCGGGCCCCCAGCAAGGTGCAGTCGGCCCTGCTGGAGGCCATGGAGGAGCGCCAGGTGACCCTGGGCGAAGAGAGCTTCCCCCTGCCCGACCCGTTCCTGGTGCTGGCCACCCAGAACCCCCTGGAACAGGAGGGCACCTTCCCCCTGCCCGAGGCCCAGATGGACCGCTTCCTGTTCAAGCTGCGGGTGGACTACCCCAGCGCCCAGGAGGAGGGCGAGGTGCTGCGCCGGGCCGACGGCCAGGAGCAGGCGGTGCGCCCGGTGATCACCGGCGAGGCCCTCCTGGAGGCGGGCCGGCTGGCCCGGCAGGTGCGCCTGGACCCGGCCATCCGCGACTACATCGTGCGCCTGGTCCAGGCCACCCGGCCCGGCGCCGCGCGGCCCTGGAAGGGCCTGGAGCAGCTCCGCTGCGGGGCCTCGCCCCGGGCCTCGCTGGCCCTGCAGGCGGCGTCCAAGGCCCTGGCCTTCCTGGCCGGCCGGAACCACGTGCTGCCCGACGACGTGACCGCCCTGGCCCCGGACGTGCTCCGGCACCGGCTGCTGCTCACCTACGAAAGCGAGGCGGACGGCGCCACCACCGACGAGGTGATCCGGGCCCTCCTCGCGGCCACCCCACGACCTTGATTCGAGGACGGCACCCCATGGACAAGCGCACAGTCACCCTCATCCACACCGGCGGCACGCTGGGCATGGCGCCCGGAGGGGATTCCCCGCTGGCTCCGGGACCGTCCCTGGACCGGATCCTGGAGCAGGTTCCCGAGCTGGAGCAGCTGGCCCACCTGCGCCTGGTGGTGGCCTGCAACCGGGACTCCAGCACCCTGGAGCCGGAAGACATCCTCGCCCTGGCCCGGCTGATCCGGGAGCAGGCCGCGCACAGCGACGGCATCGTGCTCATCCACGGCACCGACACCATGGCCTACACCGCCTCCGTGCTGGGGTTCCTGCTGGCCGACCTGGGCAAGCCGGTGGTGCTCACCGGCTCCCAGCGGCCCCTGGCCTACATCCGCACCGACGCCCGGGGCAACCTGGTGGACGCCGTCACCCTGGCCACCCGGGGCGTGGCCGAAGTGGGCATCTGCTTCGGCGACCACTGGCTGCGCGGGGTGGCCACCGACAAGATCAGCGTGCACCGCTACCAGGCCTTCGAGTCGCCCAACCTGCCGGCCCTGGCCGAACTGGGCCTGCACGTGCAGATGCACCCCCACGCGGGCGTGTTCGCGCGCCAGGTGCCGGCCTCGGTGGGCTGCGTGCTGGAATCGGCCATCGAGGTGTACAGCCCGTTCCCGGGCATGCCCTGGCGGCTGCCCGGCCCGGAAACCCGCGGCGTGCTGATCCAGGGCTTCGGCGCCGGCAACCTGCCCATGGGCCGGCCGGACCTCCGGGCCCTGTTCGTCCACTGCGCCGGGCGGGCCCTGCCGGTGGTGCTCACCAGCCAGTGCCTGTCCGGCGGCGTGGACCTGGAAACCTACGAACTGGGCGCCATGGCCCGGGACCTGGGCGCCATCTCCGGCGGGCTCCACACCCGCTGGGCGGCCCTGGCCAAACTGGCCCTGGGCCTGGGCGCCGGCTTCGGCGCGGAGGAGATGCGGCGCGCCTTCGCCTGCTCCTGGGCCGGAGAGCCGCTACAATGAATTTTTACCGAGGCATTCATGCTGGACGCGGCCCTACTGCGCAACGACCCTGACACCGTCATCCTTGGCCTGTCCAAGCGGGGCGTGAGCTTCGACCGGGAGACCTTCCAGCGCCTGGAGCTCGGGCGCAAGCAGGTCATCCAGGAGGCCGAGGCGCTCAAGGCCGAGCGCAACCGCGTGTCCGACGAAGTGGCCAAGCTGAAGCGGGCCAAGCAGGACGCCAGCGCCCTCATCGCCACCCAGCGGGACGTGGGCGAGCGGCTCAAGGCCATGGAGCTGGCCGAGAAGGAAGCGGAAGCGGCGTTCCGGGACTTCCTCGCCGCCCTCCCCAACCTGCCGCACGAATCGGTGCCGGTGGGCAAGGACGAGCAGGCCAACCTGGAGATCAAGCGCTGGGGCACCCCCACCCCCATGGCCAAGCCGCTGGACCACGTGGACCTGGGCACCCGGCTGGGCATCCTGGACCTGGACCGCGCCGCCAAGCTGAGCGGCGCCCGGTTCGCCGTGCTCAAGGGCCTGGGCGCCAAGCTGGAGCGCGCCCTGGTGACCTTCATGGCCGACCTGCACACCGCGGCCGGCTGGGGCGAAGTGATGCCGCCCTACCTGGTGCTGCCGGAGTGCATGTTCGGCACCGGCCAGCTGCCCAAGTTCGAGCAGGACCTGTTCAAGACCTACCGGGGCGAGGACGCGCTCTACCTGATCCCCACCGCCGAAGTGCCGGTGACCAACCTCTACCGGGACGAGATCCTGGCCGGAGAGCAGCTGCCGGTGCGCCATTTCGCCTTCACCCCGTGCTTCCGCAGCGAGGCCGGCAGCTACGGCCGGGACACCAAGGGGATCATCCGCCAGCACCAGTTCCACAAGGTGGAGCTGGTGGCCTTCGCCGCCCCGGACAAGGCCCAGGAGGAGCTGGAGCACCTCACCCTGTGCGCCGAGCACGTCCTGGAGGTGCTGGAACTGCCCTACCGCCGGATGCTGCTGTCCACCGGCGACCTGGGCTTCTCCAGCCGCAAGACCTACGACCTGGAAGTATGGCTGCCCAGCCAGGACACCTTCCGGGAGATCAGCTCCTGCTCCTGGTTCGGCGACTTCCAGGCCCGGCGCGCCAACATCCGCTACCGTCCGCAGGGCGGCAAGCCCCAGTTCCTGCACACCCTCAACGGCAGCGGCCTGGCCGTGGGCCGCACCTGGGTGGCGATCCTGGAAAACTACCAGCAGCCGGACGGGAGCGTGCGCATTCCCAAGGCGCTGCAGCCGTACATGGGCTGCGAGGTCATCCCGGTGGACCAGCCTGGAACCGGGAAAATCCAGTAAGCCGTTGTGATGGAATAACCATTCCCGTTTCTCGCGGCCCCATATGCATGGTTGTTCCTGGACAACGGCTCACCGCGACTGGACTCCGTAGCGTTTGAGAATCGCGTCCAGCTTGCCGTTATGGCGCAGCTTCTCGATGCCATCGGCAATGGCCTTGGCCTCGGCTTCGGGGAAATGGACGTCCCCCGCGATGAAGATTTGTCCTGCTTCTCCCAGTTGGGGGCCCTGCTGCAGCTTGGCGGGGTTCTGGCCGATCTTGCTGAATAGATAATGCATGACCAGATCCGCTCCGGCCCAGGCGTCGACTTTCCCCTCGACCAGCATATGGGCGATGAGTTCATCTTTCGGCGCAACCACCCTATTCGTAAAATGAGCCTTCCCGAGGTAATCTTCGAAAATGGAGCCGCGCATGATGCCGACAGCCAATCCCTTGGCTTCGTCCATCGACGGGATCGGCGCCGGGCGAGCCAGCGAGGCCAGATGCGCCCCGTTGTCGAAAAGGCGGGCGACCCATTTGTATCTGGGCTCCCTTTCCGCATTGCGGGTCAAGGGGATGATCAACGTCCCGGGATTGTCATGCACCGCAGCTTGGGCACGCGCCCAGGGCTGAGAAAAATCGTAATGGAAGGCCGGACCGCCTTCCGCTGTGACGGCATTGAGGATTTCGATGGCCAATCCGGTAGCCTTGTGGTCCACCATGCCGCATTGGGGCATGGATTCATTGGCGAACACCAGGATCTCCTGGGTGTAGCGGGAAACATGAGCATTGAGGCCCGCGGCAACTTTGGAGAGGTCCAGCGCGGTGCGAACGATTTCGTCAACCGTGGCGGATAGTTCCGCGCTGGCGGTGGCGGTGCGTTCGATCTCCTCGTTGGTGCCCTCAACCCGCGATCGGACTTCCGTCCCGGTGCTGGTCTGCTGTTTCATGGCTTCCGAAATGCCCCTGAAGTTGTCGGCCAGGTTATCGATGTGGTTGCGGATGGACGCCAGCGACTCCACGCTCCGGGAAACGGTCAAGCGACCCTGTTCGACCCGGGTGTTGACTTCCTGGATCAGCGTTTGGATCTCCCGGGTGGCCTGGGCGCTGCGCTCGGCCAGTTTCCGGACTTCTTCGGCCACAACCGAGAAGCCCTTGCCCGATTCCCCGGCCTTGGCCGCTTCAATGGCCGCATTTAGCGAAAGAAGGTTGGTCTGGTTGGCAATCTCATGAATGACCGTGACAGCCAGGGCCATCCGCGTGGTCGCATCCCCAATGGAATCCATGGCGCTGGCCGTGGCTTCACCGGCCTCACCCCCTTCGCGGGAAATGGCCACCGTCTGGGCGGCCCGGGTGGAGGATTCGCTCAACCGGCTGTCCATGTCGGAGATGAGCGTCGACAATCGGTCCATGTCGGACAGAACGCCGCTCATGCTGACGCGCTGGCTTTCATTGCCCTTGGCGATCTCCGAGGCGGCCATCTGCATCTGCTCTGCCGCGGAACTGAGTTCACTGGAGCTGCCCGCCACGTTGGCGGCCTCTACGGTCAGGTCCTTGACGATGCCTCGGAAGAGCCCGGCAAACTGGTTGATATGGTGGGAGATCTGCCCGAATTCGTCACTGCGCCGCTCATCCAGGCGACGGGTGAGGTCGGCATCGTCGCCGGTCATGGTGGCCAGGGCGTCCCGGAGCGAATGGAGGGGGCGGAGAACCCCTGCCGTGACGACCCATGAAAGCACCAGGACAAGGAGGATGTCCATCACAACGATCTCGACGGTGAGCAGGAGCAGGCTTTTCCGGAAGGCGGCGGCCACGGAGCTGGACGAGATGAATATCTGCAGCGTGCCCAGATCCCTGGTGTTCCCGTTGTCGCTGTATAGGATCGGAGCTTCCGACTTCATGGTCGAGGCAAACTCGGATGCGCCGTCTTTCCTGATGGGGTTGCCGGACGCGTCACGCGCCATGATGGCGAGGGGGCCTTTGGGGCCGGTCACGGCGATGCCTTCGATCTCCGGCGCGGACATGGCCCTGCTGAGGATGGTATCGATCAGACGGATATCCCTGCTCCATACCGGAGCGGGCAAGGCCAAAGCCAACTGGCCCTGAATGACGGCAGCCGTTCGCGCAAGCTGCCGGTTCAGGCTGGATCGCTCACCAACAGAGGAGATTCCTCCCATCAGCAGCAGGAGGACGCTGACTGTGGCGATGATGCTGGCATTCAGACGCTGAGCGACACTTTTCATGAGAAATCCCCAATTCCTTCTATGGTTGCTAGCCCGGAAAGCATCCCGGCCTTCCGTGGATCTTCCGCCGGTCCAGAGCGTCGTCCAGAGCGCGCGCCAAGGTTAACTTATCGATTTTTGGCGTATGGGCTGTGGTTGACCCTACTGCGCTATCACATCGTTCCTGTGAGGGGGAAACCCCATACATGACAATGCGAAACCCGTAGCCCGACACCTGGGTCAAGGCGAACCGGGTGAACGGAAGGGCACTGGGAAAGCAGCTAGATGAATGCCACCTTCAGCACCCATCTCCCGACCATAATCCCGTCGGGAATGGTCACCTTGATGGTAAAGATGGTCAAGGGGACCAGCTTATTGTCTGGATCCAAGGATCCGGAGTTTTGATAAATGGAATTGGAAATTTGTACCTCTAAACAGAATGTTTGGAAAATATCAAATAGGTATGCTTCGCATACCGAAACGGGATGTTCTTGGACTGAATGGGAAAGGTCAGGGGCCGCGTGAAACGGGAATGGTTATTCCTTGACAACGGCTTATTCCGCAACGGCCCCTAAAGGAACCGCTGCAGCCGGGTCGGCGTGCCCTGCAGCACCGCGTCCGGCAGGAAGTAGTCGGCCACCAGCGGTACCTTGGGATCCACCGCGTAGGCCGTGAAATCGCCCACCCCCTCGGCGCGCAGCACCTCCTCGTCGATGAAGAACCGGCCGGTGCACTCCCGGGCCGGGCGCACCAGGATGGCGTGGGCCGCGTCGGCCACGATCTCCGGCCGCCGGCAGGCCCGGGTCATGGCCTCGCCGCCCAGCAGGTTGCGCACCGCGGCGGTGTCGATGGCGGTGAGCGGCCAGAGCGCGTTCACCGCGATCCCGTCGGCGCGGAACTCCTCGGCCATGGCCAGGGTGCACAGGCTCATGCCGAACTTGGCCATGGTGTAGGCAGGGTGCGGGGCGAACCATTTGGCCTGCAGGTCCAGGGGCGGCGCCAGGGTGAGGATGTGCGGATTGCCAGCCCGCTTCAGGTGGGGGATGCAGGCCTTGGAGCACAGGAAGGTGCCCCGGGCGTTCACCTGGTGCATGAGGTCGTAGCGCTTGAGCTCGGTGTCCAGGGTGCCGGTGAGGGAGATGGCGCTGGCGTTGTTCACCAGGATGTCCAGGCCGCCGAAGGCCGCCACGGTCTGGGCCACGGCGTCCAGCACCGATTCCTCGGAGCGCACGTCGCCGACGATGGCCAGGGCCCGGCCGCCGGCCGCCTCCACTTCCGCCGCGGCGGTGAACACGGTGCCCGGCAGTCTCGCATGGGGCGCCGCGGTCTTGCCCAGGATGGCCACCCGGGCCCCGTCCCGGGCCGCGCGCAGGGCGATGGCCAGGCCGATCCCGCGGGTGCCGCCGGTGATCAGAAGGGTCTTCCCGCTCAGGCTCATGGTCTCCTCCACGCTGGAGCCCAGGCTACCCGCCCCGGCCCGCCGTGCAAAGGAAACCGTTCATCCCATGGCAAGGGCCGCGTCCGATCCCGGCGAAGGGAAAGGACGCGGCCCGGAACGCCGTGGACGAAAGGAACTACGGGTTGACGGTGGACTTGTAGACCTGCTTGCCGTCCTTGATCTGGATGATGACGGCGGACTTCACCGGGTTGCGGTGATCGTCGAACTTGATCTGGCCGGTGACGCAGGCCAGGTCGGTCTTGGCCATGGCGGCCTGGATCTTGGGGCCTTCAGTGGAGCCGGCGCGGGTGATGGCGTCCAGCATGATGTCGGTGGCCACGTAGGCCAGGGTCGCGTAGGCGTCCGGAACCATGTTGTACTTGGCCTTGTAGGCCTTCACGAACTGCTGGACCACGGGGGAGACGTCGTCGGGGGAGTAGTGGTTGGTGAAGTAGCAGCCTTCAACCGCAGCGCCGCCGATCTCGGTGAGCTTGGGGGAATCCCAGCCGTCGCCGCCGAGCAGGGGGCCCTTGAAGCCCAGTTCCCGGGCCTGCTTGGCGATCAGGACCACGTCGTTGTAGTAGTCGGACACGTAGAGCACGTCGGGCTTGGCGGCCAGGATCTTGGTGAGCTGGGCCTTGAAGTCGGTGGTGCCGCTGGCGTGGCCTTCATAGCCGACCATTTCCCCGCCCAGTTGGACGAAGGTGGCCTTGAAGTATTCGGAAAGCCCCTTGGTGTAATCGTTGCCCACATCGAACAGGCAGCCGGCCTTCTTCGCCTTCAGCTCGTTGAAGGCGAACTTGGCGCCCACGGTGCCCTGGAACGGATCGATGAAGGAGGCGCGGAAGATGTAGTTGCCCACTTCGGTGATCTTGGGGTTGGTGGCGGTGGTGACGATGTTGGGGATCTGGGCGTTCTGGCAGATGGGCGCGCCGGCCAGGCAGACCTTGGACATGACCGTGCCGATGATGGCGCAGACCTTGTCCTGCTCGATCAGCTTGGTGAAGACGGTGGCGCCTTCCGCGGGATCGCCCTTGTCGTCGGCGAACACCAGCTTGACCAGCTTGCCCAGGATGCCGCCCTTGGCATTGGCTTCCGCCACGGCCATTTCGTAGCCGTTCTTGGTGGAGGCGCCGAAGGTGGCGGCTTCGCCGGTGACGGGGCCCACCCCGCCGAGCTTGATTTCGGCTGCTTTCTTCTGGCACGCCAGGAAACTCCCGGCGAGCGCTACGGCGAGCGCCGCAGTGACGATGGATGACTTCATTTTTTCTCCCGATAATTTTATGAAAACGACCCTAGCGGCTGACGCAACGCCAACCGCTTTACACGCTCAAAGGCCTGATTATGAGACAATTAGAGCTATGGCATGAAGTTTAATAAATTACCCGTAAGTACCAATAAAGGACATCATGCATGCTCAAACGTATTACTTTAGCACTTTAAAAGCGAAATCAACGGGAATCTGAGGGGAAAGGTCAACGACTGGAGACTGCCGCTCCGAACCGGCGCGATTTGGCCTGCCTTTTCCGCCCGCCGGATCCAAATGCAGACCGCCGGGCGGGTCAGCCCGCCCGGCGGTCGCTGCGGAAGGAATCTAGTCGTCCAGTCCGCTCAGATCGGGAACGCTGTCGATGCCCTTGCCCAGAACTTCCTTGTTGCGCCAGATCCCGTTGAACCGGCCATAGAGCGAGCTGAAGCCGGGGTGCAGGCTGCCTTCCCGCTCCAGGGTCTGCAGTTCGGCGGAGAGGAACTTCTGCGCCACATCCTGCTGGACCTGCTCCACCAGGGCCTTGCGGGTGGTGAAGGTGAGCGGGGCGGCTGGGGTGCGGGCCTTGATCCGGGCCACCCACAGCTTGCCGTCCGGAGTCCAGAGCACGGGGGTGAGCTGGCCCACCGGGGTGTCCAGCAGGGCCTTGCGGATGGCCGGGTGCTGGCCCAGCTCGCCCAGGCTGGCGATGGACACGGCGGCCTGGTCCACCGGGCTGCCCACGGCCTTCAGGTCGCCGCCCTTGAGGCCGTCCTTGGCCTTGGCCAGGGCGGTGCGGCGGGCCTGCTCAAGCTTCCAGGCGGCCAGCACCTGGTCCTTGATCTCGGCGAAGGCCGGGATGGCGATGGGACGCTCCTCCTGCACCCGGAACACCAGGAAGCTGTCCTGGACCTGCTGGATCTTGGACACCTGGCCCACGTCCAGCCGGAAGGCTTCGTTCACCACGCCCTGGCTGCCGGGCAGCCCGTCCACGCCGGCGGCGGAATCACGGGTGAAGGCCGGGCTGGTCTGGACCTTGAGGCCCAGGTTCTTGGCCGCGGTGATCAGGTCCCCGCGGTCCCCGGTGCGCTTGCGCAGCTGCTCGAGCCGGTCCTTGGCCTTGGTGGAGAAGCGCTCCTGGGTGAGCTGCTGGCGGAGCTGGTCCTTGACCTGGTCGAAGCTCTTTTCCCGGCGTCCTTCCAGGCGGATCAGGTGGATGCCGAAGCCGGTGCGCACCGGCTGGCTGATCTCGCCCACCTTGAGGCCCATGGCCGCCTGCTCGAAGGCCTTCTCCATCTGGCCGGTCTGGAACCAGCCCAGGTCGCCCTTGTTGCCCTTGGCGCTGGGGTCCTCGCTCACGGCTTCGGCGGTCTTGTTGAAGTCCTGGCCGGCCAGCAGCTTGGCCCGGAGGTCCAGGGCCTTCTTCATGGCCTCCTGCACCTGGGCGTCGCTTTGCGCCTTGATCAGGATGTGGCTGGCCTTGAGTTCCAGGAACTGGCCCTTGCGCGCATCGTAGACCGCCTGCACCGCGGCGTCGTCGGCGGGCGCGATGCTCAGCGCGGCGGCGTTCAGGGACACATAGGCGATCACCCGCCGGGGGCCGGCCTGGAAGCGCGCGCCGGAATCCTTCAGGAAGGCCTCCAGCTTGGGCTGGCCCGGGTCGGGCACCTGGGACGGATCGGGGGTCTGGGTGGCCGCCTCGAAGCTGACCTTTTCGTTGCGCACCCGGTTCTCCAGGTTCAACCAGGCCTCATCCACCGGCACCTGGGCGGAGGCCTGCTGGAACAGCTTCTGCCCGGCCAGGACCGACCGGAAGTCGATTTCCATCTGCTTCAGGCTCATGCCGTGCTCGCGCAGGATGTCGTTGATCTCGGCGCTGGGCCGGAGATGGTTGTTCTGGTCGGCGAACCCGTAGGCGCGCAACTGGGCCTCCAGGGCCTGCTTGACCTCGCCGTCGGTCACCACGATGCCGTGCCGTTCGGCCAGTTCCTCGATCAGCTTGGCCTGCACCAGCTGGGAGATGGCCTGGTTCTGCATGAGCGGCGCCAGGGAATCCAGGTCGGCGCCCTTGCCCAGGCGCTTGGCCATCTCCCGCATGGGCCCTTCCAGGTCGCGCCGGGTGATGTCCCGCCCGTAGACCCGCGCCACGATGTTGTCGGGCGCGTCCGGATTGCCGTGGCTGGGCGCCAGATAGGCCACCATGCCGAGGAGCACGACCATCATGATCACGGCCATGGGGGCTTGGTTGCCTTTGAACACTTGCCGGAAATTGCGAAGCATGGGAACTCCAGAGGGCGCAGGGGGACCAGACCAGGGGCCGGAATCTACTAGGTTATCAAAGCTGAGCGCTTTGGCATAAACTGATTCATAGAGGAACCAATGGCAGTCCGAAAAGTAATCACCTGGGGCGACCCCCGACTCAAGATCAACAGCACCGATGTGGGCGAATGGAGCCCCGATCTGGACCAGCTGGTGGCCGACCTGTTCGACACCACCCTGGCCGAGGACGGGGTGGGCATCGCGGCTCCGCAGGTGGGTCTCAACATCAACCTGGCGGTGGTGGACCCCTCCGCCGGCAGCGATCCCGCGGCCCGGCTGGTGCTCATCAACCCGGAGATCATCCGCCAGGAGGGCTCCCAGGTGGGGTCCGAAGGCTGCCTCTCCATCCCCGGCATCCACGAGGTGCTGGAACGGCCCAAGCGGGTCTGGGTGAAGAACCGCCTCCCCGACGGCACGTGGGTGGAACTGGAGGGCGAGGACCTGCTGGCCCGGGCCTTCTGCCACGAGATCGACCACCTGCGGGGGCGGCTGTTCGTGGAATACTTCGGCCCGGTGAAGCGCCAGATCCTGCACCGCCGCTACAACAAGCAGCGGACCAAGGAATAGCCGTGGTGCGGACCGCCTTCCTGGGCACCCCGGCCGCGGCGGTGCCGGCCCTGCGGGCCCTGGCCGGAGCCGGGGTGACGGCCGTGTTCTGCAATCCGGACCGGCCCCAGGGCCGGGGCCGGCACCTGGAGCCGCCGCCGGTGAAGCGGGCCGCCCTGGAGCTGGGCCTGACGGTGCACCAGCCGGAACGCTGGAAGGCGCCGGAAACCCGGGCGCTGTGGGAATCGCTGGGCATCGAGCTGGCCGTGGTGGTGGCCTACGGGCACATCCTGCCGAGCTGGATGCTGGACGGATGTCGGCTGGGGGTGTGGAACCTGCACTTCTCCCTGCTGCCCCGCTGGCGGGGCGCCGCGCCGGTGAACCTGGCCATCCTGGAGGGGGACGAACAGACCGGCGTGAGCCTCATGCGGCTCACCCCCGGGCTGGACGAAGGCCCGGTGCTGGCCCAGTCCAGCCGGCCCATCGGCCTCCAGGACACCGCCGAGGGCCTGCTCCCGGCCCTGGCCCAGGACGCCGCCGGACTGCTGCTGGCCCACCTGCCGGAGCTGACCGCCGGCACCGGGGCCACCCTGGCCCAGGACCACGCCGGGGCCACCCTGGCGCCCAAACTCAGCAAGGCCATGGCCCTGCTGGACCCCAGCCGCCCCGCCGCCCACCTGCACCGCCAGGTGCGGGCGCTGCAGCCCTGGCCCGGAGCCGAACTGACCGTGCGCGACACCCTGGTGAAGGTGTGCGCGGTGGGCGGCCTGCGCCCCGATCCGGGCCGGCCGGGCAGCCTCAGCTGGAACCGGCAGGGCGCCTGGCTCACCGCCGGCGATGGCATGGCGCTGGAACTCACCCTGCTCCAGCGCCCGGGCAAGCCGGTCCAGCCGGCGCCGCAGGCGCTGCAGGTGTGGGGCGCGGCGGGCGCCGAGCCCGTCACACCCCGAACGGCCTGATCGCCTCGTCGATCTTCGCGGCCAGGGCGTGGTCCTTGTCGGTGACCCCGCCGGCGTCGTGGGTGGTGAGGGTGATGGTCACGTAGCCCCAGCCGAAGGCCACGTCCGGATGGTGGTTCATGGCTTCGGCCGGAGCGACGATCCGGCTCACGATGTTGAAGGCGGTGAGGAAGTCCGGGGTCTTGATGGTGCGGTGCAGGGACTTGTCTTGTTCGGTCCAGGTCATGGCTGCGCTCCTCTGCGGATGGTGAGTCTCCTTCAGATCTATGTGCCCAGGGGGCCCAGGAGTTCCCCCACTTCGTGCAGCAGCAGCCAGTCGTCGGGATAGCGGCGCAGTTCCTCGCGGATCTGGCCCAGGCGGCCGGGCACGATCCGCCCGTTGCCGCGCATGCGGGCCACCTCGAGGTACAGCTCGCCCAGCGCGGCAGGCAGGGCCTCGGCCTTGCGCCGGCGGGCCAGCTGCTCCGCGTCTCCGGCGCCCACCGGCACCCCGAACCAGCGGTCCCAGGTTTCCGGGTCGGCCGGGCCGCCGGCCACCCCGGGCAGCCCTTCGCTCTGGAGCAGCAGCGCGGACCCAGGCAGGTCCAGCGGCTCGCCCCGGAACCGGCCCCGCAGGTCGGCCACTTCGTGTTCGCCCACCCAGGCCCCGGCCAGGCTGAGGCCGTCGGCCAGGTCCAGGGTGAACGGGCCGGACCCGGGCGGCCGGGGCGGGCCGAACGCCACCAGGGCCTGGCCCGGCCAGGGCTCCTGCTGCCGGCTGCGCCCCGCCCGGGAAACCAGCGCCGGGCCCTCCAGGATGGCCAGCAGGGCCGAGTTCCCATCCGCCCGGGGGGTGCCCGGGATCCACCGGACCACCCGGCCGGTGACCTCCCGGCCGCCGTCCAGCATCAGGTGGTTCACCGTGCCGGCCTGCAGCGCCTGCTCCAGGCCGTAGTCCCCGCCCCGCTTCCAGGCCAGGGTCGCCTCGAACGCCTCCAGCACCTCGAACAGATGGTCGAAGTCCCCGGCCACGAACAGCCGGGGCTGCATCCGGGTGATGTCGAAATCCTGGTCCACGCAGGCCAGGGAGAACGGCACCTTCACCACGGCGGGGGTGAGGCAGTGGCTGGCTTCCTGGATGGAGCTGAGCAGTCCGGCGCCGTACAGCCTCGGGCTCGCCATGGATCCCACCAGGCCGTACTCCGCGGTCCACCAGTAGAGCCGGCTGGCCTTGGTGCTTTCGCTGACCCGCACCCGCCCGGCCCGGGCCGCCAGCAGCCGCGCCTCCGCCTGCCGGATGTCCTCGCGGCCGGCGGCGGGATCCTCCTTGACCACGCTGAGGTGGCGCACCGCGTCATAGACGGCCTGGTCCTCGCGGCTGGCGATGGCCTTGAAGCCCGCCACCCCGCAGCGCTTGAGATACTCGGCGTAGCGGGCGTCCTTGAGGATGGGCGCGTGCCCGGCGCTTTCGTGGATGATGTCCGGGGCCGGAGTGTACTCGATGTGCTCGTGGCTGCGGATGTCCTCGGCGATGGCCAGCACGCCCCGCGCCTGCATCTCGGTGAACACCGCCGGGGGGATGAAGCCGCGCACCGCCACCGCGCTCCAGCCCAGCCGCGCCAGCTTCCCGTTCATCTCGGCGAGGCTGGGGATGCGCTCCAGCCCGATGCCCGCGGCCGCCAGGCCTTCCAGGTAGCTGGGGTGGGCCTTGTCCGCCAGGTGGGCGGTGAGCCGGCCCAGGATGTGCCGCCAGACCGCGTGGTCCCGGGGCGTGTAGGCCCCGTAGTCCTGGGCCACGACATAACGCTCCAGGTGGGACGGCAACGGGGCGCTGGCGGAACCGTTCGTGGCCATGGGCCCTCCGGGAACCACTCAATATAGAGTCGAGCCCGCCCCAAAGGCCATCAAATCAGCTTGGCCACTTCCCGGTAGTCGGGGTTCTGCTCGTACACCTGCTGGAACTGCTCCCGGGCCTCCTCCGGCCGGTCCTGGGCGCGCAGCAGGGTGCCCAGGTCGTAGCGCAGCCCGATGCCGTCCTCCGGGGGGAACCCCGGGGTCTCGATGCCCTTGCGAAGCCAGCGGATGGC
Source organism: Holophaga sp. (assembly GCA_031292735.1). The sequence continues at coordinate 20,313 of JARLGP010000215.1, forward strand.
GGCGTCCAGGTTGCCCTGGGTCTGCTCGCAGATGGCCAGCATGGAGCAGCACTCCAGGGTGCGCTCGGGATCGCGCATGGCGTTCTTGAACTCCTCGATGGCCGGATCCAGCAGCATCATCTCCTTGTAGGCGATCCCCAGGTTGTAGTGGGTGTCGTAATCGTCGCCCTTCACCTGCTGCTCCACCCCTTCCCGGAACGCGTTGAAAAGTTCATCAACACTCCGGATCTTTTCCACCAGGTTGGTGGCGTCGTGCATCTCCTCGCCGTCGCCGGATTCCAGCAGGGCATCGCCCAGCATGTCGCTGAGGTCGAAGAAGGCGGGGGTGAAATCGGATTCCTTGAGGGGCTCGGCCCCGGCCTCGTGCCCCATCCGGCGCAGGGATTCCTGGGCCTGCTCCCTCCGTTTGCACAGCTCCGGGTGGTCCAGGTACTGGTTCAGGGCCTTCTCGATCTCGATCAGCGCCTCTTCGGGGCTGCCGTAATCCATCTGGAAATCGATGTCGGAAAGGATGCCGGTGAGCTCCTCGTTCATCTCCTCCGGAGGCGCCACCGGCTCGGCGACCGGCTCCTTGGCCGCCAGCAGATCGGAGAACTCCGCCCACTCGTATTCCGGTTGCTCGACCGGCTCGGCCGGCGGGGCCGGAAGCGGGGCCAGGGCCGGGGCCGGGACCGGGGACGGAAGCGGGACCTCCGCCTCAGCCGCAGGCTCGGGCAGCGCGATGGGCGGCTCCGACCATCTCCGGTCCAGGTCCAGCGGGATCAGCGGAAGGTCGGGCGCCGGCGCCGTTTCGGGGCTCCTGGCCGGCGGCGGCAGGGGAACCGGGACCTCCAGCAGGCCGAGGGTCCTGCGGTAGAGCCGGGTGGAGCCGGGGAACATGGCCTCGGCCCGGTCCAGCAGATCCATCGCCAGGCTGTGGAAGCCCAGGGGCGCAATCCGTTCCGCGGTCTTCACATAGTGCATCTGGACCCGGGTGAGCACGCCGCTGGCCCGGTGGATGTCGGCGATGGCGGTGATGGCTTCCTCGTTGGCCGGCTCCAGGTCGAGGATCTTGGCGTAGCTTTCCAGCGCGCTTTCCATGTGCCGGCTCTGCAGGGACTGGGCGGCGTCCCGGCGCAGCTTCTCGATCTGGAGGCGGCGCAGCACGTCCTGCTCGGTGTTCTGGGAATCGATGGGCGAGGGCTCCTCCAGAACCTCCACCGGCGCCGCGACCGGCGCGAACGGCGCGGCCACGTCCTCGGCCCGGACCCCCATGGCCTGGAGCTTCTGGGAGGTCTGCCCGGCCAGGGCCTGGTCGCCTTCGGCCTCGGCCTCGGCGCAGGCATGGCGCAGGGACTCCACCTCGTCGGAGCGGTTGCCGCCCTGGTGGGCGATTTCCGCCAGCTGCAGCCAGGCTTCGGCGGTGAGGGAGCCCTGCAGGGCGGTGCGCAGGGTCCGGGCCGCGGCTTCGCCCAGGCCGCGCCGGGCCAGTTCGCGGCCGATGCCCTTGAAGCGCTCCAGCCCGGCCGCCACCTTCCCCTCCCGGGCCAGGTCGCGCAGGGCCCGCTCGCAGAGCAGGAGCGACTTCTCGGGCAGCTGCGGCACCTGGGCCAGGGCCTCCAGGGCCCGCTCCGGGGCCCGGGACTGCAGCTCCACCTCGGCCAGGGCGTCCAGCAGTTCGGGGCTGCGCGGATTCAGGCCCAGCCCCTCGCGGAGATGCTCGGCCGCGCCGGGCAGGTCCTTCTGGATCACGCACAGCCTGGCCTGGGTGAGGAACACCTGGGGCGTGCTGACCATGGTCCTGGCCCGGTCCAGGATCTGCCCGGCCTCGGCATGCTTCTGCTCCATGGCCAGCGCTTCCGCCACCTCCAGGTAGATGCCGGCGGCGCGTTCCTTCATGCCCTCCTTGTTGTAGAGGTCGGCCAGCTTCACCTTGTTCTTCAGGTTCTTGGAATCCAGCTCCACGACCTTGGCGAATTCCTCCAGGGCCCGCTTGAGCAGGCCCTTGCGGGTGCAGGTCTCGGCCACCTCGATGTGGATCTGGATGGCGTCCTTGATCATGTTGGTCTGGCGGTAGAGCACCGCCAGCCGCTCGGAGATGTCCATGTCCTCCGGGACGATCCGGTGCGCCTTCTTCAGCACGGCGGTGGCCTTGTTGTTGAACCCGCCCCGTTCGAAGCCCGACCCGGCCTTCTTGAACATGTCCATGGCCTCGGGCACCTTGCCCGCCTGGAGGTAGGCATCGCCGATCCGGTTCAGCAGGTTGTGATCATCCGGCCGGTCCTCGACCAGCTTCAGGAATTCCTCGATGGCCCGGTCCACCCTGCCCGCGGCCATGTGGGCTTCAGCCAGTTTGGAAATCTTGTTGCGGTCAATGGCCATCAAGTATCCTCGGTCATGCGGTGGTTCGGGGTTGGAAAGCGATCAGCGGGCCAGATGGCGCCCGGTGAAGGCCTGCGGCAGCAGCTCACGCAGGTCGCACAGGGCGCGATCGGTGCGGTTGGCCAGAAGGATGGGCAGCTCCGGGGCGAATTCCGCCAGCGCCTGGCGGCAGGCCCCGCAGGGCGGAGTGAGGGTATCGGCCTCGGTGACCACCACCAGGGCCACGGCCTCGCCCACGGCCATGCCCCGGCTCACCGCCGCGCAGAGGGCGGTCCGCTCGGCGCAAAGGCTCACCGGGTAGGAGGCGTTTTCCACATTGCAGCCCGGCACGATGGCGCCGTCCGAGCGGAGCAGGGCGGCCCCGACCCGGAACCCGGAATAGGGGGCATAGGCCCTGGCCCAGGCCTCCCAGGCAGCGCCCAGAAGAGGCTCCCAGACCGGGGAACGGGGATCGGAAAAAGCCATCGGCGCCTCTGAAAAACCTCGATGTCATCATGGTAATGCGCTTCCCGCGGCAAGGAAAGCATCGCCCTCCGCCGCGGCCAGGCCCAGGGCCCGCCAGCAAGGCGTGTAGCCCTGGTATTCCCGCCTGCCGCCTTCCCCGTCGATGCGCAGGGTTATGTCCCTGCGCTGCAGCCTGGCCCGCAGGACGCCGCCGGAAAGGAGCTCCAGTTCCCGTTCGAAGGCCTGCCCCGGGACCCAGGCCTTGAGGTCCAGGCGCAGGCTCAGCCCCGCGGGCGGCTCGTCCTCGAAGGTGCGCACCCAGGGGGTGCCCCGCTGGGCGGTGCGTTTCCAATGCACCCGGCTCAGCGGGTCCCGTTCCTTGAACGGCCTGGCCCCGTCCGGGCTGCCCGAACCCGCCCGGGGCCGCGACCGGCCCAGCTCCCCCTCCCAGCCCGGGCCCGGGGTGAACGAGCGGGGATGGGGCAGCACCAGCATGTCCAGCGCCAGCGGGAAGCTCCAGGCCTTCTCCAGGAAGCCGAACGGGAAGCTCGTGCGCAGGTCCAGGCGCAGCGCCCGGCACGGGCCGCGGTGGTCGGGCAGGGCCTGGAGCACCACCATCCGCTCCTGGGCCCCCCGGGTCGCCCCGGGGTAGAAGCCCGGGTCCACCCGGCCCTGGTCCAGCGCCAGATGCACCTCCACCCCCCGGGCGCGGCCGGGGGCGCGGTCCAGGAGCCGCACCTTGATCCCGCCCTGCACCCGGGCGAACAGGTTGCCCTCCTCGACGCCCTTCAGATCCAGATCCTGGATGGCGTGCCGGCTCACCCAGCCGGACACCAGGAACAGCCCGAGCATGACCGAGAAGACCAGGTAGAGCAGGTTGTTTCCGGTATTGACCGCGAACAGGCCCATGAGCAGCATGGCCGCCAGATACTCCACCCCCAGGCGAGTGATGGATAGCCGAAGCCGTTTATCTTTCCATAAATCCATGGGGCACTTTCCATGAGAATCGATTATTACCATAGTCAGGGTGGCCCTGGCCGCATCCGGTTTTCCGCTATTCTGTCGACAGGAGGATTCCCCGTGTTCACCGGCCTCATCCGATCCCTTGGCACCCTGGAGGGCCGTCAGGCCCGCCCATCCGGCGCCCGTCTGCGGATCAGCGCCCCCGCCGACCTGCTGGAGCGGGCCGAGGCGGGCGCCAGCATCTGCGTGAACGGGGCCTGCCTCACCGCCGTGTCCCGGGACGCCCACAGTTGGGAAGCCGACCTGTCCCAGGAAACCCTGGACAGGACCACCCTGGGCCAGTTGGCACCCGGCGCCCTGCTGCACCTGGAGCCCAGCCTGCGGGTGGGCGATCCCCTGGACGGCCACCTGGTGGCGGGCCATGTGGACGGGGTGGGCCGGCTGCTGGAACGGGCCCAGGGCGAAGGCATCTGGCGCTTCGCCATGCCGGCGGGCCTCGCCCCCATGACCGCCGCCAAGGGCTCCGTGGCCGTGGACGGCATCTCCCTCACCGTGGTGGACTGCGGGACCGACTGGTTCACCGTGGCGCTCATCCCCGAGACCGTGCGGCGCACCCGGCTGGAAGCCATGGCCTGCGGCGCCCCGGTGAACCTGGAAGCGGATCCGGTGGGCCGCTACGTGGCCCGGAACCTGGAGCTGCGGGCCTCGGGCGACAAGCTGCAGCGGTTCGCGGAGAACGGCTGGGGCTGAGCCGCCAGGCATGGCAGCAGGGTCTCGGCGCGGGAGCTGCGGGTCAGGTCTTTGCTCGCTTTATCCCACCCATCCCATCCATCAGCGGCCAACTCGTTTTCCTTCAGGCAGGCGGAGTCAATGGACCCCCTGAGCAGGCACGAAGGGGGTTCAAGCCTGAGGATCCTTCCCGATACCAGCCATAGCCTGTATCAGGGCCGGGATCTTATGCTGGATCAAGTCCCACAAGATGGGGTCATCCACCAATATCCTGAAGGTATAGCGCGACATTACGCGACACGGACGGCTTCCCGCTCGATTTCGGTGCGCAGGATTCTTTTCAGGGCTCGGCGAGTGACCAGATCCACCGGAATTCCCAGCGCGTCTTCGAGAAAGAACTTGAGATCCATGAACCGGTCAAAGGATGGAGGGCCCGTAAACTCGACCAGGAGATCCACATCGCTGTCATCCCGCGCCTCGTCGCGAGCCACGCTGCCAAACAGATACAACTCACCAACCCCCATGGCAACCAAGGATTCTTTTCGGGATTGGAGCTGGGCAATCACATCAGATCGTCGCATACCGGAAAGGATACGCCGGATTCGGCCTCCTGCAGCCTGCAACGCGACGGGGGAATGACATCCACCTGCCACACCGACCGGTGGAAGCCAGGGATCGGCAAAAGGCCCCAGAACCTGTTCGGCCGAGTCTTCCCATTCACCGCCGGAAGCCGAGAGGGTGTGTGCGAATTAGGAGGCCCCATTCCGTCTTTCCCTGCGTTTCCACCCCCCAGGGGGTGAAGGCGGCTGTCGCCCTCCCTGATTCAAGCCCCCGCCCCCGTTGGTCGATAGGTACGCTATGCGCTCACTCTGGCCAGTCCTCCTGCTGGCACCCCCCCTCCTGGCCGGCCCGGCCATCGTCCTGTCGCGGATCGACCGCACCGGCCTGCCCCCCTACGAGGGGGAGAAGGGCCGGATCTATATCCTCACCGGCGAGGGCTGCGCCAGCCTGCACCCGGAGGTCCAGGTGGTGCTGAGGCGGCCGGGCACCGGGCTCCAGGCCGGAAGGCTGGTGATCCTCGAGGCCGCCGGCAATTCCGCGGTGGGACGGCTGGTGGCTCCGGGGGAGGCCTATCCCATGAAGGGCGACGAAGCGCTCCCCCAGGCCGAAAAACCGCCCATCCGGTTCAGCCCGCCGCCGGCCCCCGCGGCAAAGCCCCAGCCCCAGTCCCGGGCGGCGGCGGGGCGGAAAGCCCGGCACAAGGCCCGGCCGGAGTCGCCGGTGGTCCCAAAAGCATAGAAGACACTATGCCGTTGTTAAACAATAACCATTCCCGTTTCGTGCGGCCCCGGCATGAGGCGCCGTATGGGAAGGTCGCGGAATAACGATGGTTATTCCGTAACGGCGCCTAAACTTGTCCATGGTCAAAACACGATCTCCCCACCCGATCGCCCCGGATCTGCTGGATCGGGTGCGGGACCGGTTCCGCGATTTCCCGCTCACCCGCGACTGGCAGCTGAGCATCGACGCGCTCCAGCCCGGGCAGGCCACCCTGAGCCTGGTACCCACGGAGTGCACGGTCAATGGGCCCACCGGCGTGGTGAACGGCGGGGTGCTGGCCACCCTGGCCGACATCAGCTGCGCCCTGGCCCTCTGCACCTACTTCGACGGCAGGATGCCCTTCGCCACCTCCGATCTGCACATCCGCTACCTGGAGCCGGCCGACCGCCCGGTGCTGGTGCAGGCCTCGGTGCTCCGGGCCTCCCTGCGCAGCGCCATCCTGGAATGCCAACTGCTGTGTGAAGGAAGGATGGTGGGGCTGTGCACGGCGCACTTCACCATCAAGAGCAGGACCGAAGCGGAAAAGTGAAGGGTTCCCGGGAACCTTGAGGCGATAAGCCGTATATTAAATTCGTGACAGCCCAGGTTCCAAGACTCATTCTCGATCTCGCGATGGTGCTCGGTGTAGCTGCCGTCATCAGCCTGGTGTTCCGGCGGCTGAAGCAGCCGGCCGTGCTTGGCTACATGCTGGCTGGGCTGATCGTCGGGCCGCATGTCCCCATCCCCCTGGTGGCCGACCTGGAGAACGTCCAGACCATGGCCGAACTGGGCGTGGTGCTGCTGATGTTCTCGGTGGGCCTGGAATTCGACTTCCGCAAGCTGCTGGACAAGGGCCCCACGGCCATGGTCCTGGGCGCCATCCAGCTGGGCTTCACCACCTGGCTCGGCTTCATGACCGGGCGCGCCCTGGGCTGGAGTTTCCTGCAAAGCGCCTTCATGGGCGCGGCCCTGGCCATCTCCAGCACCATGATCATCGCCAAGCTGTTCGAGGAGCATGGCGCCAAGGGCCATCTGCGCGACCGGGTGCTTGCGGTGCTGGTGGTGCAGGACCTGTTCGCCATCCTGCTCCTGGCCGGGCTGGACGCCACCTCCGCCAGCGGCGGGTTCGGCGCCGGCGGCCTGGGGCTGACCCTGGGCAAGGTGGCCCTGCTGCTGGCCGGCCTGCTGGGGATCGGCGGCATGGTGGTGCCCCGGCTGCTGCGCTGGGCCGCGGACCAGGGCCGGGACGAAACGCTCCTGGTGGCCTCGGTGGGGGTATGCTTCACCGCCGCGGTGCTGGCCGACATGGCCGGATGTTCCCTGGCGCTGGGCGCCTTCCTGGCCGGGGTGCTGGCTGGGGCTAGCGGCCGGGTGCAGAAGATCGAGCACCTGGTGCTGCCCCTGCGCGACATCTTCGCGGCCATCTTCTTCGTGGCGGTGGGCATGCTGCTGGAGCCGCGGTCCCTGGCGGCCCAGGCCGGCCCCATCCTGGCCCTCACCGCCGTGGTGCTCCTGGGCCAGCCCCTGGGCGCCACCCTGGGCGGAGCCCTGGCCGGCCTGCCGCTGCGCACCGGCTTCCGCACCGGCCTGGCCCTGGCCCAGCCCGGAGAATTCTCCTTCGTGCTGGTGGGCATCGGCGTGCACGCCAAGTTCCTGGGCCCCGACCTGATGGCGGTGCCGGTGGGCGTCTGCCTGCTCACGGCCCTGCTGGGCCCCACCCTGTTCCGCCGCGGCGACGCTCTGGCGGCCGGGCTGGAGCGCCGGATCCCGGCCCGCATCAACTGGTATCTCAAAGCCTATCAGTCCTGGGCGGCCCGGCTGGGGCGCTTCACCCTGGGCCGCGGGCCGGCGCCCCTGAGGCGGCCGTTGATCTTCCTGGTGCTGGACGCCGCCCTCATGGACGCGGTGATCATCGCCGTCGCCCTGCTGAAGCGGCACCAGCCCTGGGTGCAGAACCCCAATGCCGCCCTGGGCCTGCTGGGCGCCCAGGCGATCCTGCTGGCCCTCCTGGCCTGGGCCCTCTGCGGCCGCGCCAGCGAGATCGCCGAACGGATCCTCACCCCGGCGCCGTCCCTGCAGGCGCCCCCCCTTGCCGGGCGCCGGCACCTGCAGGCCTCGCTCAGCCTGGCCCTGGTGCTCGCGGTGGCGGCGCCGTCCCTGGCCCTGCTCCAGCCGTTCCTGCCCGAGGGCCCCCTGCTGGTGCTGTTCCTGGCCGGGCTGGCCGGCCTGCTGGGCCTGCTTTGGGTTCATTCCCGCCGGTTTCCCCCGGACCGGGCCACCGGCTCCGAATGGCTGCTGCGCCGGGTGCGGGCGCCCTGGGCCAGGTCCGAGCCCGAGGAGCTGGGACCGCCGGCCCTGCTTTCCCTCCGCCTGACAGCCCAGTGCCCGGTGCTGGACCTGCCGCTGGGCGAACTGGCCCTGGAACAGCGCACCGGCGCCACCATCCTCGGCCTGACGCGGGCCGGCCACCCCGTGGCCCCCAACGCCGAACTGGAGCTCCAGGCGGATGACCTGCTGGCCCTGCACGGCAGCCCCGCCGCCCTGGAGGCGGCCAGGCGCCTTCTGGAGGCCCAGTCCTAGGTAGCCCTAGGCTCCCCGCTCCTGCATCATCGCTTCCATCTGGCGCAGGGTGCGCTGGGTGTTCCAGAAGCCCCACAGGGCGCCCAGGGCGCCGGTGGCCATGCCGATGACCGCCAGCCCGGCCAGGTTGCGGGGCGAGAAGAAGCCCATGCGGGCCAGTTCCACCAGCAGCGGCGGCAGGTTGCCCAGGCCCCGGGCCAGCGGCAGCCAGAGCGCCAGCAGGCCCAGCACGGCGAGGATGCTGGCGAACAGGCCCAGCACCGCGCCTTCCACCAGCAGCGGGGTGCGGATGAAGCTTTCGGTGGCCCCCACCAGGCGCATGATGGCGATCTCCTCTTCCCGGGCCAGCACGCTCATGCGGATGACGTTGCCGGTGGAGAAGCCCGCGGCCACCAGCAGCAGGGCGCCCAGGGCGCTGAGCGCCGAGCGCAGCATCCGCGCCGTCTTCTGCAGGTTGGCCAGGCGCTCCTGGTCCACCACCACGTCCCCCACCCCCGGCAGCCCGCGCAGGCTGTCGCCCACTTCCATGGCCCGGTGGTTCACCAGCAGATCCGGCCGGAGGCTGAGCTCCAGGGTTTCCGGAATGGGTTCGCCCAGGCTCTTGAGCATCAGCCCCGCCTCCCGGGAGGACTCCAGGAAGCGCCGGGTGGCCTCCTCGGAGGGCACCCGGTGCACCTTGACGAACCTGGGATCCCGCTGCAGCCGCGCTTCCGTGTCATCCAGGTTGCCGCCCTCGGCGGCGAACACGGTGATCTTGGCCAGGGTCTCCATGCGGGTGACCCAGCGGTTCAGCCCCTGCACCAGCAGCAGCCCGCCGCCGGCCAGGAACAGGCCCAGCGCCAGGGTGAGCACCGCCAGGAAGTGCTGGCCCCGGTGGCGCACCAGGTCCCTGCCCACGTCCTTGCAGAGGAGGCCCAGCAGGCGCAGAAAGACCATCTAGTTGTTCCCGCCGATGGCCATGCCGCGGATCTCGCTGACGCCCGGCAGGGTGGCGGAGACGGCCGCGCTCCCGCCGCTGGGGGTGTCCCAGATGAGCAGGGACGAGGTGCCGGTGCCCTCCCCGATGGCGGAACTCGACGTCAGGCTGAAATTGGCCCCCAGCAGCCAGTCCCCGCTGGCGGGGTGGGAGATGGCCCGCAGGTTGCCCAGGGCCCCGGCGGTGTCGCCCAGGGACCGGGTGGGGGCCACATCCAGGCCCGGGGAGAAGGCGCTGCTTTTGAACACCAGGACGGCGGCGTTCCCGGGCGAGGAGTAGTTCGGGGCAAACACGTACAGGGAGCTGTTCTGGGAATCATAGGCCAGCGATCCGTACTGCAGGGGAGAAACCAGCTCCGTGGCCAACCCGATCACCACGCCGGAAGAGTAGTCGTTCGACGCAGGCGAGGGGAACGTTCCGCCGGAGCCCTGCCGCAGCCGGGGTCCGGAACGGGGGTTGTTGCCCATGCCGTCGTAGATGGTGGTTCCGCCGCCGAACAGGCCGTACGCGTTGCCGCCCGGAATGGCCGCCACTCCGCACCCGAAGGTGTCGGTGCTGACCCCGATGGTGTAGCTGGACGCAGGGGTGATTGTCGAGCTGTTGCCCACCTGGCTGGCGTTGGTGATCTTCCAGACCCGGGTGGCCGATCCGTTGGCGGCGTTCTCCAGCACATAGAGAATGTTGCTGTTCCCGTCCACGGCCGCCTGGCCGAACACCGATCCGGCGGTATACGGGTCCACCCCGGACTTGCCCAGGGTGAAGCTGATGATGTCGGCCGTCTTGGAGACGGTTCCGCTCTGGGTGTTGGCCTTGTTGATGACATAGACGGTGCCGTCGGTTTCCACCAGGTAGATCCGGTTGCCGGTGTTGTCCATGGCCAGCCCGCCCCAGGACAGGTCCTCGCCGGAGCTCAAGCCGTTGACGATGGTGCGGTCTGCCGAGGGCACGGTGGTGCCGGCCTTGGCGGCCGAATAGACCTTGTTCACGTCGTTCCAGACCAGCACGGAGCGCGAGGTATTGTCATAGACATAGAGGTTGGTGCCGCCGCTGCTGTTCTTCACGCAGCCCAGCGCGCCCAGGAGGGCCAGGGCTGCGGGCAGGCAGGCACGGCGGAGGGTTGCCAAGGGGAAAACGAGTGTGCGCACGTGGATCTCCGGAAGCTACTTGGCAAAAAGGGCCTTGAGATGCGAATTGAGGTTCTTGACCGTTTCCCCGTCACAGCCGGCGTCCACCGCCCCCCGGGACACCGCCAGGGCGAGGTTCTTCACCGCCTCCGGGCCTTCCCCCTGGACCAGCTGGCTGTTGGCCCGGGCCAGCAGGCGGTTCAGCATGTCGTGGTGTTCCGGCGGCAGCACCGCCTTGGCGGTGAGCACGATGCGCTGGGCGAAATGGGTGAGCTTGGCCAGCTTCACCGGGTCGTTGGCGGCCGCCGGCCGGGGCGGCAGCGGCGCAGGCCGGGGCTCCAGCATGGCTTCCGGCACCGGCATGGGCTCGGGCACCGTGGCCTGGAGCCTGGGCTCGGTCTGGACGCCGGCGGCCAGCACGTGGGCCGGCGCGGGCGCGGGGACAGGGACCGCCATCGGCAGCTCCGGACGTTTGCCGCTGCGCAACCCTTTCATCACCACGTAGTTGGCCATGACCAGACCATAGAGGTCCTTGGCCACGCTGAGCACCGGCCGCTTCACCAGCACGGCCAGTTCCTCCACCGTGAAATAGCCGGTGAGGAGGTCCAGCAGCTTGGCCTCCCGGGGGTGCACCCCGGTGGCGGACTCGCCGGGCAGCAGGGTGGAACAGGGGTAGAGGTCCAGGGACTCGACCTTCTGGCTGATCACCTGCCATTCGTCCATGCGCCGATGCATTTCCATCAGAATGGAAGGGTTGGGTTTGGTGATGGTGGGCTCCACCAGCACCTCGGCCTCCTCGAAATGGTAGGTGCCGTCCAGCCAAAGGGCCACCTGGTAGATGGCCTCCAGCCCTTCGTTCTCGTTGGTGACCGCATGGATGATGCGCCCGGCCTTGAGGAAGATTCTGGCTTTCTTGGGATCCTCCTGGACGTGGAAGCACCCGGTCTTGCCCCCCTGGCTCACCAGCTGGATGATGTCCGGCAAAGGCGCTTCGCGCATGGAACCCTGGATCAGACCCTGGGACATCGAGATCCCCTCTCCCTCAAGTATAAGGTTGCTGGAGATCGTAACATGCCCCCTCGGCCTGCGCTGCGGCTCGGACTTTGCCTCCGCACGCGCTAGGAGTCCTTCACCATTATGAAATAGAATCAAGTTTTCGAGGTACCGCCGTGGACTCACCTTTCGCCTCCATTGATACGGCCATCGAGGCCATCCGGCAAGGACGCATGATCGTCGTGGTGGATGACGAGAACCGGGAGAACGAAGGGGACCTGACCATGGCGGCCCAGCACGTGACGCCCGAGGCGATCGCCTTCATGGCCACCTACGGCCGGGGCCTGATCTGCGCCCCCCTGGAGGGCAGCCTCCTGGACCGCCTGCACATCCCGCAGATGGTCCAGGACAACACCAGTCCTTACGAGACGGCGTTCTGCGTCAGCGTGGAAGCCCGGGTGGGCACCTCCACCGGCATTTCCGCCCATGACCGCGCCCGCACCATCCAGGCCCTGGTGGCCCCCGACGCCAGGCCCTCGGACTTCGTCAAGCCGGGCCACGTGTTCCCGCTGCGGGCCAAGGCCGGCGGGGTCCTGGCCCGCACCGGCCAGACCGAGGCGTCGGTGGACCTGGCCCGGCTGGCGGGCCTGCACCCGTCCGGGGTCATTTGCGAAATCATGAAGGACGACGGCACCATGGCCCGGGTGCCGGATCTCACCGGCTTCTGCGCCCAGCACGGGCTGCTCATGGTCACCGTGGAGTCCCTGGTGGCCCACCGGCTGCGCAAGGACCCCATCATCCGCCAGCTGGACAGCTCCGCCCGGGACACCGCCTGGGGCCACCTTCAGGTGCACCGGTTCGAGAGCCTGCTGGACGGCAGCACCCATTTCGCCTTCGTCCTGGGCGACCTGGGCACCGGCCCCGCCCCCCTGGTGCGGGTCCACCAGGAAACCCTGCCCGAAGACCTGGACGGGTTCGGCCAGGTGGACCCCACCCCGTTCCATGCCGCCATGGACGCCATCGCCCGGGAGGGCCGGGGGGTCCTGGTCTACCTGCGGCGGCCGCGCACGGCCCCGGCGGAGCCCCAGGGCCCGCTCAGTGACCGGGAAGTGGGCGTAGGGGCCCATGTCCTGGTTTCCCTGGGGGTGAAACAAATGCGACTCCTCAGCCGCCAGGAAAAGAAGTACATTGGTCTCGGAGGCTTCGGCCTCGATATCGTCGGTCAGCTTCATCTGGATGCGCTTTGATAAACAGCAAGTCAATAAGCACCTGTCCCTTGTTCAGGAACCTGGACCTGGAAGAGCGTGCCCAGATTTTGACCATCGGCCAGCCCCGCAGCTACCGGGCGGAGCAGGTGCTGTTCCACGAAGGGGAACCGGGCGACGGGCTTTTCCTCCTGGTTTCCGGATCGGTGCGCATTTCCAAGCGCTCCGGCACCGGCGAGGAGGCCCTGGCCATCCTGGAACCCAACGCCTTCTTCGGGGAGATGTCCCTGGTCGATTTCCAGCCCCGGGCGGCGGATGCCATCGCCCATAGCGATATTGATGTATTCTTTATTCCCTTGCCGGCCCTTCGGGTGCTGCTCGAAACCCATCACCCGTTGGCCATGAAGGTCCTGTTCGCCCTGTGTGAAGTGCTCACCCAGCGACTGCGGGAAACCAACGACCGTTTCATGAGCGTGTTCACCCTCGCTCAATGGGGTTCCGGTCTGCAGAACGACCTCATCCCCCTTCCCTAACCCCCGCACGGGGCATTTTCCGAGGAAACCCATGTCAGATCTAGTTGGACACATCACCGACGCCGAGTTCCAGAGCACGGTCGCCGAGGGCATCACCCTGGTGGATTTCTGGGCCCCCTGGTGCGGACCCTGCCGCATGATCGCCCCGATCCTCGACGAGCTGGCGGGTGAGTTGAAGGACAAGGCCAGGATCGTGAAGATCAACGTGGACGAGAATCCCCTGGTGGCCGGGCAGTTCGGGGTGATGTCCATCCCCACCCTGCTGCTGTTCAAGAACGGCCAGAAGGTGGACCAGAAGGTCGGCGGCCAGGCCAAGCCTCAGCTGAAGGCGTTCATCGAGCAGGCTCTATAACTTTTTGATTTCCAGCAGGTTGGCCACGGACTGGAGCAGCTCCGCCAGGGGTTGCAGTTCCGTGGCATCCAGGGTGAGCGCGCCGTCCTGCAGGGGATCGAAATGCTCGTCGTCCTCGCTCCAGCGCCACCACTTCAGGGATAGGGTTCCCCCGGCCGAGCGGCAGACCCACAGCTCGAAATCTTCCCGGCAAAGTCTGCCCAGGATGGTGGCGGCGTTCGGGTCTTCTGGTTCGGCCTGGACTTGGTCCCGCACCAGCGGAATCACGTTGGAAGGGATGGCCATGCACAACCTCTGGGATTGAGTTTACCCAAAAGCCGGGGCACGCAGGTCCGGCGTGTGGGCTTTTTTGCCCTTTCAGCCATTGCCAGGCCCTTGTAATTAATAATAATTAATGGCATGACGTCTCTGAAGTTGCGCACCAGCCTTTGGGTCTTCGCCTGCTTCATCGCCGCCAGCCTTACGGTACTGTGGCTGGGGTACCACTTTCATGAACGGGCATTGGAAGAGGCGACCCGCAAGGAGGGCTTCGCCACGGCGGCCAGCTGTGCGGGCACCATCAGCAGGAAGATGGCGGACATGGAGCAGGTGGCCCACGACCTGGCCAGTGCGCTGAGCAGCGGGAAGCTGCCCCCCGACCAGGTCCAGGCGGCGGTGGCCACCGCCCTGGAAAAATCGGCCACCCCCATCCTCCGGATGGGGGTCCTGTACCGGCCCGGCAGCACGGGCCACGGCCGGCACCTGTTCGGCCCCTACGCCGAGCGGGTGGCCCATGGCGTTCGCCGCTACTTCTATGAGGAATCCTCCGACTACAGCGTTCAGGACTGGTTCATTCAGGAGCCCTGGCGCCCCGGATGGCACGAACCCAGATTCTCCCATCGGGGCGGCTGGCTGATGGTGGACTTCGTCGAACCGTTCCAGGTGCCCGGCGCCCGCACCCCGTCCGGGCTGGTGCGGCTGAACGTGTCCCTGACCGAGGTCCAGGCCATCGTGGACGATCTGGACCTGGGCCACACCGGCTTCGCCTACCTGCTCTCGGCCAAGGGCGCCTACATGGCCCACCCCCTGGAAGACCTGGTGCTTTCCGGGAAGACCATCCTGGACCGGGCGGAGGGCGACGGCAAGAAGCGGCTGGCCGACCTGGTCACCCGCAAGGAGAGCGGCTTCACCCACAGCACCAGCAGTTCCACCGGCCAGAAGACCCTGGTGTTTCTCCAGCGCATTCCCTCCCTGGGCTGGTTCGTGGGCCTGGCCTACCCCGAGAGCAGCCTGCACGAGGTGGCCTCCCTGGACCGCGCGCTGCTGGCCCTGAGGCTCAGCCTGGCCCTGGTGCTGGCGCTGGTGCTGATCTTCCTGGCCTTCCGGGGCCACCGGCCGGGCCGGGCCAACCTGTGGTGGGCGGTGGGGGTGGGATCGATGGCCATGGTCGTGGCCAACGGCATCCTGTTCCACTACGTCAACGCCATGCCCGCGCCCAAGGGCGCCTACGATGTCTCGCTCATGGACCGTGCCAGTCTGGAAAAGTTCAAGTTGCAGAACGCGACCCAGCAGGTGGGCGTCACCCGGATCCCCATGACCTTCATCCCCACCGGGGTCTACCTGCAGACCCTGGAGGCCGCCGGGCCTGGCCTCACCAAGGTCACCGGCCAGATCTGGCAGCGCCTGCCCAAGGGCACCCCCCGGGACCAGCGCGGCATCGTCTTTCCGGAGGCCACCGCCGGCGAGGCCACCCTGGGCATCGAACGGCTGGAGGAGGACCACATCCTCCAGTTCTACACGTTCCGGGTGGTGGTGCGGGAGGAGGCGAACTCGGACCACTATCCCTTCGACCGCACCAAGCTCCGCCTGCGGATCTGGCCCAGGCCGTTCCTGAATCCGGAGATCCTCGTCCCGGATCTCGACGCCTACACGGTGCTCACCCCCGAAAGCCTGCCCGGGGCCGACCCGGAAATCGAACTGCCCGGGTGGCGGCTGGAGGCCACCGAGTTCGGCTTCACCCAGGAGAACTACACCACCCGGTTCGGCCTGGACCGGCTCCACGGCCACAACCGGGGCCCGGAAATGCTCTACAGCATCACCCTGAAACGGGCCTTCGGCAGCCCCTTCATCGCGGCGTTCCTGCCCATCCTGGCCGTGGCCGGGCTGCTGTTCACCCTGGTGCTCACGGTCAGCCGGCTGGGCGACAAGGTGAAGGCCACCGGCTACAGCTACCTCAACTTCCTGCGCACCACCATCGCCCTGTTCTTTTCCCTGGTGGTGGCCCAGTTCAACATCCGCAACCGGATCATCGCCGACGGGGTGATCTGCCTGGAATGGTACTTCTTCATCATGTACGCGGCGATCCTGGTGGTTTCCATCGACGCGCTGGTGTTCGCCCTGCGCGACCATCCGGTGCTCAGCTACGAGGACAACGCATTCGCCAAGCTGGCCTTCTGGCCGGTGCTGCTGGCCTGCTTCTACGTCAATTCGCTGTTCTTCCTCTGGTGAGCGCGGATCACTTGCGGTTCAGCACCAGCCGGATCTGGTTGCCCTTGGCGTTGTGGCTCACTTCGTCCATGACCAGCTGGATCATGGCCAGTCCGCGGCCGCACTGCTTGCCCAGGCTGGCGTCGGTGAACCGGGAGACGGTGCTGGTGTCGAAGCCGGGGCCGTCGTCGGTGATGGTGACGTCGAACCGGTTCGGCGTCACGTGCATCTCCACGTCGATCATGCGGTCGGCATAGTGCGGATCCGCCAGTCGCTGCTGCAGGGTGAGCGCGAAGGTGTCCTGCTCGGCGAACAGGTCGCCCTTCAGGCTGGAATCCAGTTCCAGGCAGCCATGTTCCAGGGCGTTCACCAGGGCCTCGTGGAAGGCCATGCCGATGACGTCCACATTGGTGGGCCGGGCCAGCCCCATGGGCACCAGCCGGTCGGTGAGGTGGCCCACCAGGCTCGGGATATCCAGCTCCTTGGCCCGGAACAGGAAATGCCTTTGCTCCTCCACCAGCCCGCGCAGGCCCACCGCGGCCCGGCCCAGCTCCCGGTGCAGTTCCACCAGATGGAACACGCTGTTCACCAGCTCCCGGATGGTGAGCGGCTTCTGGAACAGGTTGGAGGCGCCCATGCGCATGGCCCGGATGGCGAAGTCCAGGGTGGCCTGTCCGGTCATCAGGATCACCGGCAGGCCTGGCTTGGTGGACTTGACCCGGTTGATGACGTCGAAGCCGTCCATGCCGTCCATGTTGATGTCGGTGATCACCAGGTCGAACTGGGGCGAATCCGGATCCTCCAGCAGGCGCAGGGCCCGGTGCCCCTCGGAAAACGGGTGGACCTTCATCCCGTAATGGGTCAGGGCTTCGCCCACCATGCCGAGCACGCCGGTGTCGTCATCGATGAGGAGAATGTGGGGCGGATGGGTGGCCATGAAGCAATCCTGGTATCGCTCAACTTTACCGGGGTGCAGGTATGATTTTTGAAACAAATTCCCACGTTTTTTCCAAAGCTCCGATCAGGCTCTCGGGCAGCTGGACCGGCACGCCCTTTCCGGCCGGGCGCAGAACGCCCTCCGCCAGCACCGCGGCCACTTCCCCGGCCAGCTGGTCGGCCGGCACCACCCGCACCAGGCCGGCCGCGCGCAGCGGCGCCACCAGGTCCTGGAAGTTCTCGAAGCCCGGCCCCAGCAGGGTCGGCAGGCCCCAGCCCACCGGTTCCAGCGGGTTGTGCCCGCCCCGCCAGGCCCAGCCGCCGCCCACCAGGGCCACGCTGCCTTCACCATAGGCCCCGGCCAGTTCGCCCAGGGTGTCCAGCAGCAGGATGTCGGTATCGGCCCAGTCGCGCGGCCCCTCCGGCCAGGTGCCGGAGCCGCGCCGGAAGCGCAGCCCCTTGGCCTGCAGAAGCTCCGCCACCGCCTGGAAGCGGCGCGGCTGGCGCGGCGCCAGCACCAGGCGCAGGCCCGGATGGCTCGCCCGGACCTCCGTCCAGGCGGCCAGGACCAGCTCCTCCTCGGTGTCCACCGTGTTCCCGGCCACCAGCACCGGATCCCCGCCCCAGGCCTCGCGCAGCGGCGCCCAGCCGGAATGCAGGGGCCTGGGCGGGGCCAGGTCGGCCTTCAGGTTCCCGCCCAGCACCACCCTGGGCGCCCCCAGCTTGCGGAAGGCGCGCACCGATTCCTCGTCCCGGGCCGCCACCAGGGTGATCCGGGAAGCCGCCCGGGCCATCCAGGCCCGGCCCCGCTCCAGGCTGCGCCCGGTGAGCCGGCCGTTCACGATGCAGGAGGGCACCCCGCGCGCCTCCAGGGTGCGCAGCAGGTTGGGCCAGATCTCCGTTTCCAGGCCGATGAAGGCCCCCGGGAGCTGGCGCAGGAACGGCTCCAGCCCGCGCGGGTCGTCCAGCGGGAAGGCGCCTCCGGTGATCCGTCCGGCGCCCCGGTCCCAGCCGGGCAGGCGTTGTTCCAGCAGCTTCAGCCCGGCCGCGGTGCCGGTGGTCACGTGGATCCGATGCCCCGCGGCCAGCAGCCGGCCCAGGATGCCTTCGGCCAGCATCAGTTCCCCGACGCTCACCGCCTGGACCCAGATCCAGCCCGGCCTGGGCTGCGCCACCGTGGCCTCCAGGCGCAGCCGCCAACTGTCCGGCAGGCCCCGCACCACGGCCCGGGCGCAGCATCCGGCCAACGTGACAGCCGTAAGGTAACTGGTATCCACAAAGTCCATGGCTCTAGCCTCCCATGAACGCTGGGGGAAGGCATCATGGAAGGTGGGGCGCGCCCGCCCCGGTGGAAGGACACAGATGCTCGAAGTGCTCATGGTCACCGGCCCGCTCGGCTCGGGCAAGACCACCGTGATGAACCGGCTGCTCAAGGCCGAGCTGGGCCAGGGCCGCCGGGTGGCGGTGCTCATCAACGAATTCGGCGCCGTGAGCGTGGACGGCACCCTGGTGGCTTCCGGCCGGCCGGAGCTGGCGGACATCGCCAACCTGGTGGACGGCTGCGTCTGCTGCAGCCTGCGGGGCGACGTGGTGACCACCCTGGCCGGATGGTGCGACCAGCCCGACGCCACCCGGCCCCAGCGGGTGCTGCTGGAGACCACCGGCCTGGCCGACCCCACCGACCTGGTGGACCTGGAGCGGGAGCCGCAACTGGCCGGCCGCATGCGGCTGGCGGGTTGCCTCACGGTGATCTCGGCCCTGACCCCCCTGGACCATCTCCAGCGGCCGCTGCTGCGCCGGCAGGCCGGGCTGGCCAGCCTGGTCTACGTGAGCAAGGCCGACCTGGACCCGAGCCTGGCCATGGCCTGGGAGAGCCAGATCCGCGCCGCCTTCCGCGGGCACAGCATCCAGCCCGCGCGCATGGGGGTGCCGGCGGCGGCGGTGGACCCCTGGGCCGGCGTGATCCCCCAGGCGCCGGCCCCGGAGGCCGCCCTGCCCTCCTTCACCGGAGCCCGGGCCCTGACCCTGGGCTGGGACCACCCCCTGGATCCCGAGGCCCTGGAGGCGCTGTTCCTGCGTCCCCTGGCCCAGGGCGAGCTGCTGCGCGCCAAGGGCATCTGCGCCTTCAAGGACTGGCCCGCGCGCAACGACGGCAGCGACCGCTGGGCCTTCCAGTGGGCCGACGGCCGGCTGGAGATCGCCCCACTGCCGGCCGGCCCGGACGGGAAGCTGGCGGACCGGGTGGCGGTGGTCATCGGGGTCGGGCTGGATTGGGCCGGGTGGAAGGGCGACCTGCGCGGGCTGGAGCGGCCGCCGGCGGGGGCGCGGCGGAAGGTGGCGTTGCGGCCCCATGGAAGCCCTGGGCCGGAACCTTGCTAGACTGGCGGCGTCCTCACCCCCAGGTTGCCCCCTGATGCCCAAGCCCGTTCCCGATCTTCTGAAAGCCCTGACCCTCCTGGTTGCCGCGCTGGTCTGCGCCGGTCTGGCCAACGTCTGGGCCCGGACCGACCGGAAACTGGACTGGATGGGCTGGGCCCCCCCGGCGGCCACGCCGCAAACCGCGGCCGCGGCGCCTGCCCCGCCTTCACCCGCGCCCCCGCCTCCGACCCCGGCAGCCCGGGCGACACCGGCGGCGCCCGCGCCCGCCGTCATAGAGAAGGCGGCCAGGGCGCCCAGGAAGCCCGACGCCCAGTTCGCCCCGTCGCCCCAGGAGGTGATCCGGGAGATCTCCTCCCCGGCGGCCTGGGACGCCTTCCAGCTCAAGATCCCGTTCCTGGACGCCCGGCGCAGCGAGGAATTCGCCGCCGGCCACGTGCCCGGGGCCTGGAGCATCCCCATCTGGGAGGCGAACGCCGCGGCCCGCATCACCGAATTCGAGGCCCGCGCCAACCCCCAGTCGTCGGCCCCCATCGCCATCTACTGCTCGGGCGGCGACTGCGCCGATTCGAAGCTGCTGGCCAAGCGGCTGGTGGACCTGGGCTACCGCAACCTGCTCATCTACCGGGACGGCTTTCCCGACTGGCTGCAGCGGGGCCGGCCCAAGGAACAGGGGGCGCGGCCATGATCCGGCGCCTGCTCCACCCCTGGCTCACGGTGCGCGCCCAGATCGCCCTGGGCGCGGTGTTCGTGGCCGCGGCCCTGCCCAAGCTGGCCGATCCGCCCGGGTTCGCCGAGGCGCTCTGGAACCACCAGCTGGCCCCGGCCTGGCTGGTGCACCCGGCGGCCCTCACCCTGCCCTGGCTCGAGCTGCTGTGCGGCCTGGCCCTCTGCCTCGGGGTCTGGACCCGGGCCGCCGCCGGCTGGCTCACGGCGCTGCTGCTGGTGTTCGTCACCGCCCTTTCCATCAACCTGGCCCGGCACCACCCGGTGGACTGCGGCTGCTTCCAGACCCAGACCAGCGCCCGCAGCGCCGATCAGCGGGTGGGAGACATGCGCTGGGCGATCCTGCGCGACCTCGGCCTGCTGGCCCTGGCGGCCCAGATTCTGGCCGCCGGCGCGGTCCGCCGACCCTAGCGCTCGATTTTTCACAGGAACCCGCTACAATGGAGGGTTCTTTGGGGGCATGAATGCTGGCAGTACAAAACGTGACCATGCGCTTTGGCGCCAGGATCCTGTTCGAGGATGTGACCACCACCTTCATGCCGGGCCGCCGGTACGGCCTCACCGGCCCCAACGGCAGCGGCAAGTCCACCTTCATCAAGCTGTTCACCGGCGAGCAGGAGCTCCAGACCGGCACCGTCCAGAAGCCCCGGAAGATGGGCGTGCTGGCCCAGGACCAGTTCGCCTTCGACCAGTTCCGGGTGGTGGACACCGTCATCATGGGCAACAAGGGCCTGTGGGCGGCCCTGCAGGAGCGCGACCTGATCTACGCCAAGCCCGAGATCACCGACGCCGACGGCATGCGCCTGGGCGAGCTGGAGGGGGTCGTGGCGGACGAGGACGGCTACACCGCCGAAAGCGACGCGGCCATCCTGCTCACCGGGCTGGGCGTGCCGGAGCACCTGCACGAGCGGCAGATGAGCGAGATCCAGGGCGGCCAGAAGGTGCGGGTGCTGCTGGCCCAGGCCCTGTTCGGCAATCCCGAGGCCCTGCTGCTGGACGAGCCCACCAACCATCTGGATCTGGAATCCATCCACTGGCTGGAAGGCTTCCTGGCCCGCTACAAGGGCTCGGTGGTGGTCATCTCCCACGACCGCCACTTCCTCAACGCGGTCTGCACCCACATCGCCGACATCGACTACCAGACCATCATCCAGTACACCGGCGGCTACGACGACATGGTCATGCAGAAGATGCAGATCCGCTCGCGGCTGGAGGCCGAGAACACCCAGCGGGAGAAGAAGATCGCCCAGCTGGAGGAATTCATCCAGCGCTTCGCCGCCGGCACCCGGTCCAGCCAGGTGAACTCGCGCCAGAAGGAAGTGGAACGGCTGGCGCCCAACGACCTGGCCCGCAGCAACATCCAGCGCCCCTACATCAAGTTCGACCAGGACAAGCCTGGCGGCCGCCACGCCCTGGAATTCGAGCACGTGGCCAAGGGCTACGACACCGACAACGGCCGGCTGGAGGTGATCCGCGACTTCACCGCCAACGTCAGCCGGGGCGAGAAGATCGCCCTGGTGGGCCGCAACGGCGCCGGCAAGTCCACCCTGCTCAAGGCCCTGCTGGCCAACGCGCCCAGCGTCACCGAGCTGGACCGGGCCATCGACGCGGGCGAGGTGAAGTGGGGCCACGATGTGAAGGTCGGCTACTTCGCCCAGGATTTCCGGGAATCCATCCCCGACGGCTACGGCCTGGTGGACTGGCTCCGGCAGTTCGATCCCGACGCGCTGGTGGAGACCATCCGCGGCGTGCTGGGGCAGATGCTGTTCCGCGGCGACGAGGGCATGAAGCGCACCGAGGTGCTTTCCGGCGGCGAGGCCTGCCGGCTGATGTTCTGCAAGCTCATGCTGCAGAAGCCCAACTTCCTGGTGCTGGACGAGCCCACCAACCACCTGGACCTGGAAGCCGTCATCGCCCTCAACACGGCCCTGCAGGGCTACAAGGGCACGGTCATCCTGGTCAGCCACGACGAGGACCTGATCGACGAAGTGGCCACCCGGGTCTGGTCGGTCACCGACACCGGCATCGAGGACTTCCAGGGCTCGTACTCGGAATTCCTGGCCAGCCGCTAGGAGCGCACTTCCCAGGGGGCGATGCCGCCCGGAACCACCCGGAACGAAGGGTGCGGCTCCGGGCTGGTCACCGTCCCGAACGGCCGCAGCCAGGCCGGGGCCCGCAGCTCCAGCTTGGCCCGCAGGTGCTGCCACTCGTAGTCCAGCTGTCCGCGGGTGACCTCCATCGGCGGGCAGGCTTCTGCCGGCGGCAGCTTCCCCAGGTCGAAGCGGTAGCCCCGGCCGGCGGCTTCCGCCTGGACGGCCCGCAGGTAGGCCGCGATGGCGCCGGCCGGGGCGGGGCTTTGAAGGAACCGCAGGAGCTGAGGGTGGTGCCGGTAGCCGCGGGTCTGGCCGGCCAGCACCGCCTGGGCCAGCAGCCCCTCGCGCCACAGGGCCACCAGGCCCTTGGGATCCAGGTAGCGGGGGTGCAGGGACCATAGGCGCATTCCCCAGCAATAGCACGATTCCCTGGCCCGGCCGGGGCGGAATCGCCCCTTGTCCTGCTCTCCATGCGCAACATCCATTCAAGGGCAGATTTGGGCCAAAACCTAGCCGATCGGCCAGTTACCCAAAGCGCAACGGGGCGTTACCCTTTTTTGAACTCTGTTCCAGAACCGTTTTCCCGCGCCCGAGTCCTGCTCGCAGCGCCATCCGCAGCAGAGCCGTTATCCATCCCCTTCCCTTTGGAGCCAACCATGGCGGCTTGCCTTTCCTCCAGCACCAACGTTGCTACCGGGAACTGGGCTTTCGGCAGAGGCCTGGCCCTGCTTCTGGCGATGAGCCTGCTGCTGTTGGGTGCTATTGGCTGCAGTTCAAGCAGTTCAAGCGGATCAAACCGTTCCGGGACCGTGGCCTCCTTGGCCAATGTCAGTGTTCTTGTGCCGCTGTCGGTCCATCCGGGTGATGGTTGGATGAAGGCCAGTGTTCTGGCCCAATCCGGGACGACGGATCTCTGGAGCATCACGGAGGGAACCAGCACGGGCTCCATCGTCTCCGGGCAGGGCACAGCCGTCCTCGGCTTCAGTGCAGGCACCTCGGCAGGCACCTTTCAGGTTCAGGCCAAGGTCCAGAACCAGGCCGGGGAAACGACGACCAATTCCCGGACGGTCACGGTCCAGAAGGGCACTTGGCTCGTTGAGAACGGTGGAGCTGCTGTGCCCCGCGGGGATCAAACGGCCACCCTTCTGAACGATGGGACGGTCCTGGTGGCGGGAGGTGCAGATTCCAATGGCGTCCTCGCCAGCGCGGAGATCTACGACCCCACGGCAGGGACCTGGAGCCTCACTGGCGGGATGAATGCGGAACGGCAATACAGCAGGGCCATCCTTCTACCAAGCGGGGGGGGGCTCATGATGTGTTTTGGTTTGGGTAGTGACGTGGTTACAGAGATATACCAGTAGGGAGGCCTTTTGATCCGGGACACGCCCGACGTCGCATGAACTGAGCTTTCATCCAGCCCGTTCCTGACCTGGCTATTGGTTATCCTGCCGGCCCAGCCGTTGTTAAGGAATGACCATTCCCGTTTCGCGCGGCCCCGGCATAAGGTCCTTGGATCCCTGGCGCCGCATGCGTCGCCAGGGCTGCAGTTTGGACATTTGGTCCGGTCCAATCATTCCCTGCCGGTGGCTCCGGAATCGTTCGTTCCGGTCCCCCGGGTTCGCGCCGACCCATTTCGAGTCCCCCGGCCAGGCGCCGACCCACGCTTACGCTTCGGACTTTCC
>JARLGP010000037.1 GCA_031292735.1 Holophaga sp.
ACCGACAAGACCGTGCTGGCCATCCGCCACGCCTACATCCAGCGCCACGGCCAGCCCCGCTGGCAGCGCTTCCTGTTCCGGGAGATCCTGGCCCACAGCAAGCGCCTGGAGACCGCCGGGCGGGTGGCCCTGTGGGCCAAGCGGCACGGCCTGACCCGGCTGGCGGAGAAGTCCGGCGCGCTGCACCTGGTGGACCCGCGCTTCCAGTCGGTGGACCAGGTGCTGCCGGCCATGGGGGCCAGGGCGTTCCTGCGCGGGGACCAGGCGCGGGTGCCGCAGCCCAAGGAAGCCAGGCACCGCATCGGCTACTTCGCCTCCTGCGGCATGAGCTTCCAGTTCCCGGAGGCGGTGGCGGCCACGCTGCGGGTGCTGGCCCGCAACGGCTGCGCCACCACCATCATGGACAACACCTGCTGCGGCCGTCCGGCCCATTCCTACGGGGACCTGGACACGGCGCGGGAGATCGCCCGCAAGAACATCGACCGGATGTTCGATGAGGCCCAGGGGCTGGAGGCGGTGGTCTCGGACTGCGGCAGCTGCAGCACGCACCTGAAGGAGTACGGCGAGCTGCTGAAGGACGACCCGGCGTACGCCGCCAAGGCCGCGGCCCTGTCGGCCAAGATCCGCAGCTTCAGCGAGTACCTGGCCGGCATCGGCCTGGCGGCCCCCGGCGCCCGGCCGGGCAGCATCACCTACCACGACCCCTGCCACCTCTCCAACCGCTTCGCCAAGGTCACCGCCCAGCCGCGCCAGCTGCTGAAGGCCGTGGCCGGCGCGGACTACAAGGAGATGCCCGAGGCCGACTGGTGCTGCGGCGCGGCCGGCAGCTACACCTTCCTGCACCACGCCGAGGCCTCCGGCGTGCTGGACCGGAAGATGAACAACGTGGCCAAGACCGGCGCCGCCACCCTGGTGACCGAGTGCCCGGCCTGCATGATGCACCTGGGCTACGGGGCCCGCAAGAAGGGGCTGCAGGTGCAGGTCCGGCACATCAGCCAGGTGCTGGACGAGGCGGGTGGGTAGCCCCATCGCCAGCCTTGACCGTCACGGCCCCTGGCACTCGACCAGCGCATGGCATTCCAGAAGGCGACAGAACTCTTCGCGGGCAGCCCCTGGAGTTCCAGAGACTCGGGTCTTATGGATGGTATCCAGACCGCCCCGCAGGGAGATGGTGGAGCGTCGGTGGGTCGACCATTCCTCCCCGGATGGTTGCCCAGCGGCGGGTGTTGCCTTCTAGCCTCAGGCTACGTTCGATGCAGGCAAGGGACTCACTGGTCTTATGACACCGAGTGGGTCGGAAGATGGATCTGGTTATTTGCCTTTTAATATTCAAATTAGGGTCACATGAGATCATCTAATTGATATTTTATGATAAATTTTGTTGAAACATTTTTGCGTCATCCAACAGTATTTTAATTGACGTGGTTCTGCTACCCCAACCATGTTGATATCCCAGAAAGGCGGATGATTTTGTGATGAAGTTGGTAATTTTATCGATATTTACTTTAGTAATTCTTTCTTGTTTGGTGAAGAGGATGCGAGTACATTGCCCAAAATGCGGTTGTCCGCTTCCGACATTTCGGAAACCGGTGTCTATCCAGGAATTCATTCTAGGCGGATGGCATTGTCCGGATTGTGGTTCCAAAATTTCAAGGTTTGGGAGACTGATTTCCAGGTAGCAACATCACTTGTTATTAATCCCTGGGTTTCATTTTACCCAACTCATAAGGAGGAAATAATGTCCGGAATCATTAATTTGAGGATATTGCATGAAGGCGACTTGATCCACATCCATGGTGGAGGAGGAATTAACCCAAGTTCCGCACGAAAGTCTCTAACTCCCTTTCTTGTCAATCCCGACACCTCGATTTAGCCACTATTTCGAGGGGTTCCAGAACGGGTTCAGAGCCAGGTCCTGATCGGGGTCATGGGCTCGGGATCCAGGTCCAGATGGCGGTAGATTTCCCAAACCCTCCGGTCGGGGACGCTGCCTCTGCGGATCGCCAGGGTCTTGCCGTCGGCAGTGGGCAGGAGCGTGGTGACCACATGGTGAGTCCCGAGTTCTTCCCGCAGGGTCTCCCAGCTCGTATGATCCCCCGCTTCCTTCAAGGTCCGCTCGATGACCGCCTGGAGGTGGAAGGCCAGGACCGCGAGAAACACATGGGTCTCAACCCGGATTTCCTTCTGGTGGTATACCGGGCGCATATCCAGCGTTCCCTTCAAATCCCGGAACGCGGACTCGATCCGAGTGAGAACGATGTAGGTTCGCCAGATCTCCTCCGGCCCCATATCCCTCCGGCTGGTCCGCAGGAAATAGGCCCCGTCCAGTTCCTCGGCCCGGGCCCGCTGCTCCGCCTTCAGCGTCCATTCCAGGACCCCCTCCTTGCGGTCCACCAGGTAATACCGCCCGGCCCTGGGATAGCGTTCCCGCAGCCTGCCGATCCGTTCGCCCAGTTCCTTGTCTTCCATGGGCTCGCCCTGTTCCAGCGCCTTTGCCACGGCCTTGACCAGCGCCTCCAGGTCCTTCACCAGCCTCTTCTCCTGGCGTTCCCGGATGGCCCGCTCCTTCTCGGCCCTGGCCGGACTCACGCACAACAGGAACACCTCGTCGCCCTTCTCGATCCGCTTGATCTGGACCGGCATCTTGTTGGCGCTGGGCTGGATCTCCTCCCAGCCGTCCAGGTCCTCGAATTCCTTCAGCAGTGCATTCCGTTGCTGTTGGAAGCCCGCCATCAGGTAGTCGTACTGCCGCTCCCGGACCAGTTTCAGGTTGTCCTCGCTGGCGAACCCCCGATCCATGACCACCGTGGAGCCGCCCTTGCGCCCAGTTCGGGCTTCCAGCCCGTCGAGCATGGCCTTCACAGTCGTGCCATCGATGGTGTTCCCGGCATAGACCTCATGCCCGATGGGGAAGCCGTCCGCGTCCAGCATCAACCCCATGGCCACCAGTTTGCAGTCCGTCCGCATCTCCTTGCTGTGGCCCCGCATGGCCTTCGGGTTCCGGGCCGCCTGGCCTTCGAAGTAGGTGTTGGTCATGTCGTAGAGCACCAGTGAGCCTTCGAGATTGAACAGGGACTTCTCCCGCGCATACAGTTCCCGCTCGATCTCCAACCGGTGCCCGTGAAGCTTGTCCATGTTCCGGTAGAACTTGTCCTCGTTCAGCTGCTCGGCATCCACGCCCAGGACATCGTTGACGGCCTCCCGCCTGGCCCAGCCCACCATGGCGAGCTCCGAACAGGGTCTGACCAGGCGGTTCAGGGTCATCACTTCGGTCAACTTGCGCGCCGGCGCAGAGATGCCCACCGCCTTCAGGACCGCATCCAACTGGAGGCGCTGCCAGATCTGATGTCCCACATGGAGCGGGCCGACTTTCCGGAGATCCTGGCATTTGACGCCTGAGGTCTTCACCGGCACCACGTCCGGTACCGCGACTTCACCGGTGAGCGGTTCTTCCAAGTCAGCAGGGCTGGCCTTGGCCTGGCGCTCGCGGATCCTCGCCACCGCCTGATCCACCCGGGGATCCGGGAACAGCGAAGACTGGCCGCCCAGGGCCATCTGGATCCGCTCGGCCAGCAGGAGCCAGTCCTCTTTGGGGCCGGGATCCATCTTTCCCAGGTTGCAGATGGTCTTGTGCCGCGGCCCGGCAGGCGTCAGCACCGACTCCACGAGCACGTGGCTGACGTAGGTCTTGCCACCTTGCTTGGAAATGGACCGCTTGATGAACATGAAACGACTAATATGCGTTAGAATGCTTAAAAAGCAAGGGTAACACGAAAAACTTTAGCCACTATTTGGTCATATTTTCAGATCCACAATTGCAAACATTGGGCCTACCTTGTGCCGGTAGGCCCAATTGAGGACGGACTTGCGGAACTTGGGCTAGGGATGGAGTGGTAAATGAATGAAAAACGTTCCCAGGGACCTATCACGGCAATCGCGCAAGCGACTGGCCGGGAACGTACCGGGTGCCCCGGGTGGACCCGTATCTGTATCTCGGACAGCCTCCCACGCTATCCTGGGGCCGTGGACTACGCCGCCCTCGCCTCAGGCTCCAAGGGAAACTGCCATGCCTTCTCCGACGGCCAGCGCACGCTGCTGGTGGACGCCGGCATCTCCCTGAAGCAGATCAAGGCGCGCATGGCAGCCGTCGGCTGGGACTGGGCCCGGGTGGGGGCGGTGGCCCTCTCCCATGAGCATTCCGACCACATCCGGGCGGTGCCGGTCCTGCTGCGGCACACCGACTGGGTCTTCCTGGCCACCCGGGACACCCTGGCGGCGGTCAACGCCATCCACGGCATCGACATCCCCCGGGAACGGCTGATCCTGCTGCGGGCCGGCCACGCCGCAGACTGGAACGGGGTGCGGGTGCTGCCCTTCGCCACGCCCCACGACGCCGCCGACCCGGTGGCCTTCCGCATCGAATGGAACGGCTTCCAGGCCGCGGTGGTCACCGACCTGGGCCAGCCCACCGCCCTGGTGGCGGACCACTGCGCGGACCTGGACCTGCTGGCGCTGGAAGCCAACCACGAGGTGCAGATGCTCAGGGAGGGCGGCTACCCGCCCGCCCTGAAGGCCCGCATCCTCAGCCGGGTGGGCCACCTGAGCAACGAGAGCATGGGCGAACTGCTGGCGGGGGTCCTGGGGCCCCGGCTGCGCACCCTGGTCCTGGCCCACCTGAGCGAACAGAACAACGATCCCGCCCTGGCCCGGCTGGCCGCCGAGGAAGTCTTGCGCCATTCAACCACCCTCCTGCACCTGGCCTGCCAGGACACGCCTTTGCTGGTTGCGGGCCCGACTCAATAGGCGGAGGATATTCCCATGACTCCCAAAACCTCGCTCGCCCGGATCGTCCTCGCCGCGTCCGCCGTCTGCGCGCCCCTGGTGGCGCAGACGCCGCTGTTCACCGACGGCCCCGCCTTCGGCGGGTCCAAGGTCTTCTCCGAGGGGGCGAACCCCCTGGGCAACCCGGCCCGCTACGGCCAGGCCCAGGGCGGCTACTACTTCACCTTCCTGAACGGCGACCAGGAGTCCAAGAACACCGAAAGCATCCTGAACAACACCGGCCCCGCCGACCCGGCGTCCCTGGCGCAGCTGGCCAACGCCCCCTGGGCCCTGCGCACCCAGGCCTACGGCTTCGCCGCCCTCAAGAACGGCGGCAGCCTCGCCCTGACCCGGGAGGAGTTCAATTCGATCCTCGCCTATCCGGACCTGAACGCAGCCAACCTGGGCACCGGGATCGCCAACAACCAGTCATGGCTGGACGGCCGCCGGGCCACGGTGGACCGCCTGAGCATGGGCATGGGCGGGCCCATGGAGAAGGGCTCCACCACCTCCCTGGGCCTCAGCCTGCGGGTGGAGCGCTGGGCCATGGGCGAGACGATCCAGCCCTACATTCCCTTCAATCCCTTCCCCGCCGCCACCTCCACCCTGCTGGGGACCACCTCCACCAGCGTGGACACCTGGAACGCGGGGCTGGACGCGGGCGCCGTGCTGGAACTGACCCAGGGCGTGCGCCTGGGGCTCACCGCCGACCAGCTCAACCCCAAGCACCTCTGGGACGTCTACCTGCAGCCCCGGTTCCGGGCCGGGCTCCAGCTGGACCTGGGCCAGGCGGCCAAGAACTCCCTGGAGGGCGACCTCAATTCCGTGGAACGCATGCCGTTCCCGGTCAAGCAGCAGACCAACAGCGCCTCCCTGCG
>JARLGP010000216.1 GCA_031292735.1 Holophaga sp.
CGCCGCGCAGCAGCGGGCGCACCGCCCGGGTGCCGGGTTCCAGGTCGTAGCGGTGGTAGCTGTAGCGCTCGTGATCGAAGATGAAGCTGGTGGCGGTGCGCCCCTCCTGGGGCCGGGGCCGGAAGCGCCACACCCGGTTCTGGTCCACGTCGGCCCAGATCGGGCTGGCCATGGCCGAGTGCCGGCTGATGGTGGGCACCTGCTTCAGGTACCACACCCGCTTGTTGAAGCGGAAATCCCGCGAGGTGAGGGCGCCCACCGGGCACAGGTCCACCACGTTGCCGGCCAGCGGGTTGTCGTCCATGGACAGGCCGGCGTAGGTGGTGACCTCCAGCTCGGCGCCGCGGTTGGCCACGGTCAGTTCAAAGGTGCCGGACACCTCCCGGGTGAAGCGCACGCAGCGGGTGCAGTGGATGCAGCGGTTCTTGTCGATGGCAATCTTGGCGCCCAGGTCCTCGTAGCGGTAGCGGCGCTTGGGCTCCACCATCCGGCTGTCGCCGCTGCCGTACTGGTAGCTGTAGTCCTGGAGCTTGCATTCCCCGGCCTGGTCGCAGATGGGGCAGTCCAGCGGGTGGTTCATGAGCAGGAATTCCATGACCCCGGCCCGGGCGTCGTTCACCACCGGGGAATGGGTGAACACCTCCTGGCCGTCCTGGGCCAGGGTGGTGCAGGAGGTGGCCAGCTTGGGCTGGCCCTTGATCTCCACCATGCACATGCGGCAGGTGGCCACCGGGGAAAGCGCCGGATGGAAGCAGTAGTGCGGGATGTCGAAGCCGGCCTTGGCGCAGGCGTCCAGGAGCAGGGTGCCGGGCTCCACGGTGATCTCGATGGTGTTGATCTTCAGGTTCGGCATGGGGCCCTTCGCTCTGCTGGCTCCAATATGAGCCATGGCGAGAGCCAGGGCAACCATGGGCCTCGGGTCAAGGCCGGCCGGGGGCGCCCACCAGGCAGTTCCGGCAGAAATTAAGGAAATCGGTGAGGTTGGGGATGTCCACCTTCACCCCCGAGGGCACCACGTTGGTGATCACCACCCGCTGCTTCAGCTCGCCCATGGCCTCCAGGGAAAAGACGAACCAGGCGAACCGGTCCGCCTCCGAGGAGAGGTTCACCGAGACCACCCGGGTCTCGAAGAACAGCGGGGGCCGGGTCTCGGTGTCCTGGATGGGCCGCCAGTCGGGGAAATGGGCCCGCCGGACGAAGGCGTCCTTGAGCTCATCCAGGGTGTGCTGAATGGTGAACTGTACCTCCACCTGGACATCCATTTTAAGATCCTCCACTCTATTCTTCGGCACCAAGGGTAAAAGCAATGAATCCCGGCCATTCTTGCCCCGGAGGGTTCCCGGCCGCGGCTCCTCTATGAAACAATGACTCTTTGCGGGGAAAAACGATGCCTACGGGGTTGTTCTCGGTCTATGACAAGAAGGGCCTGCTGCCTTTGGCCAAGGGCCTGAAGGCGCTGGGCTGGCATCTGCTGGCCACGGGCGGAACCCTCA
Source organism: Holophaga sp. (assembly GCA_031292735.1). The sequence goes on from JARLGP010000216.1 coordinate 1,494, forward strand.
AGGCGCTCCGGGAATCCGGGGTGGAGGTGCAGGAGGTGGCCGACTACACCGGGGCCCCCGAGGCCTTCGGGGGCCGGGTCAGGACCCTGCACCCGCGCATCCACGGCGGCCTGCTGTTCCGCCGCGACTCGCCCGAGCACGTGGCCGACGCCGCCCGGCTGGGGATCGGCCCCATCGACCTGGTGGTGGTGAACCTGTACCCGTTCGAGGCCACCATCGCCAAGCCCGGGGTCAGCCCGGCGGAGTGCATCGAGCAGATCGACATCGGCGGCCCCAGCATGCTGCGTTCGGCCGCCAAGAACCACGCCTCGGTGACCGTGCTCACCGACCCCGACCAGTACCCGGAGTTCCTGGCCAAGCTCACCCGCGGCGACTGGTCGCTGGAGGACCGCAAGCGCTGCGCCCTGCAGGCCTTCCAGCGCACCTCCGGCTACGACGCCGCCATCAGCGCCTGGCTGGCCGCGGCGGTGGCGCCGGTGGAGGCCGGGGCCGAGGCCCTGCCGGAGCGGCTGAACCTGCCCCTGGAGGCCAGCCATGCCCTGCGCTACGGGGAAAACCCGCACCAGCTGGCCGGTTTCTACGTGCGCCCCGGGGCCCGGCCGGAAGGCTTCGCCGCCTGCCGCCAGCTCCAGGGCAAGGAGCTGAGCTTCAACAACCTCCTGGACGTGGACGCGGCCGGGCGGCTGGTGTTCCAGTTCGCCGCGCCGTCGGCGGTGATTGTCAAGCACAACAACCCCTGCGGGGTGGGCCGCGGCTCCCACGTGCTGGACGCGCTGCACAAGGCCCAGGCCGGGGATCCGGTGGCCGCCTACGGCGGGATCGTGGCCTTCAACCGCCCGGTGGGGGTGGAGGTGGCCCAGGCCATGGTCCAGAGCTTCTGGGAGGTGATCCTGGCGCCGGGCTTCTCCCCCGAGGCGCTGGCCCTGTTCTCGGCCCGGAAGCAGATGCGGATCCTGGAGACCCCGGGCACCTGGCCCCTGTCCGACCACGGGCTGGACCTGCGCAGCATCGGCGGCGGCTTCCTGCTGCAACAGCCGGACACCCTCAGCACCCCGGTGGAACAGTGGCAGGTGAAGGCCACCGGCCGGGGCCCCTGGCCCCTGGTGGAGGACATGGTCCTGGCCGACAACGTGGCCTGGGCGGTACGCTCCAACGCCATCGTGCTGGTGCGGGACGGCGGCACCGTGGGGATCGGCGCCGGCCAGATGAGCCGGGTGGATTCGGTGGCCATCGCCTGCCACAAGGCGGGAGACCGGGCCCGGGGGGCGATCCTCGGCTCCGACGCCTTCTTCCCCCTCGCCGACTGCCTGGAGCTGGCCGCCCGCAGCGGCGTCACGGCCTGCATCGAGCCGGGCGGCTCCCTGCACGACCAGGAGGTGATCCTGGCGGCCCAGAAGCTGGGCATCTGGCTGTTCTTCACCGGGACCCGCCATTTCCGGCACTAATTCCACTCAATTCGCAATGAAAGCCGAACCCATGAAAACTTCCGAACTGCGCCAGCGCTTCCTGGACTTCTTCGCCGCCCGCGGGCACCGGGCGGTGCCCTCCAGCTCCGTGGTGGGCCCGGCCGACGACCCCACCGTGATGTGGACCAACGCCGGCATGGTGCAGTTCAAGGACGTGTTCCTGGGCAAGGAGAAGCGCGACTACACCCGGGCGGTCACCGCCCAGAAGTGCCTGCGCGCCGGCGGCAAGCACAACGACCTGGACCAGGTGGGCTTCACCGCGCGCCACCACACCTTCTTCGAGATGCTGGGCAACTTCAGCTTCGGCGACTATTTCAAGGCGGACGCCATCCGCTTCGCCTGGGAGTTCGTCACCGGTCCCAAGTCCGAAGGCAACCTGGAGCTCGATCCCAGCCGCCTCTGGGTGACGGTGTACGAGGGCGGCAAGGGCGTTCCCGCCGACACCGAGGCCGAGGAACTGTGGCTCAAGGCCGGCGTGGCCAGGGACCGGGTGGTGCGCTGCGGTTCCGACAACTTCTGGCAGATGGGCGACACCGGCCCGTGCGGCCCGTGCAGCGAGATCCACTACGACCGCGGCGAGCGCTATGCCGGCGACTCCACCCCCAACGGCGAGGGCGACCGGGTCATGGAGATCTGGAACCTGGTGTTCATGCAGTACGACCGCGAGGCCAACGGCACCATGAAGCCGCTGCCGCGGCCCAGCATCGACACCGGCATGGGCCTGGAGCGGGTGGCCTCCATCCTCCAGGGGGTGGACAGCAACTATGAGATCGACCTGTTCAAGCCCATCTTCGAGGCCATCTGGAAGCGGGCCAACGTGGAGCCGGCGCTGCGCGCGGAAACCACCAACCGCACCGCCTCCCAGGTGATCGCCGACCACATCCGCGCCGCCACCTTCATGATCTACGACGGGGTGGTGCCCTCCAACGAGGGCCGCGGCTACGTGCTGCGCAAGATCATCCGCCGGGCCCTGCGCTTCGGCCGCAAGCTGGGCATCGAGGGCCGCTTCTTCGCCGAGCTGAGCCCTTCGGTGTTCCAGGCCATGGGCGACGCCTACCCGGAACTGGAAGCGGAACTGAGCCGCATCATGAAGGTGCTGGCCCGGGAGGAGGCGCAGTTCAGCCTCACCCTCACCGCCGGGCTCAAGCAGCTGGAAGGGCTGGATATTGCCTCCGGCACGCTGCCCGGGGCGGAGATCTTCAAGCTCTACGACACCTTCGGCTTCCCGGTGGATCTGGTGGAAGACTGGTGCCGGGAGCGCGGCCTGGTCTGCGACCTGGCCGGGTTCCAGACCGAGCTGGCCGAGCAGAAGGCCAAGGGCCGGCAGGCCCAGAAGGTCCATGACATCCGCCTGGGCGGCGACCTGGCGGCGCTGGCCGACATGCGCGCCACCGCCTTCCTGGGCTACGAGGTCACCGAGGCCCAGGGCAAGGTGGTAGCCCTGTTCGACCAGGACCAGAAGCGGGTGAAGGAGTTGTCCGGCCCCGGCTTCGTGCTGCTGGACCACACCCCCTTCTACGCCCAGAGCGGCGGCCAGGTGGGCGACACCGGCACCCTGCGGGCCGAGGGCCTGGTGGCCGAGGTCACCGACTGCACCGCCCCGGCGCCCCGGCGCCACCTGCACCACGTCACCGTCTCCGGCAGCCGGCCGCTGCGCGAGGGCGAGACCGTCATGGCCTCGGTGGACGCCGAGCGCCGGGGGCGGCTCCGGGCCCCCCCCACCCCCACCCACCACCACCACCACCCCCACCGCCCCGAGCTGGGCACCCCCCAGAACA
>JARLGP010000217.1 GCA_031292735.1 Holophaga sp.
AGGTCCCAGGCCAGGGTGCCCAGCACGTTCACGTCCACCTCGCAGCCGTTGCAGCCGCCGGCGCTCACCACCCGCAGCTTCAGCGAGCGCCCCAGCACCCGCATGAGCTCCCGGCCCAGGGCCTCGGCCAGCCGCGGCGGCGCGCCGGCCTCCTGGACCAGGTCGTCCCGTTCCCGGGCGGCCATCGGGTGGTCGCCGGTGAAGCGGAGCACCCCGGCCCCGGCGTCGGCGCAGGCGTCGGTGCACTGGGTGCAGAACAGGCAGCGGCCCAGGTCCAGCCGCATGCGGGGTTCCAGCTGGATGGCGCCGGTGGGGCAGGCCTCCTGGCAGGCCCGGCAGGCTTCGGGACAGGCGCCCGGGGTGAATTGCGGCCGGCCGCGGAACCGTTCCGGCAGGGCCGGCAGGGTCTTGGGATAGGCCATGGTGCGATGGCCCTGGCGCCAGCGGGACAACAGGATGTGGATCATAGGTCATGCCCGCAGTAGGAAAGGTTGAAGCTCTTGTTGCACAGGGGGAAATCCGAGATCAGCTCGCCCCGGAGCGCCAGCGCCAATCCGAACCAGTTGTGGAAGGAGGGATCGACGATCTTGTAGCGGCGGAACCGGCCCTGGGCGTCGGTGACGGCCAGGTGCAGCACTTCGCCGCGCCAGCCCTCCACCATGGACACGCAGAAACGGTCGGCGGCCAGCGGCGGCAGCGGGCCGGGCCGGGGATCGGGTTCGCCCCAGGCCAGGGATTCCAGGGCGGACCGCAGGAAACCGTGGCTTTCGGCCAGTTCCAGCCAGCGCACCCAGGCCCGGGCGTGGACGTTGCCGGCCTCGCCCAGGCAGGGACTCACCGGGTGCTCCAGGTAGGGGCCGAAGGCGTGGTCCCGGCGCACGTCCTGCTCGATGCCGCAGGCCCGGGCCGGCACCCCCACCAGCCCGATCTCCCGGGCCTGGACGGGGTCCACGGCGCCGGCCGATTCGAACCGGTTCAGCACCGAGGCGGCGCCCCACATCAGTTCCACCGCGTCCTTGGTGTCGCTCCAGGCCCGCTCCAGGCGCTCGGCCAGGGTCCGCACCCGGGCGCCGTCCAGGTCCATGCGCAGCCCGCCCGGGCGCAGCCAGTCCCGGCCCAGGCGGCTGCCGCAGCATTCGGCGGTGAGGTTCAGCCAGTCGCCGCGGATCCGGCCGCAGAAGGCCGAGGTGGGCAGGAAGCCCACGTCCCCGGACATGGCGCCGAGGTCCCCGGTGTGGTTGGCGGCCCGTTCCAGTTCCAGGGCCACCCCGCGCACCCGCTCCGAGCGGGCCGGCACCGTCACCCCGGCCAGGGCCTCCAGGGTCCGGCAGTAGGCCCAGGTGTGGGCGATGCTGCTGTCCCCGCAGGCGGTCTCGGCGTGCTTGAGGCTCAGCGGGTGGGGGCCCCCCAGCAGGGCCCGCTCGATGCCCCGGTGCTGGTAGCCCAGGGCGATCTCCAGGTGGAACACGGTCTCGCCGTGGCACTGGAAGCGGAAATGGCCGGGCTCGATCACCCCGGCGTGCACCGGGCCCACCGCCACCTCGTGCACCTCGTCGCCCTTGACCTGGTAGAAGTCCAGGACCCCGGGCTCGATCCCGGTGCGCTGCCAGGCGTCCCGGCCCTCGGCCCAGGAGGCGTGGAAGCGCACCGGCTTGAACCAGGGATGGCCTTCGGGCCGGATGCCGAACTGCTCGGCCAGCTCCCGCTCGAACAGGTGCGCCTGGGGGCATTCGGGGGTGAGGGACGGGTAGCGCGGCGCTTCCAGCCGGGTGCGTCCGGCCCGGAGCAGGCCGGCGCGGTCGTCGGCGAGCACGGCGTAGAGGTTCAGCTCCGGGTCGGCGCACAGGCAGGCCAGGCGCAGGCCGGTGCGCACGCCCTGGATGACCGCCGCCCGGAACTCGGCCAGGGCCAGGTCGGGGATCTCCGCCAGGGGCACCGCCTGGCCGTTGTGCAGGGGGGTGAACAGGGTTTCGCTCATGGGTGTCCCTCCACCAGGGCGGCCGCCGCGCGGATCATCGCGCCCAGCGGGCCGGGCAGCCACAGGCCCATGGCCATGGAGAGCGCCAGGGCCAGCACCAGCGGGGCGGTGGTGGCCAGGGTGTCCCGGTACGGGGTGCGCACCCGGTCGGGCGGCGGAGTGCCGAACACCACCTGCACCACGATGTCGCTCATGGCCAGGAAGATGCCGCCCAGCAGCACCAGGAAGGCGATGCCGGTCCACAGGTAGGGCCGGGCCAGGGCGGTGGCGGCGATGTTGAATTCGCTGATGAAGGGGGCGAACGGCGGGGTGCCGGTGATGGCCAGGAAGCCCAGGAAGAACAGCCAGCCCGACACCGGGGTGCGCCGGATGGCGCCGGTGACGTAGGGCAGCCGCTTGCTGGCGTAGCTGCGGTTGATGTTGCCGGCGGCCATGAACAGCACCCCCTTCACCAGGGCGTTGGCGGCCAGGTGGAACAGGGCGAAGCGCGCGGCGCGGCCGCCGATGCCGATGCCGAAGGCGAGGATGCCCATGTGCTCGACCGAGGAGTAGGCCAGCAGGCGCCGGATGTCCAGTTGGCGGACCATGAACACCGCCGCCCAGAGCATGGACAGCAGGCCCATGGCCACCATCAGCTCCCGGGCGAACTGGATCTCCCCGGCCGCCGCCACGATGGCGTAGAAGCGCAGCAGGGCCAGGAAGGCGCAGCTGGTGACGCCGCCCGCCAGCAGCGCGCCGATCACCCCGGGCGATTCGCCGTAGGCGTCCGGCTTCCAGGTGTGCAGCGGCGCCAGGCCCATCTTGGTGCCGTAGCCCACCAGGGCCAGCACGAACCCGGCCCGCAGCCAGGGCCGGGACAGGCCCCCGGCGCCCTGCATGAGGCTGGTGTAGAACAGCGGTTCGGACAGGCCGCCCATGTGCGCCGAGTAGGCCAGGAACAGGGTGCCCAGCAGGGCCAGGGCGATGCCCACCGAGCCGATGATCAGGTACTTCCAGGTGGCCTCGATGGAGCGCCGGTTGTGGTTGAAGTAGATCAGCGGGGCGGTGGCCAGGGTGGTGGTCTCCATGGCCACCCAGACCAGGCCCGGGTGGCGCGCCGAGGCCAGCAGCGAGGCCAGGCCCAGGAAGGCCAGGAAGCTGGTGACGAACACCCGGTTGTCCCGGTCGGGGCGCAGCGCCAGGTAGGCCGGGGCGTAGCAGGCGCAGAACAGGAACAGCACGCTGATCACCAGCAGGGTCCAGCCGCCCAGGGCGTCCAGCCCCAGCCAGGGGTTGGCCGGCAGGAGGTTCCAGCCGCACAGGGCCAGCACCAGGACGGCCAGGTGCAGGATGGCCGTCGCCGGCAGCAGCCGCACCCGGACCGGCACCGAATCGATGAAGAAGGCCAGCACGGCGGCCAGGAGCGGGAGGGCGATGAGCAGCCAGACCATGGGTCAGTCCTTCAGTTCTGCCAGATGGCGGGTGTCCCTGGAGTCGAAGGCCACGGTGATGTGATCGATGACGATGCCCATGACGAAGATGCCCACGAACAGGTCGAGCAGGATCCCGGTCTCCACCAGCACCGGCATCTGCTCCACCAGCATCAGCCCGAACAGGTAGATGCCGTTCTCCAGCACCAGGTAGCCGACCACCTGGGTGAGCGCCTTGCGCCGGGTGATCAGCAGGATGAAGCCGGTGAGCAGGGTGGACAGGGAGGCCGGCACGAACAGGCCCAAGCCGCTGCCCGGGGCCAGGGGCAGGTTGCTGGCCAGCAGCAGGGCCAGGCCGGTGCCCAGCGCGCACAGCACCAGCGAGGTGGTGAAGCCGATGTAGGGCGCCAGCTCCCGGTTCACCTTGACCCTGGCGCTGGCCCGGTGGAA
>JARLGP010000218.1 GCA_031292735.1 Holophaga sp.
CCCCCGGCGCCGCCGGGTTCGCCGCGGACCTGGCCCGGCGCCTGGGCCGCGGGCACCTGTGGCGCTGCCAGCGCCTGGGTCTTGCCGGCCAATCCGTGGAACGGCTCAGCCCGGAACGACTGGCCGCGGAAGGCTGCGACCCCCTCAGCGTCATCATCCTGGAAGGAGGGCCATCATGACGGTCCATTTCGTGGGCGCAGGCCCGGGCGACCCTGACCTGCTGACCGTGAAGGCCGCGCGCCTGCTGGCCTCGGCGCGGGTCTGCATCTACGCCGGCAGCCTGGTGAGCCCCGGGGTCCTGGCGCTGCTCCCGGCAGGCTGCGAGCGCCACGACAGCGCGGGCCTCGACCTGGGCGGAACCCTGGCGCTGTGCGCCGGAGCCCGGGACCGGGGCCTGGACGTGGTGCGCCTGCACAGCGGCGACCCGAGCATCTACGGGGCGATCCGCGAGCAGATGGACGGGCTGGACGCCCTGGCCATCGCCTATGACGTGACCCCGGGCGTGAGCGCCTTCCAGGCCAGCGCGGCGGCCCTGTGCGTGGAGCTGACCGTGCCCGAGACCAGCCAGACCATCGTGCTCAGCCGCACCCGGGGGCGCACCCCCATGCCCGAGCGCCAGGACCTGCCCCGGCTGGCGGCACTGAAGGCCACCCTCTGCCTCTACCTCAGCGCCCACAAGGTGCCCGAGGTGGCGGCCGAGCTGATCCCCTTCTACGGCCCGGACTGCCCGGCGGCGGTGGTGGAAAGGGCCTCCTGGCCCGGGCAGCGCATCCTGCGCGGCACCCTGTCCGGCATCGGCGCCCAGGCGGAGGCCGCGGGCATCCGCGCCACCGCCCTGATCCTGGTGGGGGAGGCGCTGGCCCGGGGCCACGCCGCCAGCCGGCTGTACGCCGCCGACTTCGGCCATGGCTTCCGGGCAGCCAGGCCATGACCGACCTCGCCCTGATCACCCTCAGCCCCCAGGGGCTGGTTTCCGCCCGGGTCCTGCGCGAGGCCCTGGGGGAAGGCAGCCTCCATGCCCACCGGGGGGTGCCGGCGGCCGACGCGGAACCCTTCGACCGCATGGCCGATCTGCTGGCCCAGCTGTGGCCGGTTCGGCGCCGGATGGTGCTGTTCGCCCCCGCCGGGGCCGTGGCCCGGGCCCTGGCCGCCCGGATGGAAAGCAAGCACACCGACCCCGCGGTGGTGGTGGCGGACGTGCATGGCCGCTGGGCCATCGCCCTGCTCTCCGGCCACGAAGGCGGCGCCAACGCCCTGGCCCACGCCGTCGCCAACGCCCTGGGCGGGGAACCGGTGGTGACCACCACCACCGAGGCGGTGAAGGATCTCATCGCCGGCGTGGGCTGCCGCCGGGGCGCGGCCCCGGAGCCCATCGTGGCCGCGGTCCGGGAAGCGCTGGAACGCAGCGGCATGGTCCTGGAGCGGGTGCGCCTGCTGGCCAGCGCCGGCCTCAAGGCCGCCGAGCCCGGCCTGCTGGAAGCCGCCCGGCGCCTGGGCCTGCCGCTGCGTTTCATCCCGGCCGCGGACATCCGCACCAGCCCCTTCCGGTTCAGCCCCAGCGCCGCCGCCGTACGGCAACTGGACCTGCCGGGGGTGGCCGAGCCCGCGGCCCTGCTCGCGGGGAGCCGGACCCGGCTGGTGCTGCCCCGCACCGTCATCCAAGGCGTCACCGTGGCCCTGGCCCAGGAGCTCTGGGCCGGTTCCACCGCACCCCGGGAGTCCCTGCCATGACCGGAAAACTGACCGTAGTCGGCATCGGGCCCGGCCATCCCCTGGACCGCACCGCCCGGGCCGAGGCCGCCCTGCGCGAGGCGGACACCGTGGCGGGCTACCACCTCTACCTGGAGCACGTGCGGGACCTGCTGGACGGCAAGGCGCTGATCAGCTCCGGCATGACCGGGGAGCTGGAGCGCTGCCGTTCCGCGCTCCAGGCCGCCGCCGCGGGCCGGAACGTGGCCCTGGTCTCCAGCGGCGACGCGGGCATCTACGGCATGGCCGGCCTGGCCCTGGAGATGGCCGCGGCCGAGGGCTTCACCGTCCCCATCGAGATCGTGCCCGGGGTCAGCGCGGCCAGCGCCGCCGCGGCCGCCTTCGGGGCGCCGCTCATGCTCGACTGGGCCTGCCTCAGCCTTTCGGACCTGCTGGCGGACTGGGACACCATCCGGCGCCGCCTGGAGGCGGTGGCCGCGGCGGACCTGGTGGTGGCCCTCTACAATCCCCGCAGCCGGAAACGGGTGCGCCAGCTGGAGGAGGCGGCGGCCATCCTGCTGCGGCACCGGCCCGGCGGCACCCCGGTGGGCATCGCCACCGCCCTGGGCGCGCCGGACCAGCGGCTGGCGCTCACCACCCTGGAACGGCTATGCCTGGAAGAGGTGGGCATGCGCAGCCTGGTCATCGTCGGCAACTCCACCAGCCGGGTGGAAGCCGGCTGGTTCATCACCCCGCGCGGCTACCGGCTGTGATCCTGCTCCTGGGCGGCACCTCCGAGACCGCGCCCCTGGCCCGGGCCCTGCTGGACCAGGGGCTGGACCTGCTGGTGTGCACCGCCACCGACGCGCCCCTGGAACTGCCGCCGGGCCTGGTCCGGCGCAGCGGCCGCATGGACGCCGGCGCCATCGCCGGGCTCTGCGCGGCCGTCGGAGCGCGGGCGCTGGTGGACGCCGGCCATCCGTTCGCCTCCGGGCTGCACGCCGCCTGCCGCCTGGCCGCCAACGGCACCGGGCTGCCCCTCCTGCGCTGGCTCCGGGCGCCCAGCGAGCTGCCCCCGGGCACCCTGTCGGCTTCCGGCCATCCGGACGCCGCCCGCAAGGCCTTCGGCCTGGGCGGCCCGGTCCTGGTCACCAGCGGCAGCCGGAACCTGGCGCCCTACGTGGCCGAGGCCCGGCGCACCGGCCTTCCGCTCCTGGTCCGGGTGCTGGATCATCCCGAAAGCCTGGCCGCGTGCCGCGCGGCCGGCCTGGAGCTCCCGGAGATCGTCACCGGACGCGGCCCCTTCACGCTCCAGGCGAACCGGGAGCTGCTCCGGCGCCACGGCGCCCGGGCCCTGGTGACCAAGGACAGCGGGGCGGCCGGAGGCCTGGGAGCCAAGCTGGACGCGGCCCGGCTGGAAGGCTGCGCCGTGGTGGTGGTGGCCCGGCCGGAAACCGACCCCGGCGGTTTCACCGATCCCCGGCAGCTGGCCCTGGCCGCCGCGGCCTGCTGCCCCTAAGACATGCCCCCAAGGCATTCGTCCATGGCGTCCAGGAGCCGGTCCTGGTCCCCGGGGCCGCGCACGGCCAGGCGCAGGTAGCTGTCGCCCAGGCCGGGCCAGTGGGCGCACATGCGCACCAGGAGGCCCTTCTCCCGAAGCCGGCCCGCCAGGGCGGTGCCCGATGCCCCGGGCAGCCGGACCAGGACGAACGGCGCGGCGCCGGGCAGCACCTCGATCCAGGGCCGTTCGGCCAGGGCGGCCCGGAACCGCGCCGAATCGACCCGGAAGGCCGCCAGGGTCGCGCTCGCATAGGCTTCGTCCTCCAGGGCGGCCTGGGCGGCCAGCAGTTCCAGCTGCCCCACCGGCCAGGCCTCCTGCAGCTCCCGCATGCGGTCGGCGGTGGCCGGGTCCGCGAACCCGTAGCCGACCCGGAGGCCAGGCATGCCGTAGAACTTCGTGAGACTGCGCAGGATCACGGTCCTCGGGCGCTCCAGCAGGGCCTGGACCAGGCTCTCTTCCGGGTGGTAATCCATGAACGCCTCGTCCAGAACCAGGGCCAGGCGGGGATGCGCCGTGATCCAGTCCAGCAGGGCCCTGGCCGGAAGGAGATGGCCGGTGGGGTTGTGGGGATGGGTCAGCAGCACCGCGTCGCAGCCGCGTTCCTCCGGGACCAGGGTGGCGAGGTCGAGACTCAGGCCGGCCATGGGGTGGCTCACCACCTCCCCGCCCGCGCCCCGGATCGCCCTGGGTTGTTCCCGGAAGCAGGGCTCGGGCAGCAGGACCCGTTCCGGCGCCAGCGCCCGCAGGGCCAGGAACAGCAGGGCCGCCCCTCCGCTGCCCAGGACCAGGTTCCGGTCCCGGGCCCCATGGCGGCCGCAGAGCAGGCGCCGCAGCGCCGGGGCCTCCGCATCGGGATAGGCGGCCAGTTCCCCCGGCAGCGCCCCGCGCAGGGCTTCCAGCACCGAGGCGGGCGGTCCCATGGGATTCAGGTTGGCGCTGAAGTCCAGGATGGCGCCGGGCTTCAGGGAGAGATCGCGGAGCGCGGCATGAAGGCGCCCGCCGTGGATGGTTTCAGAGAACATGGACGACCCCCAGCAGCGCGGTTCCCAGGAGAATCGCCAGCCCGTTGACCCGCGCCGCCAGCACCAGGCCTTCCCGCAGGACCCCCGGATCCCTGGGCCGGCGGGGATCGCCCAGGCGCGGGCCTTCACTGGCGACGCCATCGTAGACGTTGGTGCCGCCCAGCTCCACCCCCAGGGCGCCGGCAAAGGCGGCTTCCACCCGGCCGGCGTTGGGGCTCGCGGTCCGACCTCCGTCGCGCCGGGCCACGCGCAGGGCGGCCCCGGACCCCGCGGCGCCGGCGATGAGCAGCACCGTGATCCGGGCCGGCGCCAGGTTCATCAGGTCGTCCAGCCGCGCGGAAGCCCAGCCAAAGTACGTCCAGGGCGCCTCCCGGTGCCCGACCATGGAATCCAGGGTGGAGACCGCCTTGAAGGCCCACAGGGCCGGCAGTCCGCCCAGGGCGAACCAGAACAGGGGTGCCACCACCCCGTCGCAGAGGCTTTCGGCCAGGGTCTCCAGGCCGGCCCGGACCACGCCGTCCTGGTCCAGTTCGGCCGTATCCCGGCCCACCACCCGGGACACGCGCTGCCTCGCCAGGGCCAAGTCTCCTTCCGCCAGGGCCCCCGCCACCGCCCGCACCGCCTCCCGCAGGCTGCGCCCCGCGAGCATCCAGGCGCCCATCAGGATCTGCGCCAGCCAGGCCCAGGATCCGCAAAGCCTCAGGCCGCCCCAGGCGAAGGCGCCGGCCGCCAGCGGCAGGCCCAGGGCCAGGAGGGTCCCCAGGAACCGCAGCAGGCCCGGGGACCTCACGGCGCTCCGGGCGGAATCCAGCCGGGTGATGATCCAGCCAAAGGCGCGGACCGGATGGGGCCATGATTCGGGGTCGCCCACCACCTCGTCCAGGAGGCCGGCGCCCAGGAACACCACCGGGCTGGGCATCAGAACTCGATCCCGGCCTGGGCCTTGATCCCGGCCCGGAACGGGTGCTTGATGTCCTTCATCTCCGTCACCAGGTCGGCGGCGTCCACCAGCGCCTCCGGGGCGCCCCGGCCCGTGAGCACCACGTGGAGGTCCGCCTTGCGGGCCTGGAGATCCGCCAGCACCCCGGCCGTATCCAGCAGCCCGTGCCGGAGCACGATGTTCAATTCGTCCAGAAGCAGAAAGCGCAGCCCGGCATCGGCCAGATGGCGGCGCACCAGGTCCCATCCGGCCCTGGCATGGGCCACGTCCGCGGCGTGATCCTGGATCTCCCAGGTGAAGCCCTGGCCGCACCGGTCCCAGCTCAGCGAGCCCCCCATGGCCGCGGCCACGTTCTCCAGCACCCCTTCCGCCGTGGCCTGTTCGCCCTTGATGAACTGCACCACGGCACAGGGGTAGCCGTGCCCGAGGCAGCGCACCAGCATCCCCAGGGCCGCCGTGCTCTTGCCCTTGCCGTTGCCGGTATGGACCATCAGCAGGCCCTTTTCCCGGGTGGCGGAGGCGATGCGCCGGTCCACCGCCGCCTTCCGTTGGCCCATCCGGTGCTGATGGGATCCTGGGTCCTCTTGGATCTGGGGTGTCATGCGCGCCTCCCGCGGGTGCGTGCCGAGGGGGGTGCCGGGCTTCGAGCCCAGTGGCTCGGGCACCGACCCGCTCCCACGGCGGGGGTGATGGTGACTGGATCGGTCTCCGGGCTCGTGCATGGCCGGTTCCGAGGAACCTCCGAGCCTTCCCAGAGCATCGCTCCAGTGACTCGAATGCGGCCACCCGGAAGAACCGGGGCACACACCGTTGCGGGGCAGCGCAGGATTCCCACCTGCTTCCCGTGCATCCAGCACAGTTGGAGCCTATACCGTCTCATGCGGGCCGGGCGTTGGCAAGGTCGCCCGGAAGGTCCTGCCATGGAACTGCGGGACGGAACTACCTCGTGCTGCCTTCAAACACCGTCTTTCGAGAAAGCTGTTCGCAAGCGTTCAGGCCCCGGCCGCCCGGCCCAGGTTGCGCAGCCCGGCCACGTCGCGCAGGGGCGGCGCGCCATACAGCCGCCGGTAGTCCCGGCTGAAATGGGAAGGGCTTTCATAGCCCACCCGGTGGCCCGCGTCGGCCGCGTCGGCCGCGTCCGCCCCGGCCAGCATCAGCCGGCGCGCTTCCTGGAGCCGCAGCTGCTTCTGGAACTGCAGCGGGCTCATGGTCGCCAGATGGCGGAAATGGTGCTGCAGCGAGGAAACGCTCATGTTGGCCTCGTGGGCCAGGGCTTCGATCCGCAGCGGCCGGGCGTAGTTCCGGCGCAGCCAGGCGATGACCTTGGCGATCCGCTGGGTCTGGCTGTCCCGGGTCACCAGGTGGCGCAGCCTGGCGCCCTGGGGCCCGGTCAGCAAGTGGTACAGGATTTCGCGCTCCACCAGCGGCGCGAGGATCGGGATATCCTGGGGCGCCGCCAGGAGCCCGACCAGGTGCAGGGCGGCGTCCAGGAGCGGGGGCGCTACCTGGCTGACCGCCAGGCCGGGGGCATCGGGGGTGGCCTGCGCCGGATCCAGGCCGATCTCGGCCATGAGTTCCCCGGCCTGACGCAGATCGAGGCTCAGGGACAGGCTGAGGTAGGGGCGCTCCACGGACGCCTGGCGCACCCGGGAGGCCACCGGGAGGTCGATGGCGGTGAGCAGGTAGTGCGCCTCGTCGTAGACGTAGCTTGAACCGGCGAGCAGGACCTCCTTGGCGCCCTGGGCGACGAAGGCCAGGGAGGGCTCGTAGATGCCGTTGTGGCACTCGGTCGGCGCGTCGAAGCGGGAGATCCGCAGGTGCGGGATGAGCGTCCCGTGGGTGCCGGGAGCGCCGGCAAACCGGGCGATGCGCGCCGCCAGTTCCTTGCGGTGGTCGGCGAACAGGGGATCGAGGCAGGGGATCATGGCGGGGCTTCCGGGGCCATGATGGCATGGCGCACCGATCCGGGCCGGGGGGCGGGCGTTTTTTTTGCACAAACAGGCAATCAATCGACCGGATCGAACTACCGGTGCGCGCCCTCGGCCCAGCAGACTGGTGGCTGCTTGTTCAAGGAGGATCACGATGACGACACGCAAACTCGGCACTCAGGGCCTGACCGTTTCCGCGATGGGGTTGGGCTGCATGGGCATGAGCCAAGGGTACGGCCCGGCCGACCGGGGCGAGGCCATCCGCACCCTGCATCGGGCCCTGGCGCTAGGGTGCGATTTCTTCGACACGGCGGAAGCGTATGGTCCCCACACCAACGAGGAACTGCTGGGAGAGGCCTTCCAGGGCCGGCGCGGCGAGGTGCGGATCGCCACCAAGTTCGGGTTCCGCTTCGGGAACGGCCAGATCGTCGGGGTCGACAGCCAGCCCGGACACATCGTCGATGTGGTCGAAGCCAGCCTGCGCCGGCTGCGCACCGACCACATCGACCTGCTCTACCAGCACCGGGTGGATCCCCAGGTGCCCATCGAGGAGGTGGCCGGCACCGTGCGCGACCTGATCCAGGCCGGCAAGGTCCGCTGCTTCGGCTTGTCCGAGGCCGCCCCGGCGACCATCCGGCGCGCCCACGCCGTCCTCCCCGTGACCGCCCTGCAAAGCGAGTATTCGCTCTGGGAACGCGGTCTGGAAGAGACGGTGCTACCCACCCTGCGGGAACTGGGCATCGGCCTGGTGCCTTTCGCGCCCCTGGGGCGGGGCTTCCTGACCGGCCGCGCGGTGCGCGCCGAGGCGGTCCCGGAAGGCGATTTCCGCCGCACCGGCGATCCCCGCCTGCAGGGCGACAACTTCGATGCCAACATGCGCCTGACGGCGGTGGTGCGGGAGATCGCCGCCCGGATGGGGGCCACCCCGGGGCAGGTCGCGCTTGCCTGGTTGCTGGAGCAAGGCGCGGACCTGGTGCCGATCCCGGGCACCCGCAGCGTCGCCCACCTGGAAGAGAACTGGGCGGCCACCGCCCTGACCCTGGGGCCGGCGCTGCTGGCGGAGCTCGACCGGGCCCTGCCCCCCGGCGCCACCGCCGGACCGCGCTATACCGCCTTCATGCAGTCCCTGGTCGAACCGCGCTAGAAGGGAAGACGGCAAAGTGCTGTCCCAATTGAGCAGCATGGTCTATACCAGGATGATGTGGGCCGGAGGAGTTCTCATGAGCACCCTGATCGAGCCAGTGAGCGAACCCTTCCTGCCCCAGTGCGCGGTCTTGCTCGGGCTGCTGTTCGCCCAGGAGGTCGAGTTCCAGCCGGACCCGGCGGCGCAGCTCCGGGGGCTGCGGCGGATCTTCGCCGACCCGGCCCGGGGGAAGCTGCTGCTGGCCAGGGATGGCGAGGAGGTGGTGGGCATGGTGAGCCTGCTCTGGAGCACAAGCACCGCCCTGGGCGCCCCTGTGGCCTGGCTCGAGGATCTGGTCGTGGCCCCCTTGCGGCGCCGGCAGGGTCTGGGCCGGGCCCTGGTGGCGGCGGCGCTCGAGCTGTGCCGGGAGCGGGGCATCGCCAGGATCACCCTGCTGACCGACGGCGACAATGACCGGGCCCAGGCCCTTTACGCAGCCATGGGGTTCCGGCCTTCGCGGATGGTGCCCATGCGGCTCCTGCTCTAGCTCCTAGCGTTCGCGCCTGGCCAGGCCCAGCTTGCGGATCTTGTAGCGCAACACCCGCTCGTTGGTGCCCAGTTCCCGCGCCGCAGCGCTGACGTTGCCCCCGGAGCGTTTGAGGGCGTCGCTGATCATGTCCCGCTCAAGGATGGCGACCCGTTCGTTCAGCATCCCGGAAACGCCCAGGACCGGGGCCTCCTCCGGCATCTGCAGGGTCGGGGGCAGGTCGTGGCCGTGGATCACCCCGTCGTGGCAGAGCAGCATGGCGTACTCGATGCAGTTCTCCAGCTCGCGCACGTTGCCGGGCCAGTGGTAGGCCGTGAGCATGTTGATGGCGGGCGTGCTGATCCGGCGCACTTCCTTGCCCAGATCCTGGGCGTGCTTCTTCACGAAGTGGTTGGTGAGCTGCAGGATGTCGCTCTTGCGGTCCCGCAACGGCGGCAGGTGGATGGGGAAGACGTTCACCCGGTAGAAGAGGTCCTGGCGGAAGGAGCCTTCGCTGACGGCCTTCTCAAGATCCCGGTTGGTGGCGGCGATGATACGGACGTTGGCCTTCTGGGTCTTGTTGCTGCCCACCCGCTCATACTCGCGCTCCTGGAGCAGGCGCAGCAGCTTCACCTGGATGGCGCCTGAGAACTCGCCGATCTCGTCCAGGAACAGGGTCCCCCCCTCGGCCTCCTCCACCCGGCCGATGCGCGCGGTGAGGGCGCCGGTGAAGGCCCCGCGCTCATGGCCGAACAGTTCACTCTCCAGCACGCCTTCGCTGAGCGCGGCGCAGTTGACCTTGATGAAGGGCTTGCCCGAACGCGGGCTGTTGAAGTGGATGGCCGAGGCCACCAGTTCCTTGCCCGTGCCGGATTCGCCCCAGATCAGCGCGGTGGTGGTGCTGGCGGCCACCTGGTGGATGCGGGTGAACACCAGGCGCATGTCGGAGGAATCGCCCAACATGAACTCCGGGCGGAACCTGTGGCTCAGCTCGGTGCGCAGGCGCTGGTTCTCCTGCTCCAGGTTCTCGCGCCAGACCCGCGCGATGCGGCGGTTGCACAGGTCATTGGCGATGAGGCAGGCCACGATCTCCAGCACCCTCGCCACGTCCTTGAGCCGGGTCATGCCCTGGGCCGGCAGGTCGACGGAGAGGCTGCCCACAGGATCGTTGCCCACCCGCACCGGAACGCAGATGAAGCTCACTTCCTTCTCTCCGTCCCGGTGGTGGACCCGGTCCTTGTGGCGCGGATCCTGGCTGAGCAGGGGCACGATCTCCGGTTCGCCGCTGGCCATCACGTTGCCGATGATGCCCTCGCCCTTCCTGAAAGTGCCGAGATTATGGGGCCGCTCGGCGCCCGGCGCGACGGCCTCCACGGTGAACCCGTCGCCGTCCGGGCTGAGGATCATCACGGTGCCGCGGGTGACATCCAGCTTCTCCTCCAGCACCCCGAGGATCTCCTGCAGCAGTTCCCGGTGCTCCGAGCTCCGGGCCAGCATCCGGGACACGGCCTGGAGCGCGTCCATCTCGGTCTCATGGAACTGCCACAACGCCCGGTAGGTATCCGGCGCGGCCCTGGTATCGATGATTCTCCGCCCTGCGACCGACATCCCGGCTCCCCCTGTGGCACCGGCTCGAAGACCCGCGCCCAACGCCCCCCTGGACGCAGGCGTCAGGTTCGACGCCTTCAGGGTAGGGCGCGGCCGGGCCGCCTTCAACCACTCGACATAAGTTTCCCGACACGTCTTCTATTCGACAATTTTGTCTATAATCAATCACCGCTTGCGATTCAAAGCCTTTTGCTGCTTGTTTACCATCGAAAATAAATTTTAATTCGACAAAATTGTCGCAATGAATTGGGACCGGATTCACCGGATGGTCGTTCCGTTTCGCGGCAGAACCGGACGCGGCGCGGGTTTCCGCTGCGGTGCCAAGGGCTGGCACGGTGATTGCGAAGGGAGAGCCATACCCCGGGAGGCTGGACACCCTCCTGGATGCTTCCCGGGTAGAAACCGGGCCCACGAAAGACGAAGGAGGCTTTGTGCGCAAGATTGCGATCTATGGCAAGGGCGGCATCGGAAAATCGACCACCACCCAGAACACCGTGGCCGGCCTGGCCGAGATGGGGATGAAGGTGATGGTGGTGGGTTGCGACCCCAAGGCAGACTCCACCCGGCTGCTGCTGGGCGGCCTGCACCAGGAGACGGTGCTGGACACCCTGCGGGAAGAGGGCGAGGACGTGGCCCTGGACGACATCCGCAAGGTCGGCTACCGCGACGTGGTCTGCGTGGAATCCGGCGGGCCGGAGCCCGGCGTCGGCTGCGCCGGCCGCGGCATCATCACCTCCATCAACCTGCTGGAGCAGCTGGGTGCCTACGAGCCGGCCGGTTCGCTCGACTACGTCTTCTACGACGTGCTGGGCGACGTGGTCTGCGGCGGTTTCGCCATGCCCATCCGCGACGGCAAGGCCGAGGAGATCTACATCGTCTGCTCCGGCGAGATGATGGCGATGTATGCGGCCAACAACATCTGCAAGGGCATCATGAAGTTCGCCCAGGGCGGCAAGGTCCGCCTGGGCGGCATCATCTGCAACAGCCGCAATGTCGACAACGAGAGCGCCATGCTCGCCGAGTTCGCCAAACGGCTGGGCACCCAGATGATCCATTTCGTGCCCCGGGACAACATGGTCCAGCGGGCCGAAATCAACCGGAAGACCGTGATCGAGTTCGACGCCACCCATGGCCAGGCGGACGAGTACCGCGCCCTGGCCCGGAAGATCGACGGCAACAGGATGTTCGTGGTGCCCACCCCCATCGGAACCGACGAGCTGGAAAAGCTGCTCATCGATTACGGCATCGCCAGCTGAACCGACCCAACCCACCGAGGAGAGCAACATGTTGATGATACGTTCCATCGTCCGCCCCGAGCGGGTGGACGCCGTCCTGGCCGCGCTCATGGAGGCCGGCTTCCCGGCGGTCACCAAGATCAATGTGGTGGGCCGCGGCAAGCAGCGCGGCATCAAGATCGGCGAGATCGTCTACGACGAGATTCCCAAGGAGCTGCTGATCACCGTCGTGCCGGCCAAGGACAAGGATCTGGTGCTGAAGGTGGTGATCCAGGCCGCCCGCACCAACGAGACCGGTTCCTTCGGCGACGGCAAGATCTTCGTCTCGCCGGTGAGCGAGGTCTACACCATCAGCTCCGGGGTGAAGGAGACGGAGGAACTCCCGGAAGCGGTGCAGGCATGAAGGAGATCATGGCTGTCATCCGCATGAACATGATGAACAAGACCAAGCGGGCCCTTTCGGACGCCGGCATCAGTTCCATGACCGCGAAGGAGGCCCTGGGCCGCGGCAAGGGGATGGTGGATTTCCGGCTGCTGGACGGCGCCGGCAAGGGCCACGAGGAAGCCATCGCCCTGCTGGGCCAGGACAACCACCTCATGCCGAACCGGGTCCTGAGCGTGGTGGTCCACGAGGAGATGGTGGAGCGGGCGGTGTCCGTCCTGATCCGCTGCAACCAGACCGGAAACCACGGCGACGGCAAGATCTTCGTGCTGCCCGTGGCCGAAGTCCGGCGCATCCGCGCCAGCGAACCCGGAGACAGCCTGCTGGACCGGTAGGCCAACCACCTTTTTAGGGAGAACCCATGTCCTCGAAAATCAGTGCCGAGGAGCTGAAGCAGGAAATGCTCAAGAAGTATCCGGCCAAGGTGGCCCGCAAGCGCGAGAAGCAGATCATCGTCAACCGGCACGTGGGCGAGTTCGAAGGCCGTCCCACCACGCCGCAGATCGCGGTGAACTCGCGCACCATCCCGGGCATCCTGAGCATGCGCGGCTGCGCCTACGCCGGCTGCAAGGGCGTGGTGCTGGGCCCCACCCGGGACATCGTGCACATCGTCCACGGCCCGATCGGATGCAGCTATTACGCCTGGCTCACCCGGCGC
>JARLGP010000219.1 GCA_031292735.1 Holophaga sp.
CCGACAGGGCCGGATCCTTCTCCTGGCAGTCCGCCAGTTTGCCGGGCAGGCCGGCGCTGTCCAGGGAGCCCTTGCGCCGGGTCAGTTCCCGGGCCTTGCGGGCCGCCTCCCGGGCGCGCGCGGCTTCGATGGCCTTCTCCAGGATGGCCTTGGCCTCCCGGGGATTCTCCTCGAAGAAGCTGGTGAGCCGCTCGTAGACGATGGTCTGCACGATGCCCTTGACCTCGCTGGAGACCAGCTTGTCCTTGGTCTGGCTGCTGAACTTGGGGTCCGGCACCTTGGCCGAGATGACCGCGGTGAGGCCCTCCCGCACGTCCTCGCCGGACAGGGCCACCTTGGCGGACTTGAGCAGGTTGTTCTTCTCCGCGTACGTGTTGATGACCCGGGTCATGGCCGCCCGGAAGCCCTCCAGGTGCGCGCCCCCGTCGCGGTTGCGGATGTTGTTGGTGAAGCAGTACAGCGTCTCCTGGTAGGTGTCGTTCCACTGCAGGCTCACCTCGACGGTGGTGTCGCTCTTGGTGTCCTCGATGTGGATGGGCGGCTTGTGCAGGGCCACCTTGGTGCGGTTCAGGTGCTCCACGAAGGCGTCGATGCCGCCGGCGTTGAAGAAGTCGTGGTGCTCCCCGGTGCGCTCGTCGGTGATTTTGATGTGCACGCCCTTGTTCAGGTAGCTCAGTTCGCGCAGGCGCTGGCTGAGCACCTCGAAGGAGAAATCCAGCTTGAAGTGGAAGATCTCCGCGTCGGGCTTGAACCGGACCCGGGTGCCGCGGCGGGTGGTGGGCCCCACCAGCCCCAGCGGGGCGTCGGCGTGGCCCCGGGTGAAGGTCATGGCGTGTTCCTTGCCGTCCCGCCAGATGGTGAGCCACAGCCGCTCCGACAGGGCGTTCACGCACGACACGCCGACCCCGTGCAGCCCGCCGGAGATCTTGTAGGAGTTGTCGTCGAACTTTCCGCCGGCATGCAGCACGGTCATGATCACTTCGGCGGCGGAGCGGTTCTCCTCCTTGTGCAGATCGGTGGGGATGCCGCGGCCGTTGTCCTCCACCGAGCAGCTGCCGTCGTCGTGGATGAACACCTCCACCCGGGTGCAGTATCCGGCCAGCGCCTCGTCCACCGAGTTGTCCACCACTTCGTAGACCATCTGGTGCAGGCCGCTGCCGTCGTCGGTGTCGCCGATGTACATCCCCGGCCGCTTGCGTACCGCTTCCAGGTCGCGCAGCACGGTGATGTTATCGGCAGTGTAGGTGTGTTCGTCTTCCTTGATGTGGGTAGGGCTAACTTCTGGGGTCATCAATACTCGCTTCTACAGGAACAGGGGGGTGGCTTCAGCTGGGGTTGGCAAATTTAACGGGCATGAGGATGTAGCGGAAGCTCATGTCCTCGATGCTCGGGGACATGAAGATCCCTTGTCCCACATCGTCCTTGAACTGGTAGACGACCTCCTCTCCCGGGAGCCGTTCCAGGAGTTCCGTGAGGTAGTCGATGTTGAAGGCCAGCTCCAGCGGCTGCTCTTCCCCGGAAAAGGCCAGGGTGCCCTGGTTCACGCCTTCATCCGGGTGCTGGAAGAACACCCGCAGGTTGGGAAATTCAAAGAACAGGCGGACGTTCTTGTTGTAGTCGTCCTTCTTGAGGCCGACCACCCGGAGGGTCCGGAGGAAATCCTCCCGGTCGACGATGACCTTCTTGGGCAGTTCGGAGGGCAGCACCTTCTCGTAGGCCGGATAGTTGCCGGTCACCCGGCGGGTGGAGAACTTGAGTCCGGGCTGGTCCATGAACAGGCTGCGCTCGTCCCAGGAAAGGGTCAGCTGGCCGTCGTCGCCCAGGGAGGAGGGCAGCAGGTCCAGGGCCCGGCGCGGCACGATCAGCCGGGCATCGGTCTCCAGTCCGGTTTCGCAGGGCACCTCCACCACCGCCAGGCGGAAGCCGTCGGTGGAGACCACCCGGATGAAGTGCTTGCTCAGATGCAGCAGGACGCCCGACAGGGCGGGCTTGGTGGCGTCCTTGCTCACCGAGATGGATCCCAGCTGGATGGCCCGGCGGAAGGCCAGGGCGGGCACCGTGACGACCGGCAAGCCCGGTTCAGGCTTGGGCAGCTCCGGGAAGCCCTCCCCCGGCTGGATGTTGTGTTCCGAGTTGAAGCCCTTGGCGCGGAGCCAGATGCGGTTGCCGGTATCCGGCCATTCCAGGGTCAGCAGCCCGTCCGGATAGACGCGAACCGTTTCGATGAACTTCTTGCCGGGAATCGCCACCACCCGGCTGCCTTGGCCCTCCACCGGAACCACGGCCTCGAAGGCCAGTTCCATGTCGGTGGCCTTGAGGGTCATTTCGTGATCGTTCACTTCCACCAGGATGTGTTGCAGGATGGGCAGCGTCACCCTCCGTTCCAGGGCATGCTTCAGAATCCCCAAGGTCTTATCAAGACGTTCTTTTGAAACCTGTACTTGAAAGTTCATGAATCACCCTGATTATGCTGAGTGGAGAGCAATCCTGCGGATATCGATCCAAACCCTTATTGTAGCTTGAAACTACGGCTCTGGGCAGATGTGCTTCACGGGCCTGGAGCGGTGGATTGGCGCGTGGAAGCCCGGAACCGGGGAACGGGTGGTGAGGATATCCGCAGGTGCTGCCGGCCGGGATCTGCCGTTCCTGTCGGTTGCGAAATAACTCGAATCAAATCATTGGATGCTATTCAGCAGGGAGTGGACAATCTTGTGGAAATCGCCATCCTTCTGCATGCGGTTCTTGACGGAGTTGATGGCGTTCATCACCGTGCTGTGGTGCATGTTGTTGAAATTGTGGCCAATTTCGGTGAAGGAGGAGGCGGTGAGCTCGCGGGTGAGAAACATGGCCACCTGCCGGGGCAACAGGATGGCCTGCTGGCGCGACTTCTTCTTCATCAGGTCATTGAACGAAATATTGTAGGTCTCGGCGGTCATGCGGCAGATCCGTTCCATGGAGATGGAGGCGGTGGCCTCGTTGCCCGTGAGCCCCTGGAAGGCCAGCTGGGCCACCTCCAGGCTGGGGGAGACCCCCAGGAAGCTGCTCTGGAACACCACCCGGGTGAGCAGGCCTTCCAGGTCGCGCACGCTGCCCTTGGCCTTGTGGGCGATGAAGGTGATAACCTCCTCGCCCACTTCGGGCAGGTCCTTGAACACCTCGTCCTCCAGCTTCTTCCGCAGGATGGCCACCCGGGTCTCGAAATCAGGCGGCTGGATGTCCGCCGTGAGTCCCCATTTGCACCGGGTGATCAGGCGGTCGTGGAGGCCTTCCAGCTTCTGGGGCGGCTTGTCCGAGGTGATCACGATCTGCTTTCCGTACTGAAGCAGGTATTCCAGGATGTAGAAAATTTCCTCCTGGGTCCGTTCCATCTTGCCCAAGGTCTGGACATCATCCAGGAGCAGCACATCGTTCTGCTGGTACTTCTTGCGCATGGGCTCGGTATTCTTGGCCCGAATAGCAATAGTTAGTTCATTAAAAAAGTTATCCACCTTCAGGTAGACGATCTTCAAGGCCGGGTTCTTGGCCAGTAGCCCCTTGCCGATTCCGATCATCAGGTGGGTTTTGCCCAGTCCTGACCCACCATATACGAACAAAGGATTCATATTAAGGGATGAATTGGGCTTGCCGTGGCTTTCCACCACGGCGTTGGCCGCTGCGAAGGCGAGCTGGCTGTTGGGCCCCACCACGAACCGGTCCAGCGTGTAGCGCTGGAATCCCTGGGGAAAAGGCGAATTGACGACCGTTTCGGCGCCGGCCGGAGCGGCGGCCTTGGAACTGCTGGTGGTTTTCGGGGGTTTGGCATCGCCGGCCACCATGAAGCCCAGCCTCAGGCTGGCCAGGTCGGACTGCACCAGCACATCATGGAATTCTTCCGCCAACTGCTGCTCGATCCAGATCCGGGCGGACGGGGAGGGCACCTGGATCAGCAGGGTGGTGCCGTCGAAATTGATTGCGGAACAGGGTTCGATCCAGTCGGCAAAGGTGCGCTCCGGCAGTCGCTGGGCGAGTCCTTTGCGCAGGGTTTCCCAGAGGGATTGTGGATCGTGTGACATGGCGAGGTCCCAGTCTATGACGTCGAAATGGAGTCCGACCCGGAACGGGCGTCAGACCAATCTTGGGGTAGAGGCCCCAGAACTCCATTCCAGGTGCGGGAAAAGTACTTTAGCATTGCCATCCGGAAGCGGGGGCCACTCTTTAGGGTTGAGTGACGATTGAGCTCCTGGTAGCCTCGAAGGTTCGCCCTTTCCTTGCAGACGGGGCCATGAGGTGTTCTATGAAGCGGACTTTCCAGCCCAACAACCGGCGCCGTGCCAAAACCCACGGTTTCCTAACCCGCATGAAGACGAAGAACGGCCGCCTGGTGCTGAAACGTCGTCGTGCCAAGGGCCGCCACGTCCTAGCACTTTAATTCGAATGAGGGTAGCCGGGCGCTACCGGGTCGTGCAACGCCAGGATCACGCGGTTCCCAGTGTTGCTCCCCGCCCATTGCTGGGGCGGGAGCAGCTTCTGGACATCAGAGTCTGGCGTTGGGCCGGAGGCCTGGAACCCATGCTTCTGGTGAACGCGTCGAGGAAGCAGGGACGCGCCACCCAGCGCAACCGCTTCCGGCGGCGGGTACGCATGGCCTTTCTCAAGATCCTTCGAGAAGAACCTGGTCCGGACGATCTACGATATGTGGTATGGGTTCGCCCTGCACGGGGCGCACCAAAGGGCTGTCCATTCTCATTCCATGAAATCGAAAGCCAGCTTCGGCTGGCTCTGAGCCGTTGGGAAACTCGATGAAAAACCGGAACATGCTGATCTTTGTGGTCCTGAGCGTCCTGCTGCTCGGGGGCTACAACCTCCTGATGACGCGCTTGAACCCGCCCCGCCCGGCCATCGTCCAGACCCAGGGTCCGGCGCAGGCCCCGGTCCCTTCGGCGCCAGCCAAGGCTTCCGTCGCTACCTCGGCCGCGCCCCTGCCTCCGGTGGGGGCTGTGGATCCCTTGGCCAGGGTCAGCTTCCAGAACGATGCGCTCAAGCTCACCTGGCGCAAGGGTGATGGCGCCCTGGTGCAGGTGGAGTGGAATGACGGCACCGAGTTCTTCCCCGAGGCCAAGCAGAAGGACGGCACCGAGCTTTCCAAGGACTTCCCGGGCCTGGGCGGCGCGGTCAACACGCGGTTCGAAGGGGAGCCCCAGATTGCCGGCACCCCTGAAGGCCACACGGTGACCTTCCGCAACGGCCAGGGGGACCAGCTCACCTACCTGGTGCCAGCCCAGGGCCACGTGGTTTCCATGGAATGGGCTTCGCCCCGGGGCGCCGCCCTCAACCTGCTGCCCAAGCCCAGCAACGCCCTGGAAGTCCAGGGTCTGGGCCGGATGTTCACCATTGAACACGGATCCATCAAGGCCGTGGCCTGGACCGCCATGCTGAAGGATCCCTTCTTCAGCTTCCTGGGCTCCAAGCGCAAGGACCTTCCGCCCGCCTCCCGCTGGCTGGGCATGGATGCCGGGACGGACCCCAAGAAGCCCACCCAGACCACCCATTACTTCGCCGCCATCTGGGACGTCTCCCGGGAAACCGTGCGGAACCTCGACAGCACCCCGGGCTACCTGCTGACGCCGGATGGCACCGGCAAGGCCTCCGCCCGCCTCTACCTGGGCCCCAAACAGTCGGAAGCGCTGGGCCTGTTCCACGCCCCGGGCCAGCCGGAGGAAGGCAAGATGTTCAAGCAGGTGGTGGACTTCGGCTTCTTCGGGCTGGTGGCCCAGTTCCTGTTCTACATCCTGCGCGGGCTGCATTCCGTGGTGCCCAACTGGGGCTGGTCCATCATCCTGCTGACCGTGGTCATCCGCGGCGCCCTGTGGCCGCTGAACACCAAGACCACCGTGCAGATGGTCCGCATGAAGGAACTGGAGCCGTTCCAGAAGGCGCTCCAGGCCAAGTACGAGAAGTTCGGCAACGACATGGCCAAGAAGGCGGAAATGCAGAAGGAGCTCATGGCCTTCTACAAGAAGAACGGGCACAACCCCATGGGCGGCTGCCTGCCCATGCTGCTGCAGATGCCGGTGTTCTTCGCCCTGTGGTCCATGCTCAACGCGGTGTTCGAGCTGCGTCACGCGCCCTTCCTCGGCTGGCTGACCGATCTTTCCGCCCAGGATCCCTTCTACATCCTTCCGGTGCTCATGGGCGTGTCCATGATCATCCAGCAGGCCATGACCCCCGCGGTGGGCGATCCGGCCCAGCGGAAGATGATGATGGTCCTGATGCCGGTGATGTTCTCGTTCTTCTTCGCCAGGACGCCTTCAGGGTTGTGCCTCTACTACCTGATGTTCAACATCATCGGCATCCTGCAGACCTGGCTGGTGATCAAGACCTACAAGCCCCAGCCCGTCGTGGCCTGAGGAGGATCCCATGCGCAAGTCTTCCCTTCCGCTGGAACAAACCCCTGAGCTGGTGACCCGCTGGTGCGGCAAGCTCGGCCTCACGGTGACCGCCGCTTTCGGCCCGTCCGGGGACGAGGCCCTGTTCCCGAACCGGCTGGTCCTGTCCGGGCCCGACGCCTCCTGGCTGACCAGCAACAAGGGCCAGGCCCTGGACGCCCTGCAGTTCCTCTTGCACGAGGCCCAGGGTGAACGGGAGGAGGGCAAGCTGGCCTACCTGGACGTGGAATCGTTCCGGCTGTTCCGGATGAAGGAGATCATCGCCATGGCCGGGTTCGCCAGCGAAAAGGCCAAGGCGTTCGGCAGCTACACCTTCACGTCGCTGAGCCCGCGCGAGCGGCGCTGGGTGCACATGGTGCTGAGTCGGCAGCCCGGCTTCGCCACCGAAAGCGAAGGCACCGGCACCTTCAAGGCCCTGAAGGTCACCCGGCTCTAGGGTTTCCCACAAGCAAAAGACGCGCTCCGAAGAGCGCGTCTTTTGCTTGTACTTCCGTATTCGCTATTCGTCGGCGCTGCCGGCCACGGCGACGATCTTGCCGCGGATCTCGGCGATGGTGGCGGCGAGGACGTTGTCGATCATGCTCTTGGGCGGGGTCTTGATCTTGTCGCGCTCCATGAGCAGCTGGACCATCTCGCGGTTCTCCTTGATGTCGTGATCGGCCTTCTGGAACACCTCGGCCGGGGTCATGCTGCGCTGGGCGACGCCGTCCTCGATGGCCTGGGCGGCCACGTCGGCGGCCTCCTGGGGGAACACGTCCACGTCATCCATGGTGGGCATGATGTGGTCCACGTCCATGCCGCGCTTCTGCTGGACCTTGGCCATGGAGTGGGCGGCGGCGATGGCCATCTTGTCGGTCACCCGGCTGGCGTCCACCAGCAGGCAGCCCTTCAGCAGGCCGGGGAAGCACATGGAGTTGTTCACCTGGTTGGCGAAGTCGCTGCGCCCGGTGGCGACGATGAGCGCGCCGGCTTCCTTGGCTTCGTAGGGGTAGATCTCCGGCACCGGGTTGGCGCAGGCGAACACGATGGCCTTGGGCGCCATGAGCTCGATCCATTCCTTCTTCACCACGCCGGGTCCCGGGGTGGACAGGGAGCAGAGGATGTCCGCGCCCTTGCAGGCCTCCCGGATGTCGTCGATGCGGTTGGGGTTGGTGCGCTGGCAGATCTCCCACTTGCGGTAGAACCGGGCGTCGGCCTTGACGTCGTCCCGGCCGGCGTGCAGGCCGCCCTTGGAGTCGAACACGATGACGTTCTTGGGGTCCATGCCCTCGGTGAGCATCAGCCGGACGATGGTGGCGTTGGAGGCGCCGGCGCCGTGGAACACGGCCTTGACGTTCTTCCAATCCTTGCCCGCCAGCTTGATGGCGTTGATCATGCCGGCCAGGGTGACGCAGGCGGTGCCCTGGGCATCGTCGTGCCACACCGGGATCCCGCAGTCCTGCAGGCTGTCCAGCACCTTGAAGCAGTTGGGCTGGGAGATGTCCTCCAGGTTCACGGCGCCGAACGATGGCGTGGCCATGCGCACGAAGTCGATGATCTTCTGGGCGTCGTGCTCATGCTTGCCCATGGCGCGGAAATCGAAGCCGGCCTTGTAGGCGCCGGGCTCGGTGTGGGAATTGATGCAGAGCGCCATGGCGTCCACGCCGCCCAGGTAGTACATGAGGAAGGCCTTGCCCTCCATCACGCCCAGGCCGCCGCTGGGGGTGCAGTCGCCGTCGCCCAGGACCCGGGTGGAATCGGAAACGATGGCCACCAGGTTGCTGCGGTTGGACAGGTTGTAGGACTGCATGTTGTTGTCGCTGATGGCGGTGGAGATGGCCGAGACGCCGGCTGTGTAGTAGACGCCGAACCAGCCGAAATCATAGATGCCGGCCTTGGGGATCATGGTCATCTTGCCGCCGTAGAACTGGTGCGCCTCGAGGGACAGGCGCTTCAGGAAGATGGTTTGCGCCTTGGCCACTTCTGCGGGAGTCAAGTCCTTTGGAAAAAGGTCTTTGAGGTTCTTGAGATCGAGATAGGCTGGGAAGCTCATGGCTCCTCCGTAGAAGGGTGATGAAATCCGGGAGGCCCGGGTTTCCCTCGGCCGGGGGAAACCTGGTGGCGGGGATCCGTTGAAAAATCGGGTTAAGAAGAACTGGGTCGGCTAGGCTCAGAATTTTACCCAGGATTACCGGATTACCCAATCTCAATTATTCGACAATGGCGGGATCGCCATCTGCTGCGGGGCTGCCTGGGATCGTACAGTAGAGCATCCGCCGGAGGAGGGCGGGCTGCCACCATGTGGGATTCCATCTGCGCCCCCGCCACCCCGCTGCTGCCTTCGGCGGTGGCCATCGTGCGGGTTTCCGGCCCCGATCTGGGGGGCCGGCTCGGACCCCTGGTTGCCTTGCCGGGCCCCAGGCTGGCGGCGGTGCGCACCCTGGCCTGGGACGGCTACCGGGAGCAGGCCCTGGTGCTGTTCTTTCCGGGGCCGCGCAGCTACACCGGCGAGGATCTGGTGGAGTTCCAGCTGCACGGCAACCCGCTCCTGGTCAAGCGGCTGCTGGAAGAGTTGGGGCGGATGGGCATCCGCCTGGCCGAGCCCGGGGAATTCACCCGGCGCGCCCTGCTGAACGGCAAGCAGAACCTGCTGGAGGCGGAGGCCCTGCGCGACCTGGTGAACGCCACCACCGACACCCAGCTGCGCCAGGCCCAGGCCCGCGCCGGGGGACTGCCGGCCTGGGTGGGCCAGGCCCGGCAGGCCCTGGCCCCCTGGCTGGCCCGCGCCGAGGCTTCGGTGGACTATGGGGAAGATGAAGGCATCTTGCTGGATTTGAACGACCTGCATCGTGACCTGGGGCCGCTCAAGGAACTGTTCCACGTGGAACAGGCCCGGGCCTCGGCCGCCGGATGGCTGCTGGACGGGATCCGGGTGGCCCTGGTGGGCCGGCCCAACGCCGGCAAGAGCACCCTGTTCAACGCCCTGGCCGGGGCCGACCGGGCCATCGTCACCGAAGTGCCCGGCACCACCCGCGATGTGCTGGAGGTGCGGGCCCAGTGGGCGGGTTTGCCGCTGCTGCTGTTCGACACCGCGGGGCTGCGCCACAGCGAGGATCCGGTGGAACGCCTGGGGGTGGCCCGGGTGCGCGGGGTGCTGGAGCAGGTGGACCTCATCCTGCACCTGGTGCCGCTGGCCGACCCGGCTCCGGATCCCGCCATCCTGGAGCGGCTGGCACCCTTCGCAGGGAAGGTCCTGACCGTGCGCAACCAGGCCGACCTGGGCGGCGGGCCGGCGGAGGGGCCATGCATTTCCGCCCTGACCGGCCGGCTGGAACCCCTGGCCGAGGCCTTGCGCCAGCGGTTCCTGGGGGGCCTGGCCCCCGACGCCTGCCTGGGCGCCCTGGCCACCCGGCGGCAGCGGGAGCTGCTGGACGAACTGGTGGTGCAGATGGAGCTGTTGTCCCTGCTGGAACCGGGCTCGCCGCCGGAGCTGGCCGCTTCGACCCTGCAGGGGGCCTGGGGCCTGCTGGCCCGGCTCACCGGCGAGGACCGTGCGGAAAGCGCGCTGGACCAGGTATTCTCGGGCTTCTGCCTGGGCAAATGAACCGGGTTACCGGGAGCCTTCCGGACTGGCGCCGGGGGATGCCAGGGTCGGCTGGATGGTGTAGTCCACGCTGGCGGAGAACCGGTCCCGGTAGGCCTCGAAGGCCTCCCGGCTGATGATGCCTTCGGGACCTTCGGCCAGATCGGTGGCCAGGATGCCGTCCAGGTGGTCGTACTCGTGCTGGATGAGCTCGGACTCCGCCTGGCCCAGGTGCTCCCAATGCTGGGAGGCCCCCCGCTCGTCCAGGAAGCGCACCGAGATGGAGCGGTGCCGGCGCACCCGCACCAGCAGCCATGGGAAGCACATGCAGTCGTCCCACAGGGTGAAGGTCTCCGGGCTGCGCCAGGTGATCTCGGGATTGATGAGCGAAAAGGGGCCCTGGCCCAGGTTCAGGGCGATGAAGCGCTTGGAGACGCCGATCTGGGGCGCCGCCACCCCGCGGCCGAACCCGTGCTCCTTGCGGAACGCCTCCAGCACATCCTGCAGCTCGGCGTTCTCGGCCCGGAAGGCGGGATCCTGGAGGTCCGGCACGGATTGGGCTTTCAGCCGCAACCGGGGGTCCCCCAGGGGCAGGATGGCAGAAGACATGGCAACCTCCGGAATGGTGCGAATGGCCGATGTGCTTCCATTCTCCCACGGGGGATCATTTCCGGGATAATCGCAGCTGGGAGTGGTTATGAAAGCGGGCTACGAAGCGGTCATCGGTCTGGAAGTCCATGTGCAGCTCCAGACCCGGTCCAAGATGTTCTGCGCCTGCCGCAACGAGTACGGCGGCACCCCCAACGTGCGCACCTGCCCGGTGTGCCTGGGCCTGCCCGGGGCCCTGCCGGTGATCAACGGCGAGGCGGTGCGCATGGCCATCGCCCTGGGCCTGGCGGTGGGGGCCGAGATCCGCGAGCGCAGCGTGTTCTACCGCAAGCAGTACTTCTACCCGGACCTGCCCAAGGGCTACCAGATCACCCAGGGGCCGGTGGCGGTGGTGGAGCGCGGCCGCCTCAGTCTCCCCGGGGATCCCCAGGCGCGGGGCCAGGAGGGGGTGATCCTGGCGGGAATCGAGCGGGCCCACCTGGAGGAGGATGCCGGGAAGTCCAACCATGACCTGGGCGCGGACAGTTCCTACGTGGACCTGAACCGGGCCGGGGTGCCGCTGCTGGAGATTGTCGGCGCCCCCGATCTGCGGAGCGGGCAGGAGGCCTACGACTACCTCAAGGCCGTGCACCGGCTGGTGACGTTCCTGGGCATCTGCGACGGCAACCTGGAGGAAGGCTCCATGCGCTGCGACGCCAATGTGAGCGTGCACCGGATCGGCGCGCCCCTGGGCACCCGGGTGGAGGTGAAGAACATCAATTCCTTCCGTTTCGTGCGCATGGCGCTGGATTACGAGATCGACCGGCAGCTGGCCCTGGTGGAGAAGGGCGAAACCTTCGGGCAGGAGACCCGGGGCTGGGATGCGGAAAAGGGGGTGACCCGCAGCCAGCGCAGCAAGGAGGCCGCCCAGGACTACCGCTATTTCCCGGAGCCGGACCTGCCGGCCCTGGTCATCACCCCGGCCGAGGTGGAGGCGGTGCGCGCCACCCTGCCTGAGCTGCCCGAAGCCCGCTTCGAGCGGTTCACGGGCCAGTACGGGGTTTCCGCCTACGAGGCCGGGGTGCTGCTGCAGAGCCCTGCCTTCGCCGACTTCTTCGAGGCGGTGGCCGGGGACGGATTGGCCAAGCAGGCCGCCAACTGGATGCTGGGCGAAGTGAGCCGGGCCCTCAACGGGCGGGGCCAAGGCATCGAGGCCCTGGGGCTTCAGCCCGCCCACCTGGCGGAACTGATCCGGATGGTGGAGACCGGGGCTGTCAATCTCAACACGGCCAAGGAAACGGTATTCCCGCTGCTGCTGGCGGGCGAGGGCGCCCCGGCGGACCTGGTGCGCCAGCGGGGTCTGGGCCAGGTTTCGGACCGGGCGCCGATCCAGGCCATGGTGCTGGCGGTGCTGGAGGCCAACCCCGGGGCGCTGGCCCAGTACCGCGGGGGCAAGGAGAACCTCAAAGGCTTCTTCGTGGGGCAGGTGATGAAAGCCGGAAAGGGCAAGATGAACCCGACGCTGGTGAACCAGGTGCTTGAGCAGGTGCTGGCTTCCGAGGAGACGAAATGATTCCGGGCGATGGGCAGGAGGATCCGCTGGACGGGACACCGCCGCCGGCCGCCGACAAGGACGCCTGGAAGCTGGTGTACTTCGGGCAGATCTCCCGGGACCTGGTGCCGTATCATCCGGACCCTCCCGAGGCCCCGGAGGACGAGCTCACCCAGGCCGCCCTGTCCGACCCCGACGGCGCCACCCGGGGCGAATCCGGAGCGGGCTCCGCTCCCACCTTCTGGCGGCTGCTGGTGGTGCTGGCGGTGGCGGTGGTCTCCCTGGCCCTGGTTTTCTGGCGCACCCACTGAATGCTATGCTGCAGGCAGCGCAGAACGCGGAGCCAACGCGAGCGCGGAGGACGACCATGAATACTCGTGACTGGGGCCGGAGCCGCCGCCCGGAAGGGATGAGGCTGCCGTGCGCCTGCTGATCAACGGACAAGAACGGGAGACGCCGGCGCTGGCCACGGTGGCCGATCTGGCCGAGTGGCTGGAATTGCCGGCCTTCGGCAGCGCGGTGGAGCTGAACGGCCAGGTGGTGCGCAAGGCGGACTACCTGGCCAGCCCGTTGCAGGATGGCGACCAGCTGGAGGTGGTGCGCCTAGTGGGCGGCGGCTAGCCGGCTAGCGCCGGGCCAGCACCTCCCAGCGGCCGCCCTTGAAGTTCACCTGGGCCCGCAGGTGGGGCAGGCTGGCGACATTCAAGTCCACCGGCGTGCCGTGGGCCGGGGAATCGGAGGTGAAGCGGTGGAACTCGTCCACCAGACCCTGCTCGAGCAGGGTCCGGGCCAGCTGGCCGCCCCCTTCAAACAGTACCCGGCCGACGCCGCGGGCGGCCAGTTCGTGCAGGAGATGCCGCAAGCTGCAGCCGTTGGGCCCGGGAGGCAGGCGCAAGTCCTCCACCCCGCGCAGGGGCGGCAGGTCTTCCACCACCACCCGCAGCACCGGCTGGCCGGCCACGGACTGCCAGACCTTGCGGTCCTCGGGGAGCCGGCCGTGGCTGTCCAGCACCACCCGCAGGGCCAGGCGGTGGGGCGCGGTGGGGGCGGGCCAGCGGTCGGTGAGCAGGGGGTCGTCCACCTGGACGGTCCAACGGCCCACCACGATGGCCTCGCTGGCCCGGCGCAGGGAATGGGCCAGGTGCTGCACCTCGGGGTTGGTCACCTGGGTGTTCTGGCCTTCGGGGCCGATGGCGCCGTCCGAACCCAGCGCCAGCTTGAGCATGACCCAAGGCAGGCCGGTATGGATGAGCTTGAAGAACGGCGCGTGGAACCGGGCGCAGGCCTGGCCGAGAACCCCCTCCTGGATCTCCACGCCGTGGGCGGCGAGGATGGCCAGGCCGCCCCCGTCCACCCTTGGATTGGGATCGCGCACCCCCACCACCACCCGCTTCACCCCGGCGCGGATGAGGGCCGAGGTGCAGGGCGGGGTCCGGCCCTGGTAGCAGCAGGGCTCCAGGGTCACGTAGACGGTGGCACCCTGGGGCTGTTCGTCCCGGCGTTCGACGTCCCGCAGCGCCATGATCTCCCCGTGGGGGTCGCCGGCCCGGGTGTGCACGCCCCGGCCCAGCACCCGCCCATCGCGCACCAGCACGCAGCCCACCGGCGGGTTGGGGCTGGACAGGCCGACCCCCAGCATGCCCTCGCGCAGGGCCAAGGCCATGAAACTCTCGTCTCCAGTCAAATGAACGGGGTCCGGGAACGGGCCGCCACAGGCCAGCTCCCAGGCCAGGTCGGGAGTGAGCAACCGGTCAGACATCTAGCAGGCCATCCACGAAGGCTTCGGCGTCGAAGGGGATGAGGTCGTCCAGCTGCTCGCCCACGCCGACGAAGGCGATGGGCAGCTTCAGCCGTTCCAGGATGGGCACGGCCACCCCGCCCTTGGCGGTGCCGTCCAGCTTGGTGAGGATCAGGTCGGTGACCCCGGCGGTCTGCTTGAACGCCTCCGCCTGGACCAGGCCGTTCTGCCCGGTGGTGGCGTCCAGCACCAGCAGCACCCGGTGCGGGGCCTCGGGGATGACCTTCTGCAGGCTGCGCCGGATCTTGTCCAGCTCGCGCATGAGGTTGTCCTTGGTGTGCAGGCGGCCGGCGGTGTCCACCAGCACCCAGGGAATGTGCTTGGCCAGGGCGCTGGCGGCCCCGTCGTAGGCGATGGCCGCCGGATCGCCGCCCATCTGGTTGCGGATCACCGGCACCCCGGCCCGCTGGCCCCACAGCTCCAGCTGGTCAATGGCGGCGGCCCGGAAGGTGTCCCCGGCCACCACCAGCACTTCTTCGTTCCTGGCCTTCAGGTAGGCGGCCAGCTTGCCCAGGGTGGTGGTCTTGCCCACCCCGTTGACGCCCACCAGCAGCATCACCTGGGTGCCCTGGGCGGTGAACGGACGGGGCGGCACCTGGCGGAGGATCTTCAGCAGCTCGTCCTTGAGAACGGCCTTGGGATCGATTTCCCCGGACT
Source organism: Holophaga sp. (assembly GCA_031292735.1). The sequence continues at coordinate 14,583 of JARLGP010000219.1, forward strand.
TCTTCAGCTCGAAGCGCAGCCGTTCCATGAGCCGGGTCACGGCGTGCACGCCCAGGTCGGCCTGGAGCAGAAGATCCTCCAGCTCCTCCAGCTGGGTTTCGTCCAGGCGGCGAAGTCCCAGCAGCCGGGCCATGGGCGCCAGCACCAGTTCCTGGGTGCGCTGGAGGCCCTGCTTGAATTTGGAGAGCAGATTACCGAACAGGCTCAATGGTCCGCCTTGGCCGGGGCGGCCTTGGGCTTCTTGCGCTTCTCCGGCCGCACCCAGTCCTCCAGGGCGATCTCGAACACTTCCTCCACGTGCTTGACCGGATGGAAGTGCAGCTTCCTGCGGACTTCAGGAGCGATCTCTTCCAGGTCCTTCTGGTTGGCGAAGGGGATGATGATGTGCTTGACCCCCACCCGCAGCGCCGCCAGGGCCTTTTCCTTGAGCCCGCCGATGGCCAGGGCCTCGCCGCGCAGATCGATCTCGCCGGTCATGGCGAAGGTGTTCTTCACCGGGATGCCCTTGAGCGCGGACAGCAGCACGGTGGCGATGGCCAGGCCGGCGCTGGGGCCGTCCTTGGGAATGGCCCCCTCCGGGAAGTGGATGTGCAGATCGAATTTCTGGAAGGTTTCCGGTTCGATCTCGAAGGCGTCGCCCCGGGACCGGATGTAGCTGAGGGCGGCCTGGGCGCTTTCCTTCATCACGTCGCCCAGCTGGCCGGTGAGGGTGAGGGCGCCCTTGCCGGGCATCTTGAGGGCTTCCACGAACAGCACTTCGCCGCCGGTGGAGGTCCAGGCCAGACCGGTGACCACACCCACCCGAGGCGCCTTCAGGCGCTCGTCCTGGAGCAGCTTGACCGGGCCCAGCAGGTCCTGCACGTTCTTGTCGGTGAGGGAGAGCTTGCCCTTGAGCTCCCCTTCGGCCACCTTGCGGGCCACCTTGCGGCAGACCGTGCCGATCTCCCGCTCCAGCTGGCGCAGGCCGGCCTCCCGGGTGTAGCCGGTGATGATGGCCTGGAGGCCCTTTTTGCTGAATTCCACCTGGGCGCCGGTGACCCCGTTCTTTTCCAGCTGGCGGGGGATGAGGTGGCGCTCGGCGATGCCGATCTTCTCCTCCAGGGTGTAGCTGGAAAGGTGGATGATCTCCATGCGGTCCCGGAACGCCGGCTGGATGGGGTCCAGCTCGTTGGCGTTGGTGAGGAACAGCACCTGGCTCAGGTCGATGGGCACGTTCATGTAGTGGTCGCGGAAGGTGTGGTTCTGCTCGGGATCCAGCACCTCCAGGAGCGCGGCGGACGGGTCGCCGCGCATGTCCCGGCCGATCTTGTCCACTTCGTCCAGCATGATCACCGGGTTCACCGATCCGATCTGATGCAGGGCCTGGATGATCCGGCCGGGCATGGCGCCGACGTAGGTCCTGCGGTGGCCGCGGATCTCGCTTTCGTCATGGACGCCGCCCAGGGAGATGCGGGCGAACTTCCGCCCCAGGGCCCGGGCCACGCTGCGTCCCAGGCTGGTCTTGCCGGTGCCGGGAGGCCCCACGAAGCACAGGATGGTGCCCTTGTGCTCGGGGTTCAGCTTGCGAACCGCCAGGTACTCCACCAGGCGGTCCTTGATCTTTTCCAGCCCGTAATGGTCCTCGTCGAGGATCCGCTTGGCCTCCTTGAGGTCCAGGTTGTCCTCGGTGATGGTGCCCCAGGGCATCTCGGTCATCCACTCCAGGTAGGTGCGGGTCACCGCGGTCTCGCTGGAATCGGGATGCATCCGCTCCAGTTTCTTCAGGTTGCGCTCGATCTCAGTGAGCGGCTCCTCGGGCACCTTCAGCTTGGCGATCTTGTCCCGGAAGGCCTGGATCTCCTCGGCCAGCTCGCTGCCTTCGCCCAGCTCCTGCTGGATGGCCTTGAGCTGCTGGCGCAGGTAGTACTCCCGCTGGCTCTTGTCCATCTCGCCGCGGGCTTCCATGGTGATCTTCTGCTGCACTTCCAGCAGGTCGATTTCCCGCATCAGCAGCTCGTTGACCCGCTTCAGGCGCTGGATGGGGTTGGCGATCTCCAGGACTTCCTGCATCTGCGGGGGCTTGATGTCCAGGTTGGAGGCCACCATGTCCGCCAGCCGCCCGGGGCTGTCCAGGTTGGCGGCGATGACCAGCACTTCCTGGGGCAGGTTCTTGCCCAGGGCCACGGCCTTTTCGAGGGTCTGCTTTACCGAACGCAACAGCGCGTCCAGTTCGATGTCGTGCTCGCCGATCTCGGATTCGGAAAGGATCTCCACCTTGGCCTTGAACAGCGTGTCGGTCTCGGTGAAATACTCCACCCGGACCCGCTGCAGGCCCTGGACCAGGGCGCGCACCCGGCCGTCGGGAAGCTTCAGCACGCGCATGATCAGGGCGGCGGTGCCCACCGTATACATGTCCTCGGGGCCGGGATCCTCCATCTCCATCTGCTTCTGGGACAGCAGCAGGATCATGCGGCTTTCCACCAGGGCGGCGTCCACCGCGCGCAGTGACTTCTCCCGGCTCACCGACAGCGGGAGGATCACGTACGGGTAGACCACCACGTCCCGTAGCGGCAAGACCGGCAGGACGTCGGGGATTTTCGGCGATTCTTCAACGAGCTGCGGAATGACGATTTCTTCGGCCACTGGATACCTCTGGGAAACAGTCTAGCGGGATGTGAGTCAACGGGATTTGCGGCGCTTGGGCGGACTCGGCCCGTCCGGGGTGACCCCCGGAAACAGTGGGGTGGATTTGAACGGCTGGGGAACGGACAGATGCTGATCCGGGCGGGCCGGGGGCGGCAAGGGGACCAGGGGCTCGGCCTGCTCCGGCGGGGGGGCTGGCCGGGTCAGCCTGGGCCCGGGAGCGGGGACGGGCATGAGCACCTCCAGGGCCTTGACGAAGTCGGGGAGGTCCTTGAAGTCCCGGTAGACGCTGGCGAACCGCACGTAGGCCACGGAATCGATCTGCTTCAGGGCGTCCATCACCAGTTCGCCCAGGTTCCGGCTGGGCACCTCCCGGTCGGGCAGCTCCATGAGCTTGGCCTGGATGTCGCCCGCAGCCTCTTCCAGGGTGGCCAGCGACACCGGCCGCTTCTGGCAGGCCGACATGATCCCGCGCAGGAGCTTCTGGCGATCGAAGGGTTCCCGGCGGCCATCCTTCTTGACGATGAGGATGGGGACCTCCTCCAGGCGTTCATAGCTGGTGAACCGGCGCCCGCACTTGAGGCACTCCCGGCGCCGGCGAATGGCATCGCCCTCCCGGGATTCACGGGAATCCACAACCTTGTCTTCGATGTGGCCACAGAATGGGCAGCGCATGGATCAAGGGTAACTCAAAGATGCCCAGAGGAACCCCGGGGATCCTGTGTTCTACGTGGAACACTCATCCCGGGGGGGCGGTCTGCCGATACGTACAGGGTCATGGCCATGACGACGGATGCCACCAGCGCGACGCCCACTGCAGCGGCCTCGGTCCGTGCGGGAGCGGTGCCGTCCTCCTCCAAGAGCCAGCCCGGCTCGGTCCAGGGCAAGGCCACGGCGGCCGCTTCCGGGGACACCGTGCAGCTCTCCCCGGAAGCAGCCGCCTCGGTGGCCAAGCTCAAGGCCCGGGATGCCGATGTGCGGGCCCACGAGGCGGCCCACGTGGCCGCCGGCGGCAGCCTGATCACCGGCGGTCCCACCTATTCTTATGAGCGGGGCCCGGACGGCAAGCAGTACGCGGTGGGTGGGGATGTCTCCATCGACACCTCGGCGGTGCCCGGCGATCCCCAGGCCACCCTCGCCAAGGCCCGGCAGATCTCGGCCTCGGCCATGGCGCCGGCGGATCCCTCCGGCCAGGACGAAACCGTGGCGGGCCAGGCCCAGGCCATGGCCGCCAGCGCCCAGGCCCAGGTGGACGCCGGCGGCGGTTCGGGGGGCAAGGCCAAGGTGGGCGCCTTGGTGGATGTCACGGGTTGAATCCCACTGTGGCGCCGCTTTGAAAAAAACGACGATCAAAATACCAGGAACCGGAACAGGAGGGGCTGGATCAGCATCCCGGCCACCCCCAGGGTCAACGCCAG
>JARLGP010000220.1 GCA_031292735.1 Holophaga sp.
GTAGCAACATCTCTGAGTCGTAGTTCCATGGACGAAATTTGCTCATAATCCATATTACACGATGCGAAAATATTGTGCCTCATGATAATTGCCAATTCCGGGCGCGACACTGGACGGCGAATTTGGCCGCGCAGGGGATTTTGGGACACCCTCGTGCGCCGACCCACGTCCATGTCCCAAGCCGGTGGCTTGCGGGCCAAGGTGTCGCTTCATGACTTCACCGTGGCCCAGAACCAGGGATTTGCCGACCATGAGCTTCACCAAATTACCCATAACGGTTCAGGCAAGGGCTGTAGTTCAGGGAGGCATGGGATGACTTCTTCACGGGCGGTTGAACAGGTCCGGGCGATCACCATCTGGTTTGATCGGGGCAAGATCTTCCTTGAACTCCAGGATGGCCGGGAGGTGGGGGTTCCGCTTTCGCATTACCCGCGTCTGGCTCATGCCACGCCTGAGGATCTTGCGGATTGGGAAATGGATGACCTGGGCACGTCCATCCATTGGCCCCGCCTGGATGAGGACCTCACCGTGGCGGGGCTTCTGGCCGGACGGCCAGCCATGCTGCCGAGCAAGAAGGTTATTGAGGAATTCGCCCCCAGAGTTCTCGCTGCCCGGCTGGCAGCCGGCCTCACCCAGAAGGCTTTGGCCGAGCAGATGGGCTACAGCCAGGCCTACGTGAGCCTCGCGGAGCGCGGCCAGACGCCCTTCGGGACCTTCTATCTGAAGCAGGTCCTCAAGGCCTGCGGGGCGTCCCAGGAGCCTCCGGCCGGACCCAGCTGATCCCCGCCTCGCTGGCCAGCCCCTGCATCGGAAGGTCCAGGGGGATCACCGGCAGCCTTACTGACCCCGGCCGAGAGGACCTTACCGTCCGACTGGTTGCGTAATTGATTGTCGGGGTGGATCCGGAACCCACCGCGGAGGAGCTGCTGTTGGAGACGGAGGACGAGGATGGAATGTGAAGGCCAGCAAATCGGATCTGGACAAATGTTAACTATGGTTTACACTTGAACCATGAGGACCGTTCTCACCACAGAGGTCTTTGATGCTTGGTTTTCCGGACTTGACGATGCCAAGGCCAGGGCCAGGATTGGCGCCAGGATCCGCCGGGCCGAGGAAGGCAACCTGGGCGATTGTGCTCCGGTGGGGGAAGGGGTTTCCGAGATGCGGATCCACTGCGGGCCAGGCTATCAGGTCTACTTTGTTCAGCGCGGATTCGAGATCGTCATTCTTCTGGCTGGTGGGGACAAGTCAACGCAATCCAAGGACATCAAGGCCGCGCTGAATCTGGCGCAACAGCTCTAGGGGGACCTCATGGGCATCAAGTTGAAGAAGTGGGACGTGGTGGAACACCTCCAGAACGAGGAAGACATGGGACTCTACCTTGAGGCCTGCTTTGACGAGGATCCTGGAGATGGGAGCCTGATTCGTGCGGCCCTGGGCGACATCGCTCGGGCGCGTGGGATGGCGCAGCTTGCAAGGGATACGGGGCTCACCCGGGAGGGACTGTACAAGGCGCTTTCGCCTGATGGCAATCCTGAGTTCTCGACCGTGGTCAAGGTTATCAACGCGCTGGGGCTGAGGCTGCACGCGGTTCAAGCCTGAGAACAGACTGCCGACCACCCTGTAGCGCGGCCAGACGCCCTTCGGGACCTTCTACCTGAAGCAAGTAATCAAGGCCTGCGGGGCGTTCCAGGAGCCTCCGGCCGGACCCAGCTGATCCCCGCCTCGCTGGCCAGCCCCTGCACCGGAAGGTCCAGGGGACTCACCGGCAGCTGATCGCAGCGCTGCAGCTCGAACCCCACGCCCAGCACGGCGACCTCCCCGGGCAGCGCGGCCAGCACTGCGTCGTAGAAGCCCTTGCCGTAGCCCAGCCGGTGGCCGTCGGCGGCGAAGGCCAGGCCGGGCACCAGCAGGAGCTGCACCGGGGGCAGGGCATGGGGGGCGGTGGCGGGTTCCTGCAGGCCCCAGGTGCCGGGCTCCAGGGGGCCGGGGCCCCAGGTCAGCCGCGGCGGGTCCAGCCCCGCCACCCGCGGGAAGAACAGGATTAACCCGGGATTGGCCTGGGCCAGGGGCCGCAGGTCCACTTCCGATCCGAACGGGCCGAAGCTGGCCGCCCGCTGGATGCCGCGTTCCGCGCAAAAGGCCCCCAGATGGTCGCAGATGCGCTGGGACCAGGCCGAGCGGAACGGCGCCGGGCAGCCGTCGCGCAGGGCCTTGAAACGCTTGCGCAGTTCCGCCTTGCTGGTCATGCGTAGATCTTGTAGAGGTTGTCCCGTTCCAGGGGCTCGAATCCGGCTTCGGTGATGAGGCGCTGGAGGTCGCCCTTGGAGATGGCCTGGGGGGTGGTGGCGCCGGCGTCGTGGGCGATGCTCTCCTCGATGATGGTGCCGTCCAGGTCGTCGGCGCCATAGCTGAGGCCGATCTGGGCCAGCCCTTCGGTGATCATCACCCAGTAGGCCTTGATGTGCTCCACGTTGTCCAGGAGCAGGCGGGCCACGGCCACCTCCCGCAGGTCCTGGTGGCCGGTGGTCTCATGGATGGGATACTGCCGGCCCAGTTCGTTGTCCTCGATCTGGTAGGCCAGGGGGATGTAGGCCAGGAACCCGTGGGTGCGGTCCTGCAGGGCCCGCAGCCGCAGCAGGTGGTCCACCCGGTGGCGGGGCTGCTCGATGTGGCCGTAGAGCATGGTGCAGTTGGTGGGGATCCCCTTGCGGTGGCAAAGCTCGGCCACCTCCAGCCAGACGTTGGCGTCCTTCTTGCCGATGCAGATCTTGGCGCGCAGCTCCTCGTCGAAGATCTCGGCGCCGCCGCCGGGGCAGCTCTCCAGTCCGGCGGCCACGCAGCGGTCCAGGAACTCCTCCACGGAGATCCCCGAAGCCCGGGCGTAGTAGTCCATCTCCACCATGGTGAACACCTTGAGGTGCAGGTCCGGGAACCGGCGCTTGAGCGAACGGAACAGGTCCTCGAAGTATTCGATCTTCAGCTTGGGGTAGTGCCCGGCCACCATGTGCAGTTCGCGCACGCCCAGGTTTTCCGGCTTCTCCATCTCCTTGACGATGGCCTCGGCGGTGAGCACGTAGGCCTTGGGATCCCCGGGCCTGGCCTGGAAGGCACAGAACTGGCAGTGGGTGTAGCAGATGTTGGTGTAGGACATGCGCCGGCTGACCACGTAGTAGGTCTTCAGTCCGTGCCGGCGCAGCCGCACCCAGTGGGCCATGGCGCCGATGCCGGTGAGGTCCGGGCTTTCGTAGAGCAGCAGGCCGTCCTCGAAGCTGAGCCGTTCCTGGCGCGTCACCTTGTCCGCCAGGGGCAGCAGGCGGGGATCGGTGATGTAGCGGTGCAGGGGCAGGCTCAAAGCGGGCATGGCGACTCCTGGTCCCAGTATATCGAGTCCCGTTCCCAACCTTCGCCTTCCTTCAGGCAGGCGACCGCGAGAGAACGGACATTTGTTGATGATTCCTACACTCGGATAATGAGGTCGGAATAGGGCTCCAGCTGATGATCGGCGGTCATCAGCCGCAGGGGTTCGGTGATGGCCTGTGCCACCATCATCCGATCGAAAGGATCCTTGTGGTGCCAGGGCAGCGTGGCGGCGGCACAGGCATGTTCGACGGTGATGGGCAGGATGGTGAAGGCATTGCTGTACAGGGCTGACCTCAACTCCTCCAGGTCTGCTGTCAGGTCACCGCGACGGATCTTGATGGCCAGTTCCCAGAACACGACGGATGAAACAAAGACCTCCTGGGCCTCATCGATCCGTTTCCTCGCCTTCTTCGTGAGCCTGGGGTCGTCGGCGTTCAACCAGAGAAAGATGTGGGTATCCAGCAGCAGCTTCACTTTGGACCGCCGTAGAACAGGGCCTCGATATCCGGGTTTGGGGCGTCGAAGGTGTCGGGGACCGTGAGCTTGCCCTTGAGGAGGCCATATTTGATCTTGCCCTTGGCTGGCACCAGGGAGGTGATCCGCGCCTGGGGCTTGCCATTGCGAGCGATGATCACGTCATTTCCGCTGGCCGCTTGATCCACCAGTGCCGAAAGCTGAGTCTTGGCATCGTACATGTTGACAACTTTAGGCATCATGGACCTCCATTACCAAGTCTGGTCTGGTCTGGTCAACTATCAAGCGGGTCCAGGACTCAGAAGCCCGTTGCCGTTTCGCGCGGCCCCTGATTGCGCGCGGCAAGGGCCCGGTTCAGGCCTGCAGGAACGGCAGCACCTCGGCCAGGAGCGCCTCCGGCGCCTCCTCGGCCACATAGTGGCCGCAGTCCAGCGCCTTGCCGCGCACGTCCAGGGCCACCCGGCGCCATTCCGCCAGGGGGTCCACCACCTTGTCCACCACCCCCCGGCCGCCCCACAGGGCCAGCATGGGGCACTGGACCTTCCGGCCCTGGGCCAGGTCCAAACGGTCATGCTCCAGGTCGATGCCGGCGCTGGCCCGGTAGTCTTCGCACAGGCCGTGCACGGTGCGCGGGTCGCGGATGCACCGGGCGTACTCGGCATAGGCCGCCTCGGTGAAGGGCGCCAGGCCGGCGCTGCGTCCGCCGAGGGTGTGCTTCAGATACAGCTCCGGGTCGGCGGAGATGAGCGTTTCCGGGAACGGGAACGGGCGGATGAGGAAGAACCAGTGGAAATACTGGGTGGCGAAGGCGAGGTTGGTGTGCTCGTACATGGCCAGGGTCGGGGCGATGTCCAGGGTGACCAGCTTCTGGACCCGCTCCGGGTGGTCCACGGCCATGCGGTGCGCCACCCGGGCGCCGCGGTCGTGGGCCAGCACCCGGAATTGCGGAAAGCCCAGGGCCTGCATGACCTCCACCTGGTCCTGGGCCATCACCCGCTTGGCGTAGTTGCTGTGGTCGGGCAGCCCGGCAGGCTTGCCGCTGTCGCCGTAGCCGCGCAGGTCGGTGGCCACCACGGTGAAGTGCCGGGCCAGTCCGGCGGCCACCTTGTGCCAGATGGCGTGGGTCTGGGGATGCCCATGCAGCAGCAGCAGGGGCGGGCCGCTGCCGGCGCGCACCAGGCTGATCTCTTCTCCGTTGGCCTTCAGGCGAAGCTGGGCAAAATGCTCGAACATGGCGCCCATTCTACGGGAACCGGGCCGGCGAAACACGGAAAAAGCCCCGAAGGGCTTTTCCGGTTGGCGCGGGGCCGGTGCTATTCCACCGAGATGGGGATCTCCGTGGTGTAGTCCAGGGTGATGACTTCCGGCTCCTCGAAGGCGATGCGGCCTTCTTCCACTTCCTTGATGGCCACCTGGGCCCAGAACGAGGCGAGCCGGGGGGCCTCCTGGGGCTGGCCCAGCTTGTTCATGGGGACCTGGACCTCCACCTTGGGATAAGCTCCGCGCTGCAGCTGCTCGCAACGCTTGCCGGTGATCACCACGAAACGGTACTTGTTCGCGATTTCTTCCGGGATGTGTACAACAGTGCGTTGGGTCATGGATTGCCCTCGAAGGAAGCAAGTGTATCAAGGAAACGGCGGCATTTCCAGCGGTAGGATGTATCCGGAGGATTCCTCATGAAGATTCTGCTCGGCATCACCGGCGGCATCGCCGCCTACCGTGGTGCGGAATTGGCCCGAACCCTCATCAAGCGCGGCCATGGGGTGCGTTGCTGTCTCACCGAGGCGGGTTCCCGGTTCATCACCCCGCTCACCCTGGCCTCGCTCACCGGGGAGCCCTGCTTCGGCGCCAACCCCGAGTACCATGAATGGCGCCCCAATCCCATCATCGAGCACGTGGACCTGGCCCGGTGGGCCGACGTGGTGGCGGTGGCGCCGGCCACCGCCGACATCATGGGCAAGACCGCGGGCGGCTTGGCCGACGACCTGCTGTCCACCCTGCTGCTGGCCACCACGGCCAAGGTGCTTTGGGCTCCGGCCATGAACCGGGCCATGTGGGCCCACCCGGCGGTGCAGGCCAA
>JARLGP010000221.1 GCA_031292735.1 Holophaga sp.
GCCCTTTCCCTCGAATCAGCGTCCCCCCTCCTACAGCTTCCGGGCGTTACGCGATAAATCCCGGGGGCCTGGGGGCAGAGCCCCCGGGAGCTTGGTGCGTCGACCCGCTCTGGATGTGCCGGGCCAATACATGATGTCTAGCACACCCCCATTCGCGGCACGGGCCGCCCGGCAGCCGTTTGCGCGCCGGGACCTTCAGGCCAGGCCGGGCATGGTGAATCCGGCCTGCAGAAGATCCTGGATCAGGGCTCCGGTCTGGGTTTCGGCCAGTTCCACATAGGGCGGGCGCACCCGGCACCAATGGGGATCCTTGGCGAAGTGGGCCAGGACGGCCTTGAGGGTCGGGATCAAGGCGCCGTGGGCTTGCAGGACCTTGCGGACGCGGTCGATCCGCTCCTGGAGCGCCGGAGCTTCAGGAGCGTTCCACTGGCGGTAGACCTGATCGATGGCTGCGGGGTTCACGTTCGCTCCGGCGGTGATGCAGCCGGCTCCGCCCAGGCGCATGGTGCGCAGCAGAAAGATTTCGCTGCCGGCGAAGACTTCCAGGCCCTGCCCGGCGAAGGCCAGCAGCGCCTTGGTGTTCTCCCAGTCGCCCGAACTGTCCTTCACGCCGGCGATGGTGCCGGGATAGGCCTTGAGCAGGCGCTCCACCAGGGACACCGGAACCGGGACTCCGGAGACCGGCGGGATATGGTACAGATAGATGCGCAGCCGGGCGTCGCCGACCCGCTGGATCACCTGGGAAAAGCTGCGGAACAGCCCTTCCTCGGACACGTCCTTGTAGTAGAACGGCGGCAGCATCAGGACCCCGTGACAGCCAAGGCCGACCGCGTGGGCCGACAGCGCCGCGGTCTCAGGCAGGGAACAGCAGCCGGTGCCGGGGATCAGCCGGGCGGCGGGCACGCCGGAGGCGATCAACCCCTCAAGCAGGTCCTTGCGCTCTTCCAGCCCCAGCGAATTGGCCTCGCTGTTCGTGCCGAGCACCGCCAGGCCGGAGCAGCCGTTGGCCAGGAGCCAGGCGCAGTGGCGGTTCAAACGCTCCTGGTCCACGGCGAGGCTGGCGGTGAAGGGGGTGATCACTGGCGCCAGCACGCCCCGCAGAGGCTGGATGGGTGTCTGGGATGCTGGCACGGTCGCTTCTCCTGGTTTCATCGAATTCCAAAGGAACTTATGAGTATTGGATATTTGAGTATCGAACGGATGCCCAGGAATAAAAACCGGGGCGCTTTATGTTCACAAGAAAAAAAGATTATCTTTCCGGCGATGGCTCAGCCCCGGCTCGGATGCGCGAGAGCTTCCGGAGGGCGATGGGCCTTTCCCTGGGAGGTTTGCCGAAAACCTCGCGGGCTTCCAGGAGGAAGGCGTCCGCCAGGGCGGCCCGGGGACCATCCGGGGCCCACACCAGGCCGACCCGCCTTACCGGCGGCCGTCCGGGCAAGGGCACCCGGGCGATGTCCAGGTTGCTGCTCCACATGGGGGTCCAGTCCGGGATGAGGGCCACGCCCAGGCCCTGGCCCACCAGGGTGGCGATGGCCATCAGGCCGTCGATCTCCAGCCGCTGATGCGGGCGGATGCCCTGGTCGCGCAGGTAGCGGTCGCCCAGTTGGCCCCCCAGCACGGAGCGGTCATAGCGGATGAACGGTTCCGTCCGGAGTAGAACGTGGGGATCGGCCCCGGCCATGCTCGCGGGCGCCACCACCACCAGCGGCTCTTCCACCAGCGCCCGCCATTCGCAGTTCTTGCCCAGGGCGAACTGGGGCTCCACCACGATGGCCGCATCCAGCGCGCCGGCACTGACCTGGCGGCACAAATCCACCGAATGGCCCAGTTCGACGAACACATTCAATTCCGGATGCTTGCCGTAGAGTCCCCGGAGCACCGGCGGCAGTACGCTGATCATCGCGGAAATGAACACCCCAAGCCGCAGTTCGCCCAGGGACTTGCCATCGCCCGCCACCGCGCGCAGATCGCGCACGTCGCGCAGCACCGAACGGGCCCGGTCGAGGATCTTCATGCCGGCTTCGGTGGGGTGGACCGAACGCCCGGCGCGCTTGAACAGGGTCGCGCCCAGATCCAGCTCCAGCTCGTGCACCCGGGCCGCGATGGCGGCCGGGGTCAGATCCAGTCGGCGCGCGGCTTCGGCCAGGGAACCGAACTCCACCACGGCGACGAAGCTTTGTAGATAGCGAAGATCCATCGTCCTACCCCTTCCGGGCAATCAACAAAAATTTTATGGATTAAGGGTAGGGAACGCCACTGTTTATTAGGGTATTACAGGTGAATACTACATCTTACCCACGATTCATTTACACCCGCGGGATGCCTGGACGCAGCGCCGGGCAGCCTTCTTCCGGGAGCCATGGAATTCTTGCCTGAGGCCTCCGCGCGCGGTCTCGCAGAGCCCGGCAAAGCTCCCCATCCAGCGATCATCCTGCTTTCCGTCCCGTCCCCACACCCACCCATTCCCAGCCGCCCCTGCGGCGGCCTGGCTGCTATGCCCAAGGAGGTCCGCTCCATGCCCAAACGCGGCAACGAGAAAGACATGATGGAGGCCTACTACATCGGCCTGATGAGTTCCTCCGGATACCGCAAGAAAGATCTGGCCAAGCCGGTGATCGGCATCGTCAATTCCGCCACCGAGGTCAACCCCGGCCACAAGCCCTTCTACGAGCTGGTGAAGTATGTGAAGGAAGGGATCTGGGCGGCCGGCGGCACCCCGGGCGAATTCGGAGTTCCCGCCCCCTGCGACGGCATGGCCCAGGGCGCCGGCATGCATTACATCCTGCCCCAGCGCGACCTGATTGCCGCCTCGGTGGAGGCGATGGCGGGCGCCCACGGCTTCGACGGCCTGGTCTTCCTGGGCTCCTGCGACAAGATCATCCCCGGCATGCTGATGGCGGCGGCCCAGCTCAACCTCCCGTGCCTGTTCCTGACCGCCGGGGCCATGCTGCCCTACACCGAAGACGGCAGAACCTACTGCACCAGCGATCTCAAGGAAGCCATCGGCAAGCGCAACAGCGGCGAGATCAGCGAGGAGACCTTCGACCGCTGGCGCACCCACATGTGCGCCTCCGCCGGAACCTGCTCCATGTACGGGACCGCCAACACCATGGGGGCCTTCCTGGAAGCTGCCGGCCTCGCGCCGTTCGGCTCCTCCACCATGCTGTTCTGCTCCGGGGAAAAGGGCCGGCAGGCCCGGGACCTGGGCGAGCGCATCGTCCAGCTGGTGCGCGAGGCCAAGCCGTTCCGCCACTTCATGACCGAAGCCAACCTGGCCAACGCCATCAAGCACCTGTCCGCCAGCGGCGGCTCCACCAACGCCATCATCCACAGCCTGGCGCTGGCCAAGGTGCTGGGCTTCAAACTGACCCTGCAAGACTTCGACGCCATCCAGAGCTCGGTGCCGGTGGTGACCAAGCTCAAGCCTTCCGCCTCCCACACCATCAACGATTTCCACCTGGCCGGCGGGGTGCCTTCGGTGCTGGCCACCATCAGCGACCGCCTGGACCTGGAGGTGCCGCTGGCCGCCGAGGGCGGGACCCTGGGCGAGTTCCTGGCCGGCTACCGGGGCGTGACCGACCGCGGGGTCATCCATTCCCAGCAGGACGCCCTGGCTCCGGCCGGCTGTTTTTCCATCCTGACCGGCAATCTGGCCCCGTTGGGGGCCGTGGTCAAGAAGACCGGGGTGGAGCCGCAGATGCACCGGCACGTGGGGCCGGCGGTGGTGTTCGATTCCGAGGAGGAGGTTCGGGACTTCCTGGTGCACAAGACGGTGCAGCCGGGTTCGGTGCTGGTCATCCGCTACGAGGGGCCCAAGGGCGGGCCGGGCATGCGCGAGCTTTCCATTCCGGCGGCCATGCTGGTGGGCATGGGGCTGCACACCTCGGTGGCCATGGTCACCGACGGGCGCTTCTCGGGCGCCACCCGCGGCCCCTGCGTCGGCCACGTGTCGCCCGAAGCCTGGGTCGGCGGCCCTTTGGCCCTGGTCCGGGACGGTGACATCATCGAGATCGATCTCAACAAGAATGTGCTCAATCTGGAGGTGTCCGAAGAGGAGCTCGAACGCCGGAAGGCGGACGTCAAGCGGCCCCTGCGCAAGCTGAACGGGGTCCTGGCGGCCTATCGGGCCGGCGTTTCCGGAGCGGACCAGGGGGCTGTATGGATGTACCGCGATGATTGGGAGGGGTGACCCGATGGAACTCAGTGTGCAGACCGCCACCGTCAACATGAAACATCTGGTCATGAAGAAGACCAACGTCTGCGGTCAGCTGGCGAGCATTGCCACGCCCATCGTCATCGGCTGCATCCTGGCCTGGACCAAGTCGTTCGAACTGGCCCTGGTCTACGTCGGCGGCCTGGCCATCCTCGGGGCCTTGTCCTACCTGTTCATCGTGCAGGATATCCACCGGGTCGAGCTGGACCCCAAGCAGTAGATTCCCGCTAGGTCAGGGCCGGCAGCAGGATCCGGAAGCGGGCCCCGGCTCCGGGTTCCGAGACCACCTGGAGCAGGCCGTCGTGCTGGTTGATGATGGCCCGGGCCATGGCCAGGCCCAGGCCGGTGCCCTTGCCCTGCCCCTTGGTGGTGAAGAAGGGGTCGAACATGTGGGGCAGGACATCGGCGGGGATGCCGGGGCCGGTGTCCTCCACCTCGATGAACACGTACTTTCCGCTGGGCCGGTTGTTCTCCATGGCCTCGGCTTCCGAAAGCCGGGCCAGGCCGGTGCGCAGGGTGATCCGCCCTTGGCTGCCCATGGCGTCCCGGGCGTTGATCCCCAGGTTCATGAGCACCTGCAGGATCTGGGCGGGGACGGCCAGCACCGGCGGCAGGTCCGGGTGGGCCTCGAAGCTGACCTCCAGGGATTTGGGCAAGGCGTGGCCCAGCAGGGTGACCGATTCGTGGACCACCTGGTCGAGGCTGGTGGGGAGCGACACCGGCGCCTCCTCCTTGCCGCCCAGCCGGAGCAGGTCCCCCTTGAATTCCTTGGCCCGTTCGCAGCTCTTGGCGAGCACCGCCACGTGCCGCCGCTGGGCTTCGGTCAGCGGGCCCATGGCCAGGAGCTCCACGGCCACGCTCATGGCCGCCACCAGGTTGCCGAAGTCGTGGGTGATGCCGCCCACCATCATGCCCAGGGTCTCCATCCGCTGGCTCTGGATCAGGGCATCCTGGGCCGCGTGCAGCTCGGTGATGTCCTGGAGGATGCCCCGGCAGCGGCCGTCGCTCCAGCCCACCGTCCAGCGGGTCCACAGCCACTGGCCTCGGGCGTTCAGGATCCGGCAGTCGAATTCGGTGCGCTCCCGCTCCCGGGAAAGGGAGAACGAGGACGCGAAGCGCGGCAGGTCCTCCATGCGCACCTTGGATTTCAGGACGCCCGGGGCCTTCAACTCTTCCGCGTCGTAGCCGAGGATGTCATGCACCAGCTGGCTGAACAGCCAGGTGTCGTCCAGGTTGTTCCAGTACCAGGGCACCACCTTGGCCACCCGGGTCGCCTCGGTGAGGGTCAGCCGGACGTCCAGCTCGTGCAGGGCCCGGCGGATGGACGATGGCAGCCGCTTGAGGTTGGACTTGAGCACGTAGTCGGTGGCGCCGATCTGCATGCAGTCCACCGCCATGTCCTCGCCCATGGCCCCGGACACGAAGATGAAGGGCAGCTCCGGGCGGCACTGGCGCACGGCGGCCAGGGCGCGGACCCCATCGTAGGCCGGGAGCGAGTAGTCGGACAGCACGATCCGGATGGCCGGGTCGTGCATGGCGTTCAGGTAGTCTTCCTGGTTGTCCACCTGGACGACCATCAGGTTCCGGAACTCCTCCTGGAGCATCGCCCGGATGAGCAGGGCGTCATTGGCGGAATCTTCCAGGTGCAGGATCTTCAACGATTCGGCGGGCATGAGGGCTCCGGATCACGGTTGCTGGGGTTGCCCGGCCTTGTGGGGCAAGGCGATGAAGAAGGCGGCGCCCTGGTCCGGGGTTCCTTCGGCCCAGATCCGGCCTCCGTGGCGGCTGACGATCCGGTGGACGTTGGCCAGGCCGATGCCGGTGCCCTCGAACTCGTCCTGCCGGTGCAGCCGCTGGAACACGCCGAACAGCTTGTGCGAGTAGGCGGGGTCGAACCCCGCGCCGTTGTCGCGGATCACGAACCCGGTCTCATCGGCCAGGCCCGGGATGGGCTGGACCTGGATCACCGCCTCGGCCCGGCCGCGGGTGAACTTCAGGGCGTTGCCCACCAGGTTCTGCAGCACCAGCCGGGCCAGGGTGGGGTCGCACTGCAGCGGCGGCAGGGGCTCCACCTGCCATTGCACCTTGCGGCAGGACCACTCGTCCCGGAATTCCTCGATCACCAGGTCGAGCATCGGGTTCACCGCGATCTCCTGCACGTGCAGCTCGGCCCGGCCCAGGCGGGAAAACGACAGCAGGGCGTCCACCAGCTGCTCCATCCGCACGTTGGCGGCCTGGGCCACCTGCAGGAAATGGGTCCCTTCCGGGTCCAGGCCGGTCCCCAGGTGGTGCTCCAGCAGGTTCAGGAAGCCGCCCATGTGGCGCAGGGGGGCCCGCAGGTCGTGGGAGACGGAATAGGCGAAGGTCTCCAGCTCCTTGTTGGCGGCTTCCAGTTCCCGGGTGCGCTCGCCCACCCGCTGTTCCAGCTCCTGCACCTTCTTGTTCAGCTTCAGGAACAGGGCCTCGTTGTGCTGGCGCAGGAAGTCCAGCTCCTGGACCGGCGGCCGGAGCTCCGCCCCGCGCGCCAGCAGGCTGCGGACCGCGTCCAGCAGGACGGCGGGTTCCTGGGGCTTGACGAGGAACCGGTCCGCGCCGGCGCCCAGGGCCAGGGCCTCGTCCTTGGGGTCGGTGTAGGTGGCGGTATAGATGATGATGGGGATGGCCTGCAGGTTCGGATCCAGCCTCATGCGCCGGCAGAACTCGAAGCCGTCCATCTCCGGCATGAGGATGTCCGAGATCACCAGGGCAGGCGGCTGACGGCGGGCCAGGTCCAGCGCGGCCGCCCCGTTGTCGGCCGAAAGGGTCGGATAGCCCTGGGCCTGGAACAGGCATTCCAGCAGGTAGCGGTTCTCCGCCCGGTCATCGACGATCAGGAGGGTGCTCATTTCCCGGCCTCCCGAACCAGATGGGCTTCCACCTGGGTGAGGAAGGTGTCCGGATTGATGGGCTTTTCCAGGTAGCCGGCGCATCCGGCCTCCAGCGCCTTCTCCCGGTCGCCCACCATGGCGTAGGAGGTGAGCGCCACGATGGGCACCCGCTGCAGCCCGGGGTTGCTGCGCAGCCGCCGGGCGATCTCGTAGCCGTCCATGCCGGGCAGCTGGATGTCCAGCAGGATCAGGTCCGGCGTGAGGCTGCTGGCCCTGGCGATGCCCTCCTCGCCGCTGGTGGCCTGGACGACCCGGTAGCCGGCGGTTTCCAGGATGAACGAAACCAGGTAGAGGTTGTGCTCGTTGTCTTCGATGTAGAGAACGTTTCCCTTCATGGCTCCCTCCCGTTCACCGGCAGCGCGAAAGCGAAGGTGCTGCCCTCGCCGGGCACGCTTTCCACCCAGATCCGCCCGCCCATCATCTCCACCAGCCGCTTGCAGATGGACAAGCCCAGGCCGGTGCCTTCGTACTTCCGGGTGGTTCCGCTGTCCACCTGGCGGAACGGCCGGAACAGCAGGCCGATATCCTCGGCGCTGATGCCGATGCCGGTGTCCTGGACCCGCACTTCCACCTCCGCGCCCTGGCCCGAACAGGTGATCCGCACGCTGCCGTGCTCGGTGAACTTGATGGCGTTGCTGGCCAGGTTCATGATGATCTGCTCCACCCGGCGCCGGTCGCCGGTGAGGGTCCAGGGCCCGTCCGCCACCCGCAGGTCGAGCTCGACGCCCCGCTGCCGGGCCGCGGGAAGCAGCCCTTGCACGGTCTTTTCCAGCGATTCCCGGAGATCGAAAGGCCGGGCGCTCAGCTCCAGCTGCCCTGCCTCGATCTTCGAGATGTCCAGCACGTCATTGATGAGGGCCAGAAGGTGGTTGGAACTTTCCCGGACGATCCCCAGCTGCTTCTTCTGCTCCTCGTTCAAGGGCCCCACCATCCCCTGGATGAGGATGCCGGTGAAGCCGATGATCGAGTTGAGCGGGGTGCGCAGCTCGTGCGACATGGTGGCCAGGAAGGCCGACTTGATGCGGTCCGCGGCTTCGGCCCGCTCCTTGGCCTGCAGCAGGTCGGCGGTGCGCACTGCGATCAGGCTTTCCAGGTTGCGGTTGAGCCCGTTGAGTTCGCCCATGGACTCGAACAGCCAGGCGCGGTTCTCGTTGAGGGCGTCCACCAGGCCGCCCAGCTCGTCCCGGTACGGGTATTCGATCCGGGGCACCGGCATGTCCAGCGGCAGGGAATGCCAGCCGGCCACGGTGGTCGCGACCCCGGTCACGGTCTTGGCCAGCTGGCTGCGGAGGGTGGCGAAAATGATGAACCACAGGGCCGCCGTCATCACCAGCGAGCTGAGCAGGGCCATGATCAGGGTGGACTGGAGCCGCTGCCAGAACACCGCCGGGCTGGAGTGGATCCTCATGTTGCCGATCAGCACGGGGTTGCCGTGCTGGGACTTGAAGTAGAGCGGGAAGTCCTTCTGCTTGTGCAGCCAGGGGGACAGCCCGGGCACGGGCGGCGGCTGGCCGCCGGCCACCAGGGTCTCCCCCTGGTCGGTGACGATGCGGATGCCGGTGACCATGGAATGCCGCAGGATTCCGCCGGCCAGCCCGTTGAGGGCCGGCCGGTCCATCTCCCACACCGCCTGCGCCACCGGCTGCTTCACCGTGTTGCACAGGGCGTCCAGGTCCTCGTCGATGTCGGCGTTGACATAGAAATACTGGACAGTCACCTGGGCCGCGGCCAGGCCGATGGCGATCAGCAGGAACCACGGGAACATGGTCCTGATCATCCGTCGCGCCAAGGTGTGGGTTGGTTGCATGGGGTTCGTCCAGGGTGCTGCAGGGAGGGGGGCTAGGGGCTCGGCCACCACCAGCGGGTGTCCGGCTCGGCCATGCCGGTGGGCAGGTTCGGGTTGCCGAGGCGGAGCACCTGGCGCCGGTTTTTGCGCAGGATGTCGATCTCCGCCGCATAGCAGGTGGTGAACAGTTTCCGGAAGGATCCGTCCTTCAGGGCCAGGGTCAGCCCGCGTTGGATGCGACGGGCCAGCTCCGGATTGCCCCGGTTGACCCAGAAATAGACCGGGTAGGGGAAATACAGCGCCTTGCTGGATTCCAGGGCCAGCTGGGGATAGAGCTTCTGGTACTCCGGCAGGTCGCGGTAGACCTCGTTGATGCCCCGGGGAAAGGCGTCGAAGCGGCCGGCGTTCAGCATGGCATACAGGTTCTCCGGGTTGGAGGCGGCCTCCACCGTGTAGCCGTTGGCGATCATGATCGGCAGGTCGGCCCAGCCCCGGCCCAGGCCGAAGACCAGATGCCGGCGCATGTCCTCGTTGCTCATCCGGGCCAGGCGGAACTGGTCCGATCGGCGGATCATGAACACCCGGTAGCCCAGGATGCCCCGCAGGATATCGAAGCGCACCGGCAGCAGCGCGGCCTGGCGCCTGGGGTTGGTGCCCAGGGCGACCACGTCCAGGGTCCCGGACTGCAGCAGCAGCATGCTGCGGTCCTGGTTGATGGCCTCGGGGTAGGGCAGCAGCCGGATCTGGCGTCCGTCCGGCACATGCTCCAGCGCCAGCTCCAGCAGTTTCCAGCGGTAGTCATAGATCGGGCCCGAGGGGAAGACGTGCAGGACCAGATCTCCAGCCGCCAGTCCGGCCCAGCCGAACAGCACCCAGCCCAGGGCCAGCACAGCCCACCGCCCGCGGCGCGTCACGGGGAGCCCCTGCCCGCGTCCAGGGGCAATCCCGCCTGCACGCTGCCAGGCAGGAGGTCGTCCGCGAGCACGCTCCCAGTTCCGCCCATAGCCGGCCGTCCTTCATGCTGAATACGGTTATGACTCTGTTCCTGTTTGCCTTAAGATTATAGACAGATTCATCCTAGAAGTAGCGCAGGGTCAGATCGATCATTCGCCGCACCCTTGCCGTGAACGGCGGGTACATCCACTGGATGGGCGAAAGCCGCGGCCGGCTGCGCAGGATGCCCCGGGCGTTGGAGAAGGCCTGGAAGCCGGCATGGCCGTGGGCCTTGCCCAGCCCCGAGCGGTTCACTCCGCCGCCGGGCAGGTGCGGCTGGACGAACTGGAGCACGGTGTCGTTGATGCAGGAGCCGCCGGCGCTGGTGCGCGCCAGGATGGCCTCGGCCGCCTCCGGCCGGCCGGTGAACAGGTACAGGGCCAGGGGCTTGGGCCGGGCGTTCACGAAGCCCACCGCCGCGTCCAGGTCGGCCACCTCCAGCACCGGCAGGATGGGCCCGAAGATCTCTTCGCGCATGAGCGGCGCATCAGGCGGGACGCCGGTGATGACGGTGGGGGCAAAGTAGTTGTCGCTGGCATCCCAGTCGCCGCCGAGCTCTACCCGGCCCGGGGAACCCTCCAGCAGGCGCCGCAGCCGGGCGTGGTGCCTGGCGTTGATGATTCGCGCATAATCTGGGCTGTTCCGGCGTTCGGCCGCGCTGGCGCCGTAGAAGGAGGCCACCGCCCGGGCCAGTTCCCGCACCAGCGGCCCATGGACGGCCTGGTGGGCCAGCACGTGGTCCGGCGCCACGCAGGTCTGGCCGGCGTTGAGGAACTTGCCCCAGGCGATGCGCCGGGCAGCCAACCGAGGGTCGGCGTCGGCGTCCACCAGCACCGGGCACTTCCCGCCCAGCTCCAGGGTGACGGAACTCAGGTGCTCGGCGGCGGCGCGCATGACCGCCTGGCCCACCGCCGGGCTGCCGGTGAAGAAGATGTGGTCGAAGGGCAGCTCCAGCAGGGCCCGGGCCGTGCCTTCATCCCCTTCCACCAGCGCCACCTCGGTTTCCGGGAACACCTCGGCCAGCAGCGAGCGCATGAAGGCGTTGGCGTGCGGGGTGAACTCCGAAGGCTTCAGCAGCACGCAGTTGCCCGCGGCCACGGCGGAGATCAGCGGGCCCAGGGTCAGCAGCAGCGGGTAGTTCCAGGGGCTGATCACCAGCACCACGCCCTTGGGCTCCTGGCGCACCCAGGCCCGGCTGCCGGCGAAGCCCAGGGGGGTGGGCACCCGGGCCGGGCGCATCCAGCGCTCCACCTGGCGGATGGCCAGCTTGAGCTCCTGGATCAGCGGGTAGAGCTCGGCCAGGTCGATCTCTTCGGACACCTTGCGGAAGTCCGCGCGCAGCGCCGTATGGGCCTCCGCCCGGCGGGCCAGCAGGGCCTCCCGCAGCCGCCGCAGCCGGGCCCGGCGCTGCCCGGCCGTGGTGGCCGCCACCGCCCAGCGGGCCTCCCGCTGGCGCTGGAACAGGGCTTCGACGGCCTCCATTCAGATGACCCAGTCGTCGTGGAAGGCCTGGTGGAGCTCCACGGGTCCGTGGTTCTTGTACATCAGCTCGGGGTTCTTGCCGGAGACCCGGGTGCGGGCCGGCACCGACTGGGTGAGGAACACGTTGCTGGCGATCACCGCCCCCTCGCCGATGACCGTCTCCCCGCCCAGGATCGACGCGCCGGAATAGACCGTCACCTCGTCCATGAGCGTGGGGTGCCGCTTGGCCCCGCGCAGGGTCTGGCCGCCGCGGGTGGACAGGGCGCCCAGGGTGACCCCCTGGTAGATCTTGGCGCGCTTGCCGATGATGGTGGTCTCGCCGATCACCACCCCGGTGCCGTGGTCGATGAAGAACGATTCCTCGATGCAGGCCGCGGGGTGGATGTCGATCCCGGTGACGTTGTGGGCGTACTCGGTCATGATCCGGGGGATCAGCGGCAGCTTGTTGAGGCTCAGCTCGTGGGCCACCCGGTAGGTGGCGATGGCCAGCAGCCCGGGGTAGGAGAAGATGATCTCGTCGAAGTCCGCCGCCGCCGGATCGCCGTCGAAGGCGGCCTGCACGTCGGTGGCCAGGATGGCGCGCAGGCGCGGGATGGCGGCCAGGAGGCTGCGCACGATCCGCTCCGCCTCCTCGTCGCAGTCCACGCAGGGCACGCCCCGGCGGGCGGCGTGGTGGCGGATGGCGTTGCGGGCCTGCTCGAACAGCCGGGTGTCGATGGCCCGCAGCAGCTCCTCCACGTGGAATTCCAGGGTGGAGGAGGTCAGGTGCTGCCGGCCGAAATAGCCCGGGAACAGCAGCTCGCGCATCAGCTTGACGATCTCGATGACGCTGTCGCGGTTGGGCAGGTAGCCGGCGTCGATGTGCCGGGTGCGCGGTTCGGCCAGGTCGCTGGTCACGATGGCGGTGACCAGGTCCTGGAAATGGGTGGGGTCGTTGCGGCTGGGGGTCTGGTTCATGCCCTACTTTCCCCAGGCGCACCATGGCTGTCCAGTGGAAAATTCCGGTTCAGGCCCGGCGGCTCCGGCCCAGGTTGGGCAGGAAGAAGGCCAGCAGCCCGATCATGGGCAGGAAGGCGCAGACATGGTAGACGTGGACGATGCCGGTGTGGTCCGCCAGGCGGCCCAGCAGGGCCGCGCCGATGCCGCCCAGGCCGAAGGCCAGGCCGAAGAACATGCCCGAGATGGTCCCGACCTTGCCGGGGATCAGCTCCTGGGCGTAGACCAGGATGGCCGGGAAGGCCGAGGCCAGGATCAGCCCGATGACCACCGTGAGCGCGCCGGTCCAGAACAGGTTGGCGTGGGGCAGCAGCAGGGTGAACGGCAGCACGCCCAGGATGGACCCGAAGATCACCGCCTTGCGGCCGATGCGGTCGCCCACCGGGCCGCCGATGAGGGTTCCGGCCGCCACCGCGCCCAGGAACACGAACAGGTGCACCTGGGCGTTGCGCACCGGCACCTGGAACCGGGTGATCAGGTAGAAGGTGTAGTAGCTGGTGAGGCTGGACAGGTAGAAGTATTTGGAGAACATCAGCGCCATGAGGATGCACAGCGGCCCGGCCACCTTCCGGTGCTGCGCCGCCAGGCGCGCGTCCGCCACCGCTCCGCGCAACCCGCGCAGGGCCGCTCCGGTGCGCCGGTACCAGACGCCCACCGTGGTGAGCAGCAGCATGGCGGTCAGCGCGGCGATGGCGAACCAGGCGATGCTGCCCTGGCCCCGGGGCACGATGATGAAGGCCGCCAGCAGCGGGCCCAGCGCGTTGCCGCCGTTGCCGCCCACCTGGAACACCGCCTGGGCCAGCCCGTGCTGGCCGCCCGAGGCCGCCCGGGCCACCCGGGACGATTCCGGATGCAGCACCGACGAGCCCACCCCCACCAGCCCCACCGCCAGCAGCAGGATGGGGAAGCTCACGGCGGTGGACAGCAGCAGCAGGCCGGCCAGGGTGAAGCCCATCCCCACCGGCAGCGAGAACGGCTGGGGCCGCCGGTCGGTGTAGAGTCCCACCATCGGCTGCAGCAGCGAGGCGGTCATCTGCCCGGTGAGGGTGATCAGCCCGATCTGGGTGAAGCTGAGGTGGAACGAGGCCTTCAGGATCGGGTAGATGGCCGGGATCAGCGACTGGATCATGTCGTTGAGGAAATGGCAGAAGCTGATGGTGAGCAGCACCCGGAGGACCAGGGTACCGGTCTGGGGCAAGGGCTCGGTCCGGGCCGCGCCGGTCATGATGGCCTCCGCTGGAATTCAGGCTGATTGATTTCAACAATAATACCGATTGCAGGGAATCCTGTCCGGATTGTGACCAATCTGGCCAGCCATCTGCATTACCTTGATGTTGTTCCTTTCTGGAGACCGACCATGTCGCACACCATCACCGATTCCTGTGTCGCCTGTGGCGCCTGCGCCAGCGAATGTCCCACGGAGGCCATCAAGGAAGGCGATCCCATCTACGTCATCGACCCCGAGGTGTGCATTGATTGCGGCGCCTGCGCCGACACCTGCCCCTCCGAAGCCATCGTCGCCGGCTGAGCCCGTCGCCTGCCAGGTCCGGCCCGCCCGTGTCCCCATGGGTGGGCCGGGCCTTGCCTTGTCCCCGGGGACGCCGTGACTGACCAGCTGGTCATCCGCGGCGCCCGGGAGCACAACCTCCAGGGGCTGGACCTGGCCATCCCCCGCGGCCGGCTCACGGTGGTCACCGGCGTATCCGGCTCCGGCAAGTCCTCGCTGGCCTTCGACACCCTGTTCCGGGAAGGCCAGCGGCGCTTCCTGGAGACCCTGCCGGCCTTCGCCCGCCAGTTCGCGGGCGGGTTCCGGCGGCCCGCGGTGACCGCCATCGAGGGCCTGGGCCCCGCCGTGGCCGTGGGCCAGCGGGCCAGCCTGGACAACCCCCGCTCCACCGTGGGCACCCTCACCGAGGTGTGGGACCTGCTGCGCGTGCTGTTCGCCCGGATGGGCCAGGGCGGCGGGCCGGACCGGCCCCGGCGCGGGCTGTTCTCCTTCAACGGCGCCGAGGGCGCCTGCCCGGTGTGCCAGGGGCTCGGGGTGGAGGACCGGCTCGACCTGGACCTGCTGGTGGCCGACCCGGCCCGCTCCCTGCGCCAGGGCGCGCTGCGGGTGAGCACGCCCAACGGCTACCTGATGTACTCCCAGGTGACCCTGCCGGTGCTGGACCAGGTGCTGCGCGCCCACGGCGGCTCGGTGGACATCCCCTGGGCCGAACTCGGCGAGGAGGCGCGCCGGGTGGTGCTGTACGGCTCGGACCGGCTGCGCGTGGCCTACGGCAAGCACCCGCTGGAATCCCGCCTGCGCTGGGAGGGGATCACCGCCCGGCCGCGCCAGGAGGGCTTCTACCGTGGCCTGGTGCCGGTGATGGAAGCCATCCTGAAGGGCAAGCGCAACGATTCCATCCTGCGTTTCGTGCGCAGTTCGGCCTGCTCCGCCTGCGGCGGCGCCCGGCTCCGGCCCGAGGCCCTGGCGGTGCGCTGGCGGGACCGGCGGATCGTGGACCTGGCGGCCATGACCGCGGGCGAACTGGCCGCCTTCCTGGCGGAGCCGGCGCCCGGGCCGGTGGAGGCGCCGATTCTGGCCGAGCTCCAGGCCCGCTGCGGGCTGATGACCGAGCTGGGGCTGGACTACCTGAGCTTCGACCGCCCGGCGCCCACCCTGTCCCCGGGCGAAGCCCAGCGCCTGCGCCTGCTGGGGCTGGCCCTGGGCGAGCTGCGCGGGCTGGTGCTGGTGCTGGACGAGCCCTCCGCGGGCCTGCATCCCCACGACGTGGGCCGGCTGCTGCAGGTGCTGCGCCGGCTGCGCGACCAGGGCCAGACCGTGGTGGTGGTGGAGCACGACCCGGTCATCGTGCGCGGCGCCGACTGGCTGGTGGACCTGGGTCCCGGCCCCGGGGACCGGGGCGGGCGCCTGCTATGGAACGGCCCGCCGCCGCCGGGGGGAGACAGCCCCACCGCGCGCTGGCTGCGTGCCCCGCGGCCGCCGTTCCGGCCGGTGCGGCCCGGGGCCGGAGACCTGCCCCTGGCCGGCCTGGACCCCCACAACCTGCGCCACGTCTCCCACCAGCACAACCCCGACCCCCACCCCCCCCACCCCCCCCCCCCCCCCCCCCCCCCCCCCCCCCCCCCCCC
>JARLGP010000222.1 GCA_031292735.1 Holophaga sp.
GCCCTTTCCCTCGAATCAGCGTCCCCCCTCCTACAGCTTCCGGGCGTTACGCGATAAATCCCGGGGGCCTGGGGGCAGAGCCCCCGGGAGCTTGGTGCGTCGACCCGCTCTGGATGTGCCGGGCCAATACATGATGTCTAGACCATCGGCCGGACCCCCTCCCAGGTGGTGACCAGCCGGTCGGTGATCGGCTGGATCCGGGCGATGGCCTCGGTCACGTCCGCTTCGCTCAGGTCCCGGTGGGTGATGAAGCGCAGCGCGCTGCCCACCGGCAGCACCTGCACCTTGGCTTCGGCCAGGATGGACACGGCGGCCCCGGGGTCGGGCACCGGCATGAGCAGGATGTTGGTCTGGGGCTCCGGCACGGTGAAGCCCATGGCCCTCAGGCCGTCCGCCAGCCGCCTGGCCTTGGCGTGGTCCTCCGGCAGCCGGGGCAGGTAGTCCAGGGCCACCAGTCCGGCGGCGGCCAGCAGGCCGCCCTGGCGCACCCCGCCGCCCAGCATCTTGCGCACCCGCCTGGCCTGGAGGATGGTGTCCCGGGTGGCGCACAGCACCGAGCCCATGGGCGCGCCCAGGCCCTTGCTCAGGCAGACGCTCACCGTGTCCACGCCCCAGGCCAGTTCGCCAAGGGGCTCCTCCAGGGCGGCCGCCGCGTGCCAGAGCCGGGCGCCGTCCAGGTGCACCTTGAGCCCCCTGGCCTGGGCCTGCTCCACCAGGGCGTGATGCTCGGTCGCGGTCAGGCAGGTGCCGCCGGCGAAGTTGTGGGTGTTCTCCAGGCACAGCAGGGTGGTGCGCAGGGAATAGTACGGGCCGGGGTTTCCCGCCGCGCGCCAGACCTGCATGGGGGTGATCCTGCCGGGACCGCCGTCCCAGGGCAGGGCCTCGGGCATGCCGCCCGCCAGCCAGGCCCCGGTGCCCAGTTCCGAGCCCAGCACGTGGGCTTGGGCGGGAGCCAGGTAACGGTCGCCCGGGCGCAGGTGGAGCATCAGCGCGATGAGGTTGGCCATGCACCCGGTGGGGGTCCAAAGCCCCGCTTCCTTGCCCACCAGGTCCGCCACCCGGCGCTCCAGCCGGTCCATGGTGGGGTCCCGGTCCAGCACGTCGTCGCCTACCTCGGCGGCGGCCATGGCCGCGCGCATGTCCGGGCCGGGCCGGGTGACGGTATCGGAACGGAAATCAAGGATTCTCATGGCGAACATTGAACCATGAAACGGTCCGGTGCCGGGCGCGAACCCCACTGTGTTCCTCGGTCGCTCCGTCTACACTGGGGCAAGCCACTTCCGGAGTTGCCCATGACCCTGCTCTATGCTGTCCTGCTTGGCCTGGTGCAGGGCGTCACGGAGTTCCTCCCGGTGTCTTCCACGGCCCACCTGACCCTGGCCGAACACCTGCTGCTGGGCCGGGGCATGCCGCTGGCCTTCGACGTGCTGCTGCACCTGGGCACGCTGCTGGCCCTGCTGGTCTATTTCCGGGCCGAGCTGGGGCGGATGCTCCGGGGCCTCCTGGGCCGGGACGCCCAGGGGCTGAGGCTGGCCGGGTGGCTGGCGGCGGCCATGGTGCCGACCGTGGCGTTCGCCTTCGCCACCCGCTCCTGGAAGGAGGCCGCCAAGGGCCACCTCTGGGTCTACGGGGCGTTCCTGCTGGTGACCGCCCTGCTGCTGTTCACCGCCAACCGGAAGGCCCGGCGCGGCCCGGGCCGGGAGCTGGAGGCGGTGCGGCTGTGGGACGCCCTGGCGATCGGTTCCATCCAGGGGCTGGGCGGGGGGTTCGGCCTGTCCCGCAGCGGGTCCACCCTCGCCACCGGGGTCTACCGGGGGCTGGGGCTGCAGGCCTCGGTGCGCTTCAGCTTCCTGCTGGGGATCCCCACCATCGCCGGGGCGGCCATGCTGGAGGGCACCCGCCTGGTGCGGCCGCTCCTGCGCCAGGAGCCGCTGCCGGCGCAACTGGCCTTTCCGCCCGGGTCCGCCAGCCCGGCCCTGGCGTGCGCGGTGGCGGTGGCGGTGGCGGCCGTTTCGGGCTACCTGGCCATCGGCCTGCTGGACCGGTTCACCCGCCAGCCCAGGCTGAACCCCTTCGCCTTCTATTGCCTGGGCATGGGCGCGCTGCTGATCCTGCTGGGGCTGCTCGGGCCGGAAGGGCTGCGCGCCAGCCAGGGCCTCCGATGATTCGCCTGGAAGATCTGCACAAGGCTTTCCAGGTCAAGGACAAGCGCACCCGAGCCTGGCGCCGGATCGAGGCCGTGCGGGGCATCTCCCTGGAGGTGCAGCCCGGCGAGATCTACGGTCTGCTGGGGCCCAACGGCGCCGGCAAGTCCACCACCCTGCGCATGATCGCCGGGCTCATGCGGCCGGACCGGGGCCGCATCGAGGTCTGCGGGGTGGACACGGTGCGCCGGCCGGAGCAGGCCAGGGCCATGGTCGGCTACCTCTCCACCGACCTCAGCGTCTACAGCCGCTTCACCCCCCGGGAACTGCTCCGGCTGTTCGGCCAGTTCCAGGGGCTGGACGCCGCGGTGGCGGAACGGCGGGGCATCCATCTGCTGGAAGAGCTGGCCCTGGCCGATTTCGCCGATGTGCGGATGGAGGGCTTTTCCGGCGGGCAGAAGCAGAAGGTGTCCATCGCCCGGGCCCTGCTGCATGACCCCAAGGTGGTGATCTTCGACGAGCCCACCACCGGCCTGGACGTGCTCACCGCCAAGACCGTGCTGGACCTGCTCCGGGTGATGCGGGCCGAGGGGCGCTCGGTGGTGGTGTCCACCCACGTGATGCCCATGGTGGAGGCCATCTGCGACCGGGTGGGGATCATCTTCGACGGCGTGCTGCACGGCGACGCCCCGCCCCGGGAGATCCTGGCCCGCTGGGGGGTTTCCAGCCTGGACGAGGTGTTCTTCAAACTGGCGGCCGACAGCGCGGGGGGGCCGGCATGAACGGAGCCATGCTCATTCTGAAAAAAGAGTTCATGGAGCTGTCCAAGGACCGGAAGACCCTGTTCTTCACCTTCGTCATGCCGCTGATCCTCTATCCGCTGATCTTCCTGATGCTGGGCAGGCTGGGCTCCAGTGACGCGGCCTCCCGGGCCGGGCGCCCCAGCCGGGTCTGCCTGACCGACCCGGCCCAGGTGCTGGCCGGGATGCTGCGGGACGAGCGGCAGTTCCAGGTGGTGCCCCGGCCGCCGGGGGACGTCCGGCAGGCCATCCGCGACCAGAAGCTGGAACTGGCCCTGGAGGTGGACCCGGACGGGGCCAGGAAGCTGGCCCGCTCCGAGACCCTGGAGCTGCGGGTGCTGTACGACAACAGTGATGAATCCTCCAAGCTGGCCCTGGAACGCTTCAAGGGCCGCCTGCGCAGCCAGGAAACCCTGTGGGTGCAGGCCCGGCTGCGGAACCTGGGGGCATCCCCCCAACTGGCCTTGCCGGTCCGGCTGGAGACCGTGGAGGCGGGCGGCATGGGCCTGTTCCTGGGCAAGCTGGTGGGCTCCTTCCTGCCCTACCTGCTGATGATCATGATGTACGCCGGCGCCATGCAGCACGGCATCTACGCCACCGCCGGCGAAAAAGAGCGGGGCACCCTGCTCAGCCTGCTCGCCACCCGCCTGCCGCGCACCCAGATCATCCTCGGCAAGCTGCTCTACATCTTTTCCATCGGCATCCTTTCGGCCCTGGTCAACCTGCTGAGCATGGCCTTCTCCATGGGGCGGCTGATGGCCTCCACCGGGGCCGGCGACGCCCCGGCCCAGGCTGCCGTCACCGGGGTCGCCGCGCTGGCCACCCCGGCCGCCCTGGGGCTGACCTTCCTGCTGATGGTGCCGCTCGGGCTGTTCTTCGCCAATTTCATCCTGCTGGGCGGCATCCAGGCCAGGAACACCCTGGAAGCTTCCACCGCCCTCACCCCGGGCATCTTCGTGGTGGTGCTGCTGGGGGTGTTCTCCATGGCGCCTGGGATCGAGAAGATGGCCTGGCTCCCTTTCGTGCCGGTGCTGAATGTCAGCCTGGCCATCCGCAAGTTGTTCAGCCAACAGGCTGATGTGTTCCAATACCTGGTGGCGCTCGGCATGACCCTGGCGCTGGCCGGGGTCATGACCTGGATCTCCACGCGCATGCTTGACCGGGAGTCTGCGATTTTTCGGGCATAGCGGGTATAGTTGGTTACGTAGATTCATCAGGGGACTTAGCATGGCAACCAAGACGAAGACCTCGGAAACATCGGCCTCGGAGCCGATGCCGGCCCTGGAAAAGTTATTCTCAGAAGCCTTGGCGCATCTGGATGCGGGCAGGCTGGACCAGGCCACCGCTGCGTTCACGCAGGTCGAGGCGGAGGCGATGAGCCAGGAACGCCTCAACTTGGGCCGCACCGCCCGGTGCTATTTGACCGCGATCCAGTCCCGGGTCAAGGAACAGGGTGCTCCCGCCTTGGAAACGCCGGAATTGTCCGCCCAGCTTCTGCTCAACAAGAAGAATCCCGCGGCGGCCCTGGAAGCCCTGGACAAGGCGATCGCCGTGTTCCCGGACCGGTCCGCCCTGCACTACCTCAAGGCCTTGGCCCACGCCCAGCTCGGGCAGGGCCAGGACTCCGCCGACGCCTTGACCAAGGCGGTGGAACTCAACGGCGATCTTCTGTTCCAGTTCCATTTGGAACCCGATTTCGACAGCATCCGGCATTCGGGACCCTTCGCGGCCCTGCTCCGAGGCTGACCCAGCGTGGGAGGCCGTGAGGCGCTCCACGCCGACCTGCCCCTGAAGGTGGTCGCCATCGGCGGCGGCACCGGGCTCGCCGCGCTCCTGCGGGCGGTCAAGCCCGAGGCGGGGCGGTCCAGGGATCCCTGGAAGCTCACCGGGATCGTCACCGTCTCCGACGACGGGGGGTCCAGTGGGCGGTTGCGGGATGAACTGGGCGTAATCCCTCCCGGAGACCTGCGCAACTGCCTTTCGGCCCTCACCCGGGAAGAGTCGGTGCTGTCCGAGCTGCTGAACTACCGGTTCAAGGGGGACGGCTCCCTGGCGGGCCATTCCCTGGGCAACCTGATGCTGCTGGCCATGGCCGACATCACCGGCGACTGGGTGCACGCCATCCGCCAGCTGTCCGGGGTGCTGGTCACCGTGGGCCGGCTGTACCCCTCCACGGTGGTGCCGGTGGTGCTCCGGGCGGAGGACATGGCCGGGCGCAGCTACTGCGGGGAGACCTCGGTGAGCTCGGCCCCGCCGCCCCTGGCCCGGCTCTGGGTGGAGCCGGTGGATGCCGAGCCGCTGCCCGAGGCGGTGCTCGCCATCCTTCAGGCCGATCTTATCCTACTGGCTCCAGGCAGCTTGTACACATCCACGATCGCCTCCCTGCTGATCGCCGAACTGCGCAGCGCGCTGGTCCGCACCGGCCTGCCGGTGATCTACGTGGCCAACCTGGTGACCGAGCCCACCGAAAGCGCCGGGATGGATCTGGAGGCGCACGTGGCCGCCATCCAGGCCTTCGCCGGCATCGCGCTGAGGGTTGTCATCGCCAACACCACGCCGCTGCCCCCGAACCTGCTGCGCCGCTATCGCAAGGAGGGCGGCGTGCCGCTGCTGGCCAACGCCGCCACCCTGTGCGGAGTGCCTGTGGTGGCCCAGCCCCTGCTGGATCCGGACGCGGAGATGGCGCGGCACCATCCTGTGCTTCTCAACCGCGCCTTGCGCGAGGTGATCGCATCGCTGTAGCTTCATGGCCCAATTCGGACGACAATGGTGGAAGCGCCCGGCGGGCGTCGGGGATGCGGATGCATGGCACGGCAGCGGGCGGGGTAGCTTGATGGGACTCAAGGGCGATCTTTCCACCATGGGGCTGGAGGACATCCTCCAGTGGCTGGCGGTGGGCAAGAAGAGCGGCATCCTCGAGCTCAAGGGGTTCCTGCACACCAAGCGGGTCGCTTTCCAGGACGGCAAGATCACCAGCGTGTGGTCCTCGGATCCGCGGGAATACCTCGGGCAGTACCTGCTCGCCTTCAACCGGATCACCGAAGAACAGCTGCGCGAGGCCCTGGCCACCCAGGAGGACGAGAACCAGCTGCTGGGCCGGATCCTGGTGAACCGCCAGCTGGTGACCGAAACCGAGATCCGCCGCATCGTCCAGCTGAAGGTTGAGGAATCCATCTTCGACACCTTCCTTTGGGCCGTGGGCACCTTCGAGTTCCACGACGGCCAGCCGCCGCTGCAGAAGTCCATGCTGCTAAGCCTGGAAGTGACCGGCATCGTCCTGGAGGGCGCCCGCCGGATGGACGAGTGGAAGCGCATCCGGTTCGTGATCAAGGGTGGCGACGCCATCCTGGCCGCGGTTCCCGAAGCCATCGCGGAGATGCTGCCGCTGGCCCCGGAGGATGCCGACATGCTGTCCCGGCTGGACGGCTACAAGACCATCGACCAGCTGGTCATCGAGATGCGGGTGCCGGAGTTCAAGGCCAACAAGCTGCTGTTCGACCTCTACGAGAAGGGGATGGTCACCATCCTCCAGCCCGGGGGCAAGCTGGGCGACCATTCCAGCCTCCAGCTCCAGCGGGCCCGGCAGCTGGTGGAGAAGCAGAAGCTGGAGGAGGCCCAGGGCGAACTGCGGCACCTGCTCCAGGAGCAGCCCAAGCTGCAGGAGGCCAGCCGCATGCTCCAGGTGGTGGAGCACATGCTGGCGGACAACGCCATCGACGAGCACCTGGTGCCGGAGCTGGCGGTGACCATCGAGGACCTGATGCAGGCCCAGCTGGGGCCCAACGAGGCCTTCCTGGCCACCCGGGTCAACGCGGTGTGGAGCATCCACGACATCATCTCCATCTCGCCGTTTCCCCAGGAGGAGTGCCTGGCCATCTTTGCCAAGCTGCTCAAGCGTGGGATCCTCAAGGTACAGAAACAATCGGGAGGCCTCCAGCCGGACTTCGGGCCGTGATGGCCTCCCTCGACGGAGGGCCGATGCGCGTTTTACCCACCTTGATCACCGCCATAGTCATCGGGACGACCGGAGCTTCCGCCCACGCCGCCATCAAGCCCCGGGGTGCGGCGCAGCCCAGGGTCGCGGCCCAGCCCCGGGTTCCCGCCGGCCAGTTGCAGGCCCAGCTGAAGAAGGTAACCGCCGAGCGGGACGACCTCAAGGACCGCCTGGCCGCCACCGAGAGCCTGCAGGAGGAACTGGCCGCGGCCCAGAAGAGCCGCGACCTGGCCCGCCAGGAGACCGACAGCGTGCGCAAGGAGCTGGACCAGATGAAGAGCGCGCTGGCCGAGAACCAGGGCGGTGCCGACACCATCCTGAAGGACCTGCAGAAGGCCAAGGAGGACCTGGCGGCGGCCCAGGCCGCCAACGAGACCCTGCGCGCCGCCGTGGCCGAGGCCAAGGAGAAGCAGGAGGCGCCTGCCAGCGAAGGCGCCCTGGTGCCCATCACCCCCGACATCATCCCGGCCCGCGCCCTGAACCTGAACCGGGTCACCCCCAAGGCCAGGCACGTGAGCGGCGTGGTGGTGGTCAACGTCCTGGTGAGCGAAGGCGGCGACGTGCTGGATTCCCGCCTGCTGCAGGGCCTGCCCGGGAGCGGGGAATGGGTCGACAAGGCCAACGCCGCCTGCGTGGATGCGGCCAAGCGGATCGTGTTCGATCCGGCCCGGGCCGCCGACGGCAAGACCAAGGTCCGGGTCTGGCAAGGGGTGGGGTTCCTGCTGGACTAGAACTGGCCCCGGAACGCCTCGAACTCCGCCCGCAGGGCGGCCAGGCCGGCGGTGAGCTCCTCCACCTGCCGCTCCAGCTGCCCGATCCGGTCGCCGCGGGGCTGGGCGGCGGCGGGCTCCTGCCACTCCACCGGGCCGCCCAGGAGCTGGGCGATGCGGGTCTCCTTGGTGCCGGGGGCCCGGGGCAGGCGCGCCGCCAGCGGCGCCGGCTCCGCTTCCAGCAGCAGGGCCAGGGCGGCGTCCACCTCTTCCAGGTCCTGGAAGGGGTACATCCGGGTGCTGCGGTTGCGCAGCTCACCGGCGGTCTGCGGGCCGCGCAGCATCAGCTCGGCCAGGATGGCGGCCTCCTGGACCGAGAGGTTCAGGGCCTCGGTGAGCCGCTGGGCGAACTTGACGGTGCGGGAGCCGGCGGCGTGGACGGTGGCGGCGCAGCGCTTGTCCCGCAGGCCGTCCAGGGCCGCCTGCACCTGGGCCTCGTCCAGCTTCAGCACCGGATCGCGGTTGGTGGACTGGTTGCAGCCATTCACCAGGGCGTTGAGGGTCAGGGGATAGTATTCGGGGGTGGAGAGCTCCTTCTCCAGCAGGACTCCCAGGACCCGCAGTTCGAGAGACTCTAGCGGCAATTCCGGCATGGGCTTGGCTCCGTGGCTAGCCTGATTATATTTCAAACGAGGGCCTTGATCCCAAGGCCATTTATGTTGATTCGGAACAAGAATGACCTACCCTGGGGGCAGGAGGCAGACCATGACCCTGACTTTGGCAACGACCCCCGTCCTTCCCGCCGGCGAGGCCTCGGCTCTGGCGTTCCGGACCTTCCTGGCCGTGGCGGAACGCCTGGCGCTGCCGGTGAAGGACCGCCTGGCGCTGCTGGGCATCGCCAAGAGCACCTACACGGTCTGGCTCAAGCGGCTGGAGCAAAAGGAACTGCGCGACCTGGACGGGGACAAGGTGGACCGGATGGCCTACGTGCTGGGCATCTATGAAGTGGCCGGCAACGTGTTCCCGGACGGCGTAGCCTGGCTGACCCGGGCCAACCAGGCCCCGGCCTTCCAGGGCCGGCGCCCGCTGGACCGGATGCTGGACGGGCGCATGGAAGACCTCATGGAAACCCTCTCCTACCTCAAGACCGCCGCCATGGGCCTGCTTTGAACCACGTCCAGTTCCTCAACCACCCCTGGCACCAGCTGAAGTTCCTTTCGGTCTCGCCCCTGGCCCAGGTGGTGCCGCCGGATGATCGGCCGGAGCTGGCCGGGCTCCTGGCCCGGGCCGGGGTGTTCCATTCCTGGCCGCCGGGGGCGGGCAACGCCGACCGGCTGCCGCACCTGCGGGCCTACCTGCGGATGCCCGGCCGGGGGCCGATGAGCCGGTTCTGCGACGGCAGCTTCCGGGCGGTCTACGCCGGAAAGACCCTGGCCACCTGCCGGGCGGAGGTGGCCCACCACCACGGCCAGGCCCTGCGCGACAGCGGCGAGCCGCCGGGAGCCGCCCGCATCTTCGAGGCGCTGCTGGTGCGGGTGGGCGGCGCCTTCCTGGATGTGCGCCAGGGGCACAGGGAGCTGCACCGGCCCGAGGACTACGGGCCGGCCCAGGCCTTCGGCAGGGCCGCCAAGGCGGCCGGGGAGACCGGGATCGTGTTCCGCTCCCTGCGCTGGAAGCCGGGCGAATGCCTGGCCATCCTGGACGGCGAAAAAGTGCGCTCCTGCGCCCTGGCCGGGCTGGTGGCCCTGCGCTGGGACGGGGAGCAACTGGCTTAGTCCCACTGTGGGTGCGCCAGGATAAGCCTGGGCGAGGAGGAAGCATGACGTAGAGTCACACTGAAACCTTGCAATGGGACCCGGCGGGTAACCACCCCCGCCTGGCAAAGCTGGCCAGCAGCCAGAACCGAGTCTTGCGTGGGGA
>JARLGP010000038.1 GCA_031292735.1 Holophaga sp.
CTGGATCAGGCACACCACCGCCTTGCCCTTGGACTGCATGTAGATGACGTGATCGTAGAACCCCACCACCCCCTGGACGGAGCCCACCAGGAGGTCGTCCATGCCCTGGTTGCCGGAGTATTCGCTGCGCAGCTCCACATCAAGCCCCTCACGGGAGAAGTAGCCCAGCTTCTCGGCCAGCTTCACCGGCAGGTAGATGATCTTGTCGATGCCACCCACCAGCAGCGTGATGTGCTCGGAAGCCGGCGCCGGGCTGGCGGGACCTGCGAGAAGGGCAACCGCCAGCAGCGAATGCCTGAGGATTCGTTTCATGAAAGCTCCCATGGGAAGTCGAACCGGGGCCCAGCCGGTGCTCCTCTCCGCTCCCAGGATCGTCGATCTGATGCCGCTGCAAAGCGCGGGTGTGACCAGAGTCACAGGAGCCGAGGCTGAAAGGAGACTGAAAGGTCCACTTCTTAAATTTATACCAATCCTCCTTTCCATCTTTCGCAAAGCCGAGACCTATTGCTGCAGCAGTAGGACTCGTATGTACCTCAAACCACTCATTTCCCCACAAGGAGCCGTATGAATCGTTCGCTTATCACCAGTCTCGCCATCTTATTGGCGGCCGGATGCCTCCAAGCCCAGACCGCGCCGGCCGCAGACCAGACCCCGACCGCGCTCACCACCGACCAGAACGGCAACAAGCTGGGCCTGTTCAGCCGCCCGGTGATGCTGTATGACGACGGTAACACCGCGGTGCACTTCTATGGCCTCATCGAAGGGACCCTCGGCTACGCCACCAACCAGAGCGCCACGAACAACACCACCTTCGGTTTCCAGGTGGCTTGGTTCAGCGGCAACCGCTATGGCTTCGACATCGACCATGCTGTGGATTTCGGCAACCAGATCGGCCTGCCGGGCCTCAAGGTCATCTCCAAACTGGAAGGTGAGTACGAGCTGCCCTCTGGCGGCTTCGACACTGACAACACGGTCTTCAACCGCGACTGCTGGGTCGGCTTCTACAGCGACACCCTGGGCAAGCTGACCTTCGGCCGGCAGAACACCCTGACCCGTGACTTCACCCAGACCTGGGGTGATGCCTACGGCACCCAGGACGTGGTGCTGAAGGAAGGCGGTTATTCCAACGTCAACAACTTCAAGCAGTTCATCTTCTACTCGGCGGCGCCCGGCGGCACCCGCAGCGACAGTTCCATCGTTTGGAAGAAGAAATATGGCGAGCACATCGTTGCCGGCCTCAGCTATGGATTCAGCTACAAGGGCGCCGGCGGCAGCGCCGATCCCGGAGCCGGTGGTTCCCTCCCCGGTCAGCCGGGTCTCGGCGCCAGCCAGCAGGCGTCGCTGGCCTTCAACCGGCTGCAGATCGGCAACGGCCTGCTTAGCTTCAACGTCAACTACGACCGCGGCGATGTGAGCGACCTGATCCACCAGGCCGAGCTGGTCGGTGGCGACTACGTGATCGGCATGTTCCGCCTCAACGCCGGCTATGTCCACTACACGGCCCAGCAGGGCGCCAACAACAGCGCCAACCGGCGCACAGACAATTCCTGGACAGTGTCCACGGATCTGTCCCTCACCAAGCGGACCACCCTCGCTCTGGGCTTCGTGCGCTTCGACGGCAGAAACGCCGGCACCAACGCCAGCGGCGTGGTGCTCAACCCCTTCTTCGGGAACACCAGCACGGTCACCAACGCTACCGAAGTCAACGGCGGCAAAGCCACGACCTTCGGCTCAATCATGTACAGCCCCGACCGCAACCTGGACCTCTATGTGGCCTTCGATTACATGAAGGCCATCGGCGCCTGGAAGGTCGGCGATGCGCTGGGCAACAACACCTCCTCCGCCTCGGGGGCCGGAACTAATGTCTATGGCGTGGGCGAACCGGCCAAGGGCGTCACCGAAATCGCCGCCGGCCTGCGTTTCAAGTTCTGATCTGGCAGCTTGCATGGAGAGCCGGCCCCCGGAGCTCGCCAAACCCGGGGGCCGTATGCTTGGCCCAGGATTTCTGGGGTAATGACAACAACGGCGCTTTCAGGGACTTGAAAAGAGAAGAGAATGGATCGCGGTCGCACCGCTGCCGGAATTTCCCCTCCACCCGAGACATGTCTTTTTCATCCACAGGAGCACCGATGCCGCAAACGCAAGGCAAACCCTCCAGACTTGGGGCCGTGCTCCGGGTCACCAGTGGCAATTTCCTGGAGATGTTTGACTTCTTCCTGTTCGGGTTCTACGCCAGCTACATTTCCAAGACCTTCTTCCCCGCCAACAACGAATACGCTTCGCTCATGCTCACCTTCGGCACCTTCGGGGTGGGCTTCCTCATGCGCCCGCTGGGCGCCATCATTCTGGGCGCGTACATCGACCGGGTCGGCCGGCGCAAGGGCCTCATCCTGACCCTTGGCCTCATGGCGCTGGGCACGGTGCTGATCGCCTTCGTCCCCGGCTACGCCAGCATCGGCCTATTCGCCCCCCTGCTGGTGCTCACCGGACGCCTGTTCCAGGGTTTCTCCGCCGGGGTGGAACTGGGCGGCGTTTCGGTCTACCTATCCGAAATGGCCACGCCGGGCAACAAGGGCTTCTATGTGGCCTGGCAGTCCGCCAGCCAGCAGTTCGCCATCATCGTGGCCGCCGCCATCGGTTTCGGCCTCAACATCTGGATGCCCAAGGAGACGGTCGCCGCCTGGGGCTGGCGGATTCCCTTCTTCATCGGCTGCATGATCGTGCCCCTGATCTTCTTCATCCGCCGCTCGCTCCAGGAGACCGAGGAGTTCCTGGCCCGCAAGCACCGCCCTGATGTGCGCGAGATCTTCCAGTCCATGGTCCGGAACTGGGGCATCGTCATCGCCGGCATGATGCTGGTGGTGATGACCACCGTTTCGTTCTACCTCATCACCGTCTACACCCCGACCTTCGGCATGAAGGTGCTGAAACTCTCCGCCGTGGACAGCCTGCTGGTCACCGCCTGCGTGGGCGCTTCCAACTTCATCTGGCTGCCGGTGATGGGCGCCCTGTCCGACCGGATCGGCCGCCGCCCGATCCTGGTGTTCTTCACCTTGCTGACCATCGTCACCGCCTACCCGGCCCTGGCCTGGCTGGTGGCAGGGCCCACCTTCTTCAAGATGCTGCTGGTGGAACTCTGGCTGTCGTTCCTGTACGGCAGCTACAATGGCGCGATGGTGGTGGCCCTCACCGAGGTGATGCCGGTGGCGGTGCGCACCGCCGGGTTCTCCCTGGCCTACAGTCTGGCCACCGCCCTGTTCGGCGGGTTCACCCCGGCGGTGTCCACCTGGCTGATCAAGGTGACCGGCAACCACGGGGCCCCCGCCTTCTGGATGATCTTCGCGGCCGTATGCGGCCTGCTCGGCACCCTGATCCTCTATCGGCGCAGCGCCATCCGGCAGCGGGAGCAGCCAGCCCAGGCTTAGGACCCCAGGCAATGTATGCATAATAGAGATGGACAAAAAGGAGGCCATGATTGACTGATCCGGAATCGAACATTCCGAATGGATCCGCAGAGCCTGCCTCGTTTGATCGGCCGGCGCTGGGCGAAGCCCGGGCACTGATCGAATCCTGCGGACTGCGGTTCGAACCGGAGTTCGACGACCTGATCGGCATCTACGATCAGGGCCGCCTGGTGGCCTGCGCCGCCCGGGCCGGGTATGTGTTGAAAATGCTGGCCATCGCCCCCAGCCACCGGGGCACCGACACCCTGGGGGAGCTGGTGACCCGGCTCATCCAGTCGGGGCTGGCCGCGGGCCAGGAGACCCTGTTCGTGTTCACCCTGCCGCAGAACGCGCCCACCTTCCAGGCCCTGAACTTCCGCCTGCTGGTGGCCCACGGCCAGGCCGCCCTGCTGGAATTCGGCCCCGGCCTGCCGGCCTACCTGGCCGAGCATGCCGCGGTGATCCGCCCGGGCCGCAACGGCGCCGTGGTCGTCAATGGCAACCCCTTCACGCTAGGCCACCTGTACCTGGTGGAGCAGGCCGCGGCGCAGGTCGACCGGCTGTACCTGTTCGTGGTGCGGGAAGACCGTTCGGTGTTCCCGTTCGCGGTGCGCTTCCGGCTGGCCCGGGAAGCCACGGCGCACCTGGCCAACGTGACCGTGCTGGACACCTCCCGCTACGCGGTGAGCGCCGCCACCTTCCCTTCCTACTTCCTGAAGCGGCTGGACACCCATTCGGCCGCGCAGATGCAGATCGATCTGCGCCTGTTCGCCCAGGCCATCGCCCCCCGGTTCCACGTGGCCACCCGTTTCGTGGGCCAGGAGCCCCTCTGCCCGACCACCGCGGCCTACAACCGGATGATGGCGGAAGTGCTGAAGGAATTCGGCATCGGCATGGTGGAGCTGCCGCGCGTGGCGGCCGGGGGCCAGCCCATCAGCGCCACCCGGGTGCGGGCGGCGTTCCGCGCCGGCGACTGGTCCACCCTGGACCAGCTGCTGCCCGCGACCACCCTGGCCTTCCTGCGTTCGGAAGCCGCCCGTCCCATTCAATCCCAGATGGAGGAGACCTAGTCTATGCGAATCCGTTGCAAGGCCACTGCAGGCACGATGCAGTCCAGCGACCTGATGGTCGTGGTGGAACCGTCGGACACCCTTCGGATCGACGTCGATTCGACCGTCAAGAAGCAGTACGAGCACCTGATCCGGGCCCAGGTCAACGCGACCCTGGAACAGCTCCAGGTGAGCGCCGGCACCATCAAGATCAACGACCGCGGGGCGCTGGACTATGCCATCGCCGCGCGCGTGGAAACCGCGATCCGCCGAGCGGCGAAGGAGTAGACCATGGAAAAACTCTGGTACCGGGAATGCAAGACCGGACGCCGGTTCATCATCAAGCTCGAGCCGGGCACCCGGATCACCGCCGCGCTGGTGGAGTTCGCCAGCGCCCAGAACCTGCCTTTCGCCTCCCTGGTCTCCGCGGTGGGATCGGTGCGCGACGTGGAGTTCTCCGGCATCCAGGCCGGCGCCCACCTGCCCATGACCGAGCCCCGCTACAAGGTCACCAAGCTTGAGGGCCCGCTGGAGCTGATGGGGCTGGAGGGCAACATCGCCCCCGGCCAGGACAGGAAGCTGGCCGGCGAGTTCTACCTGCTGGCCTCCAAGTCCAACGGCGACGTGGTGGGCGGCCGGCTGCAGGAGGCGGTGGTGTTCGCCACCTGCGAGATCGTGCTGGCCGAGTACCTGGTGGAGGGCATCGAGCGCCACCATTCGGCCACCAGCGGGGTGGACACCATCTTCATCGAGGAAACCAAGCCATGAGACTGCGCCGTTCGCTGCTCTATGTGCCGGGCAACATGCCCGGCATGCTGCAAAACATCCCGGTGTTCGAAGCCGACGGGGTGATGATCGACCTGGAGGACGCCGTGCCGCTGGTGGAGAAGGATTCCGCCCGGCTCCTGGCGCGCAACTTCCTGGCCTCCTACACGGACCGGAACAAGGAGATGTTCGTGCGGATCAACGGGCTGGACACGCCCTATGCCGCCGACGACCTGCGCGAGATCCTCCCGGCCCTGCCCGACGGCATCCGCCTGCCCAAGGCCGACTACCCGGAGGTGGTGGAACGCCTGGACACCCTGCTCACCGAGCAGGAGGAGAAGCTGGGCCTGGAGATCGGCCACTTCAAGATCATCCCTTCCATCGAAAGCGCCCGGGGCGTGCTCAACTGCGTGGAGACCGCCAGGGCGTCCAAGCGCCTGGTGGCCCTCGCCTTCGGCGCCGAGGACTACACCGCCTCCATGGAGATCGACCGCACCAAGACCGGCGAGGAGCTGTTCTCGGCCCGCAACCAGGTGGTGTGGGCGGCCAAGGCGGCCGGGATCCAGGCCATCGATTCGATCTTCTCGGACGTGAACGACATGGAGGCGCTGCGGGCGGAAACCCTGCTGATCAAGCGCCTGGGCTTCACCGGCAAGTCGCTGGTCAACCCCCGCCAGATCGAGGTGATCCACGAAGTGTTCCGGCCCACCGCCGACGAGATCCACAATGCCCTGCAGGTGATGGAAGCCATCAAGCGGGCCCGGGAGATGGGCACGGGCGTGATTTCCCTGAAGGGCAAGATGGTCGACGCTCCGGTGGTGACCCGCGCCGCCCGCACCATCCGGGAAGGCGTGGCCTTCGGGATGCTGGAGTTCGATCTTTCCGATGAGGTGATCCATGGCGAAAAATAGCCTGGGACGCGAGATCCCGGCCACGTGGCGGGGCCGCACCCTTGATCCGTACGTGGATCCCTGGAGCCGGCAGCCGGAAGTGCTGCGGGCCACCCGGCCGCTGGTGCGCCGCGCGCCCGGCGACAGCAAGCTGCTGCCTTCGCTGCGGGCCGCCATCGAGGCCTGCGGGCTGAAGAGCGGCATGACCATCTCCACCCACCATGCCCTGCGCAACGGCGACCTGCTGCTGAACCTGCTGGTGCAGGAGATGGACGCCATGGGCCTGCGCGACATGGGCATCGCCTCCAGCTCGGTGCACGGCGTGGCCGCGGAGATCATCCCCTACATCCGCAAGGGCGTCATCACCCGGATCGAGACGGGGGTGAACGGCCTCATCGGCGAACTGGTGAGCAAGGGCGAGCTGGACTGCCCGATCATCGTGCGCAGCCACGGCGGCCGGGCCCGGTCGCTGATCACCGGCGAGGTGGAGGTGGACGCCGCCTTCATCGCCGCCCCCACCTGCGACATCACCGGCAACCTCAACGGGGTCTCCGGCCCCGCCGCCTGCGGTTCGCTGGGCTACGCCTTCACCGACGCCCGCTACGCCCGCAAGGTGGTGGCGGTCACCGACAACCTGGTGCGCTTCCCCGCCGCGCCCATCAGCATCTCCCAGAGCGACGTGGACTACGTGGTGCAGATCGAGTCGCTGGGCGATCCCGCGAAGATCGTCTCCACCACCACCCGGCTCACCCGCGACCCGGCCGGGCTGCTCATCGCCAAGTACGCCGCCGAAGTGATCGAGGCCTCCGGGCTGCTCAAGGACGGCTTCTCCTTCCAGACCGGCGCCGGCGGCACCTCGCTGGCGGTGGCCGACCTGATCCACCGCAAGATGGCCGCCGGCAAGATCAAGGGCAGCTTCGGCTGCGGCGGGATCACCGGCTACTTCGTGGATATGCTGGAGCAGGGCTGCTTCGAGACCCTGTTCGACGTGCAGTGCTTCGACCTGAAGGCGGTGGAATCCCTGCGCCGCAACCCCGGGCACCGGGAGATCAGCGCCGACCTCTACGCCAACCCGTTCAACCGGGGGGCCGTGGTGAACATGCTCGACTGCGTGATGCTGGGCGCCACCGAGGTGGACGTGAACTTCAACGTCAACGTCAACACCGAGTCCAGCGGCTACCTGCTGCACAACACCGGCGGCCACCAGGACGTGGCGGCCGGGGCCAAGCTGGCCATCGTGGTGGCGCCCTCCATGCGCGGCCGGCTGCCCATCGTCCGGGAAGCGGTCACCACCATCACCACCCCCGGCGAGACCGTGGACGTGATCGTCACCGAGCGCGGCATCTGCGTTTCCGACCAGCACCCCGACCTCAAGAAGGAGCTGCTCAAGCGCAACCTGCCGGTGAAGGACATCCGCCAGTTCCACGACGAGATCACCCGCCTCACCGGGGTGCCCAGGCCGGTGGAGTTCACCGACGACATCGTGGCCCTCATCGAGTACCGGGACGGGTCCATCATCGACGTGGTGCGGCGGGTCAGTGAATGACCCGGAACTGAGGGCGGACCTCCTGGCGGCGCGCGATTCCCGCGCGGAGCTGGTGCGGTCCGCCCTGGGCCGGGCCCCCGGCCCGGTCCTGATGATCAGCGCCAACCTGCCCGGGCCGGACAAGTTCCGCCCGGGCACCGCCCGGCTCCTGGGCGGCGCCCTGGAGCAACTGCGCCAAACCATCGGCCTGGAGCGGCTGGAAAGCGCCAGCGACCGGCTCGGCCTGTTCCACCTGGCCGGCACCGCCGCCGCGCCGCAAGCGGCCAAGCGCGCCGCCCTGGCCATCGAATCGGCGAGCCCCTCCGGGCGCCTGCTGGACCTGGACGTGTACGGCCCGGACGGGGTCCAGCTGGACCGCTCCGCCCTGGGCCTGC
Source organism: Holophaga sp. (assembly GCA_031292735.1). Next base: position 8,068 of record JARLGP010000038.1, read on the forward strand.
CGCCCCGGCCCTGCCTGGTCTGCGCCGAGCCGGCGCGGGACTGCATCCGCCTGGGCCGGCACGACCCCGGGGAGCTGGAGGCGCGGGTGGAGGCCATGCTGCGGCCCTGGCGGCCGGAACCGGGCCCCCTGGTGCCGGAACGGCTGGCGGCCAACCTCACCCTGGGCGCCCTGCGCGAACTGGAGCTCACCCCCAAGCCCGGGCTGGTGGACCGCCGGGACAGCGGTTCCCACCCGGATCTCTCCCTGGCGGCCATGCACACCTCCGTGGCCCTGCTGCCCCGCTACTTCCTGGCGATCCTCCGGTGCGCCTCGGAGCAGCGGCCGCTGGCGGATTTCGTGCAGGCCGGGGTGGAGGCGGAACAGCGCATGAACCTCGCCATCCAGGCCAACGCCCACAAGGGCTACATCTTCCTGGCCGGGCTGGCGCTCATGGCCGCGGCCCGCCCCGGCGGCGCCGGACGGATGCCGGAGGCCGTCGCCGCCACGGCCCGGGCCTTCTTCGCCCAGTTCGGCGCCACCGGTTCCCACGGCGCGCGGGTCCGGGACCGGTTCGGCCTGGGCGGCATCCGGGCCGAGGCCATGGACGGGCTGCCGGCGGTGTTCCAGCACGGCTGGCCGCGCTACCGGGAGGCGCTGGAGGCGGGCTGGGATCCCGCCCGGGCCGGGTTCTACCTCATGGCGCTGCTCATGCAGCGGGTGGAGGACACCACCGCGGTGAGCCGCTGCGGGCTGGAAGGCCTGGAACGGCTGCGCCGGGACGGGCTTCGGCTGCAGCGGGAGCTGGAGCTGGGGCTGGATCCGGAGCCCATGCTGGCCGGGCTCAACCAGGACTACCGGCGCTTGGGCCTGACCATGGGCGGGGTGGCGGACTGCATGGCGCTGACCTTCGCGCTGGAGGAGACGGATTATTAACTTTGTGGGGCCCCCCTCAGATTCGCCAGAGGGCATTGGCGCCCACCACCAGGCCCAGGGTGAGGAAGGCGATCAGCACCTCCCCCAGGGCGCCGACCACGAAGGGGCGCAGGCCCTGCCGGAACAACTGGCGGAAATTCATGCGCAGCCCCACCCCCGCGAAGGTCAGCAGGAAGGCCCAGCGGGAGAGATTGGCCAGGGCGGTGACCTGGGCCTTGTTGAAGGCATGGAAGGACAGCAGCAGGGACACCACCAGGAACCCCAGCACGAACTTGGGGAAGGTCTTCAGAAGGAACGCCGTGCGGTTCCCCACCTGCCCGGCCAGGCCCTTTCGGGACCAGTGGATGGCGAAGCCCAGGACCACAAAGCCGATCATGGCGTTGCGGGCGGTCTTGACCAGGATGGCGATCTTCCCGGCGGTGTCGGAATAGATGGCCCCCGCGGCGATCGTCTCCGCGGTGTTGTCCACCGCCAGCCCGGCCCAGACGCCGAACGCCCGGTCGCTCATGTGCAGGAAATGACCGATCAGCGGGAACGCGAACAGCGCGAAGGCGCCCAGCGCCAGGATGGCGGCGATGGCCAGGGCCGCATCATCGTCCTCGGCGTCGATGGAGCCCTGGGCCGCGATGATCGCCGAAACGCCGCACACCGAGGTGCCCACCGCGAGCAGGGAGACCAGCTTGGGCTTGAGGCCGAACAGCCGCCCCAGCCAGACCATCAGGGCCAGGGAGCCGGCGATCTCCACCACCACCAGGACCAGGCTGATGCCGCCGAGTTTCAGCACGTCGCCGAGGAGGAAACGGGACCCGAGCAGCACGACCCCGGCCTTCAACCAGAACTCATAGGTGGCGATGCCGGCCTCGAAAAGCTTCGGGATGCGGGTGACGTTGGCGATCACCAGGCCGATGAGGATGGCCCAGAGCACGTACTCGATGTTGGGAAACACGATCCGGTGGGCCTTGCAGTAGCCGTTGATGCCCTGTTCGGCGGCCTTGCCCAGGAGACCGACCACGGCGAGCAGGGCGATCCCCGGAACCAGGCCCGCCAGCTTGGCGAGCGAAGGAAAGGTCCGGGGTCGGGTGAGGGGAATGGCTTCAGACATGGGATGCTCCTTTCTTGGGGCGGGAAGGCTCACCAGGGAACCGATGGGATCAGGCCCAGGCGCACCAGGGCAGCAAGCAGGAAGGCCAGCAGCACCGCCCCGGTGTCGATGGAGAGGGCGCGGGCTGAAGGGGACGTGTGGGAAGGGTTGGTCATGGATGGGCCTCCTCCATGGAAATCGGGCCACAGCGCCGCCGACTCCGGCAGGGCTGTTCCGGGGATGAAAAAAGAACCGGACCGCCGCTTCCGCGTTCGGTCCGGTTCTGGGAAGGGAGCTCTACGGGCTTCCGGAGGACCTACGCGGGTGCGCTCCGGCCACAACAGGCAAGGGCCCTGGGCGCCGTGCCGGGAAACAGGGAGATGGACATGGGAGAAACTCCTCGGGGTGCGGATCCGGATTCCAGCCGCCCACCGGACGGGCCAGACGGATCGTGGCTGCGATTATGGACAGACCGGGGGGGTCCCGGTCAAGCATAATTTTACTTTTATTATCGGAAATCTAATTTCCCAGGGTGATCCAACGGCATGGCGGTAATCCGCCACCCACAGTCCTTCCGCCTGCGGGTTCGCCCAGGCGGGAGCACTATTTCTTTCTAATTTGATAAATTTACTTGCTCAACGGGATCCGGGAACCCAGACTGTCTTCACTCCGCCGCCGGTCCGCCGCCTTCCGCCGAACGCCCAGATGGCCGCCGCCATTGCTTTCGGCACCCCCAAGGCCCTGGCCGGCATCCGTTTCCCCGCCTTGCCGCCCATGCCCGGGAGCCCCCATGACCGATCCAGCCCACTCCGGCCCCGAGCCCAGCGCCACGGGCTTCGTGAGCCTGGTGGGGGCCGGGCCGGGCCATCCCGACTTCCTCACCCTCCGCGGCCTGCGCCGGCTGGAGGCGGCCGACGTCATCCTCCCCGACGCGCTCCTGGACCCGGCCTTCCCGGCGCTCTATCCGGCCCGGGCCCTGGTCATCCCGTGCGGCAAGCGCTGCGGGCGGGCCGGCACCTCCCAGGAGCGGATCCACGGCCTGATGATCGGCCACGCCCGGCGCGGGCTCCGGGTGGTCCGGCTGAAGAACGGCGATCCCCTGCTGTTCGGCCGGGGCCACGAGGAGGCGCAGGCCCTGGCGGCGGCCGGGATCCCGTTCGAGCTGGTGCCCGGCGTGAGCGCCCTCCAGGCCGGCGCCGCCGCGGCCGGCCTCAGCCTGACCCACCGGGGCCTCGCCGACGAGGTGCGCATCCTGGAGGGCCATCACCTGCTGGACCGGCCCAGGGACTGGGCGGCGCTGGCCGCCCCGGGCCCCACCCTGGCGCTGTTCATGGCCACCCGCACCCTGCCCGGCATCGCCCAGCGCCTGCTGGCGGCCGGCGCCCCGCCGGACCTCCCCGTGGTCCTGGTGGAAGCCGCCGGCACCCCGGGGGAAACCACCACCCGGTCGGCCCTGGCCTTCGCCGCCACCGGCCTCTTGCAGCCCCGCACCGAGGGTCCCGGCATCGTCTTCCTGGGACCCGCGGCGGGACTAAGGATTGCTGCCCATGCCTACCCCGAACCCGCCGCGCAAGCTTCCCCTCTTTCTCGACCTGAGCGACTGCCGCGTGCTGCTGGTGGGCGGCGGCCGGACCGCTGAGGCCAGGCTGGGGGCGCTGCGGGCCGCCGGCGCCGGCATCCGCTCGGTGGCCATCCGCCACAGCGAAAGCTTCCTGCGCGAAGCCGAGCGCCTGGGCGGGGTGGACCTGATCCCGGGCCCCTATCAGTCCGCCCACCTGGAGGGCGTCCGCCTGGCGGTGAGCGCCACCAACGACCCGCGGACCAACAGCCAGGTGGCCCGGGAGGCCCGGGCACGAGGCATCTTCTGCAACGCCGTGGACGATCCGAAGGCCTGCGACGCCTTCTTCGCCGCCACCTTCTGCCGGGGCCCCTGGCGCCTGGCCATCGGCACCGACGGCACCTTTCCGGGCCTTTCCCGGGCGCTCCGGGAGGTGCTGGAGCTGCTCATCCCCCCGAACCACGGCTCGACCATTCAGGAACTGGGCCGGCTGCGCCAGCAGCTCCGGGCCTCGCTCCCCGACCCGGAGCTGCGCCGCCAGCGGGTGGAACGCCTGGTGCGGGCCTTCCGCCGGGTCTATTTCCCCACCAAGGAGAACCCATCATGACCGAAAGCACCATGGAAACCCTCAAACGCGCCAGCCGCCAGTTGCGCGGCACCCTGGCCGAGGAGACCGCCGCCGCCGAGCCCGGCTACGGCAAGGATTCCGAGCAGCTGCTGAAGGCGCACGGCCTCTACCAGCAGAAGGACCGGGACCGCCGGGGCGAGAACCCGCCGCCGACCCTCATGCTCAGGGGCCGCACTCCCGGCGGCCGGCTGGAGCCGGACCAGTACCTGGCCTGGGACCGGTTGGCCGACCAGTTCGGCGACGGCACCCTGCGGATCACCACCCGCCAGAGCATCGAGCTGCACGGGGTGCGCAAGCACGACGTCAAGCGCACCCTGCAGGACCTGCAGCAGGCCCTGCTGACCACCAAGGGCGCCTGCGGCGACCTGGTCCGCAACGTCACCCTGGCCCCGAACCCCTGGCAGAGGCCCGACCTGAGCCAGCTGGAGCCGGTGGCCGACCTCCTGTCCAGCCATTTCCTGCCCCGCTCCCGGGCCTATGCCGAGATCTGGCTGGACGGGGAGAAGGTTCCGGGGCCTGAGGTCGAGCCCATCTACGGGGCCACCTACCTGCCGCGCAAGTTCAAGATCGCGCTCACCGCGGCCGGCGAGAACCTGGTGGACCTGTACACCAACGACCTGGCCTTCGCGGCCACCTTCGCGGACGGGCGCCTGGAAGGCTGCTTCGTGTTCGCCGGGGGCGGCATGGGCATGACCCACAACGACCCCACCACCTTTCCCCGGCTGGCGGACCTGCTGGGCTGGATTCCCGCCAGCGGCGTCCTGGCCGTGGCCGAGGCGCTGGTGACCATCCTGCGGGATCACGGCAACCGCGAGGACCGCCGGCACGCCCGGCTCAAGTACCTCGCGGCCGCCCGGGGCATCCCCTGGTTGAAGGCGGAACTGGAGCGGCGGAGCGGGGTTCCCTTCAGCGACCGGGAGCTGCCGCCCTGGAACACCCCGGGGGTGCTGGGCTGGCTGCCCCGGGCCGACGGCACCTGGGCCCATGGGGTGCACACCCTGTCCGGCCGCATCGCCGGCCCCCTCAAGCAGGCCCTGGCCTCCGTGGTGGCCGCCCACCGGCTGCCGGTCCAGCTCAGCCCCGACCAGGACCTGATCCTTCTGGGCATTCCGGACGGGCAGCGGGCGGCGGTAGCCTCGGCGCTGCACCTGGGCGGCGCCCTGGAGGCGGACCCCCTGGCCCGCCGCGCCCTGGCCTGCGTGGCCCTGCCGCTGTGCGGCCTGGCCATCACCGAAGCGGAGCGGGCCCTGCCGGACCTCCTGGCGCCGCTGCGCGCCGCCCTGCTCCGCCACGGCCTGTTGGAGCGGGCGCCGGTGTTCCGGGTCACCGGCTGCGCCAACGGCTGCGCCCGGCCCTACAGCGCGGAGCTGGCCCTGGTGGGGCAGGCGGTGGGGAAGTACGCCGTCTGGGCCGGCGGAAGCCCCCAGGGGGACCGGCTGGCGTTCGAACTGCGCCAGAAGGTGTCGGTGGACGACCTTCCGGTCTTGTTCGATCGGCTGGTGGCCGCCTGGGCCGCGGAAGGCGAGCCCGGCGAACCGTTCGGGGCCTTCGCCCGGCGCCTGGGGCCGGAAGCCCTGGAGCAGCGTTTGACCGTTCGATAGGATTTCCCGGAAGGTCACGCGCTCCTAGTATTCAGCCTAAGCATATGGGTTTGGACATGTTATCATGGA
>JARLGP010000223.1 GCA_031292735.1 Holophaga sp.
CGGCAAGGGCTTCGCCGTGGTGGCCGCCGAAGTGCGCAAGCTGGCCGAACGCAGCCAGGTGGCGGCGGAACAGATCAGCGTGCTGGCCCAGGGCAGCGTGGGCAAGGCGGAACAGGCCGGCACCCTGCTGGAAGGCATCGTTCCGGGCATCCAGAAGACCGCCGACCTGGTGCAGGAGATCGCCGCCGCCTCCAGCGAACAGAATTCCGGAGTGGGCCAGATCAACCAGGCCGTCAGCCATATCAGCCAGGCGGTCCAGCAGAACGCCGCCGCCTCCGAACAGCTGGCCTCCACCTCCGAGGAGATGAGCGCCCAGGCCATGGAACTGCAGTCCCTGATGGGCTTCTTCACCCTGGAGGGCGGCGGGCACCCGGGCCGGAATCTCCACCAGACCTTGGCCAAGGCCCCGAAGGCCCAGCCCAAAGCCCCGTCCAAGTCCGGCGTCCGCGCGATTTCGCGCAGCGTCGATGAGAGCGGCGGCGAGTTCACTCGTTTCTAGCCAGCCAGCCATTCTTCCATTTCCAGGGGATGCCCATGAATTGGTTCCGATCGCTCCGCCTCGCCACCCAGCTCACCGTCTCCTTCACCCTGGTGGCTGTCATCTCCGTGGTGGTCGGAGCCTTCGGCATCCGGGGCGCGGCGACCCTGCACCAGCTGATGCAGGACGCCTACCGGGTCAACACCGTCGGCATCATCTACACCACCAACGCCAACCTGGCCGTATCCAACTGCCAGCGGGCCCTCGGCAATTATGTCCTGGCCCAGGATCCCGCCTACCGGAAACAGCAGGGTGAACACATGGCGCAATACCGCTCCTCGGTCAGCGACTGGGCCGCCAAGGAGCGGGCCAACGCCATGAGCGAACAAGAGCAGGGCCAATGGCGCGCCTTCGACCAGCAGTGGGGCCCGTACGTGGAATCCACCAGCAGGCTCATCGCGCTGGTGGACGCGGGCAAGCAGAAGGAAGCCGAACAGTGGCTGGTCACCGCCATCCGGCCCAGATACGGAGAGGTGGAACAGATCCTGGGGGCGGTGGCCGAAGCGAAGCGAAAGAGCGCGGAGGACAGCAACAAGGCCGGCGAAATCGCCAATGACCAGGTGCGGATCATGACGATCTCCGCCATCGTGGCCGGGTTCGCGCTCTCCGTCCTGCTCGGGCTCCTGGTCACCAAGGTGATCAAGGGGATCGTGGGCGGGGAACCCACCGACGCCACCGCCCTGGCCCAGAAGGTGGCCGCCGGCGATCTTTCCATGGAGGTCCGGCTGGCCGAAGGCGACAGCACCAGCATGATGGCCGCCCTCAAGAGCATGGTGACGGCCCTCTCGGGGGTGGTCCAGCAGACCCGGAGCGCCGTGGACCGGGCCAAGCGGGGCGATTTCAGCCAGCCCATGGACGTGTCCGACTCCAAGGGCTACATCCTGGATCTGGGCACCTCCCTCAACCAGCTGACCACCACCAGCAAGCAGGGGCTGGACGACGTGGTGCGGGTCCTGGAGGCTTCCGCCCGGGGCGTCCTGACCGAACGCATCACCTTCGCCTACGAGGGCGACTTCGCCCGGCTCAAGGACGCTTCCAACACCACGCTGGACAAGCTCAGCTCGATCATCGAGGACCTGGTCCGGGTGCTGGAGGCCTCGGTCCGGGGCGTCTTGACCGAACGGGTCAGCAAGAGCTACGACGGCGATTTCCACCGGCTCAAGGGCGCGGCCAACGCCACCCTGGACCAGCTCAACGGGATCATCGACGATCTGGTGCGGGTGCTGGAGGCCGCGGCCCGGGGCGACCTGACCGAACGCATCGGCAGCACCTGCCAGGGCGATTTCGACCGGCTCAAGGAAGCAACCAACACCACCCTGGACAAGCTGTCCGGCACCATCTCGGAGGTGGTCCAGTCCTCCACCAACCTGATGAACGCCTCCGGGCAGGTGAGCGCCACCGCCCAGTCCCTGAGCCAGGGCGCCTCGGAACAGGCCGCCAGCGTCGAGGAGACCAGCGCCTCCATCGAGCAGATGAGCGCCTCCATCGCCCAGAACAACGAGAACGCCAAGGTCACCGGCGACATCGCCACCAGGACCGCCCAGGAGACCGTGGCCGGGGGCCAGGCGGTGCGCGAAACCGTGGCCGCCATGAAGGAGATCGCCCACAAGATCGCCATCATCGACGACATCGCCTACCAGACCAACCTGCTGGCCCTGAACGCCGCCATCGAGGCGGGCCGGGCCGGGGAGCACGGCAAGGGTTTCGCGGTGGTGGCCGCGGAAGTGCGCAAGCTGGCCGAGCGCAGCCAGGTGGCGGCGGAGCAGATCAGCGTGCTGGCCCAAGGCAGCGTGGGCAAGGCCGAGCAGGCGGGTAGTCTGCTGGAGGGCATCGTCCCGGGCATCCAGAAGACCGCCGACCTGGTGCAGGAGATCGCCGCCGCCTCCAGCGAGCAGAACTCCGGCGTGACCCAGATCAACCAGGCCATCAGCCACATCAGCCAGTCGGTCCAGCAGAACGCGGCCGCCTCCGAGCAGCTGGCCTCCACCTCCGAGGAGATGAGCGCACAGGCCGAGGAGCTCCAGTCCCTGATGGGCTTCTTCACCCTGGAGAGCGCAGGCCAGCAGCCCAGGAGTATCCACCAGGCCCCCAGACCCCAGCCCAGAGCCCAGCCCAAGCCAGGCCCCCGTGCGGTTTCACCCCGCGCCGGCGAGCTCGGCGGAGATTTCACCCGCTTCTAGGCCTGGCTCAACCTGCAGGATCATCCCCCCTTCCAACCCACCTCTGCATCGGAGCCTTCCATGTCCTGGTACAAATCGCTTCGTCTCGCCACCCAGCTCAACCTGGCCTTCGCCCTGGTGGCCCTGATCTCCGTGATCGTCGGCATCTTCGGCATCCAGGGGGCGGCCAGCCTGCATCAGGCGATGGAAGACACCTACGCCAACAGCACCATCAGCATCCTCTACACCGAGGATGCCAACGTGGCCCTGTCCAACCTCCAGCGCGCCCTCAACCTCTACACCATCGCCCCGGACGCCGCCGCCCGCAGGGAACTCGGGGAGGCCGCCACCCACAACCGGGAAACCCTCCTGGCGCTGGCAGCCAAGGAGCGGGCCACCAAGATGGGTCCCGTGGAGCAGGAGCAGTGGAAGCTGTTCGACCAGGTCTGGGGCCCGTACGTGGAATCCACCAAGCGGATCATAAGCCTGGTGGATGCCGGCAAGGCCGCGGAAGGGGAGAAGTGGCTGTTCGCCGACACCCGGCCCAAGGCCGGGGAGCTGGGCAAATACCTGACCGCCATCGTCGAAGACAACCGCAAGGGCGCCGAGGATGCCAACAAGGCCGGCCAGGCCACCTACGAGAAGGTCCGGAACACCACCACCGGCATCATCGTGGGCGGCTTCATCCTGGCCATCCTGCTGGGCTTCCTGGTCACCGGAGTCATCCGCAAGATCGTCGGCGGCGAGCCCAAGGAGGCCGCGCGCATCGCCGGCCGGGTGGCCGAGGGCGACCTGGCCGTGGAAGTGGCCCTGGCCCCCGGGGACACCGGCAGCCTGATGGCCTCCATCAAGGGCATGGTGGCCAAGCTGGCCGAGGTCATCGGCCAGACCCGCACCGCCGCCAACAACCTGGTGGCCGCCTCCAACCAGCTGAGCGCCACCGCCCAGTCCCTGAGCCAGGGCGCCTCGGAGCAGGCGGCCAGCGTGGAGGAGACCAGCGCCTCCATGGAACAGATGAGCGCCTCCATCAGCCAGAACAACGAGAACGCCAAGGTCACCGGCGACATCGCCACCCGCACCGCCAAGGAGACCCAGGAGGGCGGCCAGGCGGTGCAGGAAACCGTGGCGGCCATGAAGCAGATCGCCCACAAGATCGCCATCATCGACGAGATCGCCTACCAGACCAACCTGCTGGCCCTGAACGCCGCCATCGAGGCGGGCCGGGCCGGGGAGCACGGCAAGGGCTTCGCCGTGGTGGCCGCGGAAGTGCGCAAGCTGGCCGAGCGCAGCCAGGTGGCGGCGGAAGAGATCAGCCGCCTGGCCACCGGCAGCGTGGATCTGGCGGAAAAGGCCGGAACCCTGCTGGGCGCCATCGTGCCCTCCATCCAGAAGACCGCCGACCTGGTGCAGGAGATCTCCGCCGCCTCCTCCGAGCAGAACTCCGGGGTGGGCCAGATCAACGGCGCCATCACCCAGATCAGCCAATCCGTGCAGCAGAACGCCGCCGCCTCCGAAGAGCTGGCCTCCACCTCCGAAGAGATGAACGCCCAGGCGCTGGAACTGCAGCAGATGATGGAATTCTTCCAGCTCGCCCACGGCCAGGCGGTGGTGAGCGGGGGCCCGCGCGAGCCCGCGGCCCGCGGCAAGGTGAAGCCCATGCGGCGCGGCCCCGCCAAGGAAGGCAGCGACGGGGATTTCACCCGCTTCTGATCGCCCCGGAACAATGTTGAACCTGACATAATCAGGGCACAGGAACGCCCGCGTGGAACCCATTACGGACAACTCAGCCCCAGCCATCACTGATGCCGAATTCGCACAATTCCAGGCGCTGCTGCGCGGCATCACGGGGATCCATCTGTCCGAATTCAAGAAGACGCTCCTGGTGGCGCGCCTGGCGTCCCGGCTGCGGGCCCGCAAGGCCAGGAGCTTCACCGAATACTACAAGATCATCCGGCATCCCCTGGAAACGGAGGAGCTGCAGATGGCCATCAACGTCCTCACCACCAACGAGACCTTCTTCTTCCGGGAGCCCGAGCACTTCCAGGTGCTCAAGGATTTCATCGCCAGCCTGCGGCCGGTGCCCCTGCCGTTCCGGGTGTGGAGCGCCGCCTCCTCCTCGGGGGAGGAGGCCTACAGCATCGCCATGGTGCTGGCCGACGTGCTGGGCGGCGCCAAGTGGGAGGTGATCGGCAGCGACATCAGCACCCGGGTGCTGGACCGGGCCCGGGCCGGGCTCTACCCCCTGGAACGCAACGGCGGGATCCCCAAGGACTACCTGCACCGGTTCTGCCTCAAGGGCCAGGGCCCCCAGGACGGCATGATGCTGATCGGCAAGCAGCTGCGGGAGCGGGTCCAGTTCACCCAGGTGAACCTGAACGAGACGATCCCCGACCTGGGCCGGTTCGACCTGATCTTCCTGCGCAACATCCTCATCTACTTCCAGAACGACCAGAAACGCAAGGTGGTGGAAGCGGTGGTGCCCAGGCTGCAGCCGCACGGGCTGCTGATCGTGGGCCATTCGGAAAACCTGATGGGCGTGTCCGACCGGGTCCGCCAGGTGCGCCCCACGGTGTACCGTGTCGCCTGAAGCGCAGGAGGAATTCTTCCTCAATCCCGGGGACTATGCCTTCGGCGACGCCGGCACCCGGATCCGCACCATCCTGGGCTCCTGCGTGGCGGTGACCTTCTGGCACCCGGGGCTCAAGCTGGGCGCCATGTGCCACTACCTGCTGCCGTCCCGGGGCCCGTCCCTGAACGAGCCGCACGGGGGCAAGTACGCCGGGGAAGTGATCCCCATCATCGCCGCCCACTTCGCCAACCTGGGCCTCCAGCCCGGCACCCTGCAGGTGAAGATGTTCGGCGGCAGCAACATGTTCCCGGGCCTGTCCATGGGCGAAAGCCTGACCATCGGCACCAAGAACATCCACAAGGGCCTGGCCCTGCTCACCCGCTACGGGTTCAACATCCTGAACTTCGACCTGGCCGGCGGCGCCAACCGCACGGTGGTGTTCGACGTTGGCAGCGGGGAGGTGTGGGTGCGCCAGGGCCAGGGGCCCCCCTCGCGCTGAGCGCCGGTCAGAGCACCCCGCGCCGGCGCTGGTCCAGCTCGATGGAGTCGTAGAGCGCCTGGAAGTTGCCCTCGCCGAAGCCCATGTTGCCGCGCCGCTGGATGATCTCGAAGAACAGCGGGCCGATCTGGTCCTCGCTGAAGATCTGCAGCAGGTAGCCGGTCCCGTCGCCGTCCACCTGGATCCCCAGCCGTTCCAGCTCCTTCAGATCCTCGGTGACCTTGAAGCCGCCCTTCTCGATGCGCTCCGGCAACAGCTCGTAGTAGGTGGCGGGCACTTTCAGGAAGGAGATGCCCTGCTCCGACAGGATCCGGATCGCCTCCTGGATGTTGTTGGTGGACATGGCGATATGCTGAACGCCGCAGCCCTTGTGGCGCTGCACGAACTCCTGGATCTGGCTCTTGGCGTCGGTGGGCTCGTTGATCGGGATGATCACCCGGTTGTTGGCGCTCTGCACCACCTTGGAGCGCAGGCCGGTGCCCAACTGGCCGTGGATGTCGAAGGTGCGGGTGACTTTGAAACCGAACACCCGTTCGTAGAACCCCACCAGGTCGTCCAGCTGGCCCGGGCCGACGTTGTTGGTGAGGTGGTCGGCCCGCACCAGGCCCGGGTCGCACAGGGGCAGGCCGGGGTCCGGCTTGAGGTCGGGCCAGAACGCGGCCAGCTCGCCACTGCGCTCCACCAGGTAGTTGAGCACGTCGCCCACCCCCTTGATGGCCGCGAACCGCAGGGTGCCCGCGCCCAGCCGGTGGGATTCCGGCTCGGTCATCACCTTGGCCCCGGCCTGCCGGGCCTGGGCCAGGGCCAGGTCCAGGTTCCCCACCTGGAAATTGAGGGCGCACACCCCCTCGCCGTGGGCCTGGTAGTACTGGCCGGCGCGGTGGGTGTCGTCCGCCTCCAGGATGAGCACGTCCATCCGGCTCTGCCTCAGGTGCACCAGCCGGCCCCAGGGGGTCCGGCCGCTGGCCACCCGGGCGAAGCCCAGGCGGCGGTACAGGGGCTCCAGCCGGTCGATGGTCCCGGTCATCTGGAAATGGTCGATGCGTTCCAGGCCCAGGGGGTTCTCCGCCGCCGCCCCGTGCTCCGCCCGACTCAGGGAAAAAGTTGATCTCGGCATCCGTTCGCCTCCATGCAAAGGCCGTTGCGCAAGGCGGGAGAATAACAGATCCATTGGGGAACTGAGACAGGTTCGCGATTTTCTTTTTGCATCCGGCTACACTTTGGGCGGACTATCCAGCGGGTGACCCCATGCGCCTGAATAATGAGACTTCCCTTTTCCCCCTCAGGAAAGGCACCGTCGCCCGCCAGGCGCACGTGGACCTGCCCCCGGGAACCTTCGAGGAAGAGTTCGCCCGCCAGGGCTTCTTCGGGCGGACCAGCCACCTCTACCGGCGCCACCCGGTGACCTCCTGGACCCGCATCGAAGGGCCGCTGCGCCCCCGCAGCTACGACCTGAACCTGCTGGCCTGGGACCAGGACCTGCGCTCCTCCATGCTCGGCAGCCGGGAGCCGGCCTTCAGCCCGGTCTGCTTCCTGCACAACGAGGACGTGGCCCTGAACTGGGTGGCGCCCCGGACCATGGACTTCTTCTACCGGGACGGCGACGGTGATGATGTCTACTACATCCATGCCGGGGGCGGCCGGCTGGAATGCTGCTTCGGGGTGCTGGACTATCTCGTGGGCGACTACCTGGTGATCCCCCGGGGCACCACCTACCGGTTCCTCCCCAACGGCCAGACCCAGCGCTACCTGCTGATCGAAAGCGCCGGCGAGATCAGCATCCCCGACCGGAACCAGCTGGGCGCCCACGCCCAGTTCGATCCGGCCATGATCGACACCCCCGAGCTGGAACCGTACCAGGAGGGCGGCGGACGCGAGTGGGCGGTGCACATCAAGCGGCGCCATGAGATCACCCGGGTGTTCTACCCGTTCAATCCCAACGACGCCGTGGGCTGGAAGGGCGACCTCACGGTGTGGCGGATCAACGTCAAGGACATCCGCCCGGTGGTGAGCCCCCGCTACCACCTGCCGCCCAGCGCGCACAGCACCTTCCTGGGCCGGAACCTGGTCATCTGCTCGTTCCTGCCGCGCCCCCTGGAAGAGGAGGAGGGCGCCATGCGGGTGCCCTTCTACCACTGCAACATCGATTTCGACGAGGTGCTGTTCTATTCCGCCGGGCACTTCTTCAGCCGGGAGGGGATCGGCCCGGGGATGGTCACCTGGCACCCCCAGGGCATCCACCACGGCCCCCATCCCAAGGCCATCGCCGCCTCCAAGCTGAAGGACCGCACCGACGAGGTGGCGGTGATGGTGGACACCGCCCGGCCCCTGCAGGCCACCCCCGCCGCCGCCGCGGTGGAAAACCAGAACTATTGGGCCAGTTGGGGCTGAGCGGACTGTGATCCGCAGCAAGGGAAGATCGTGGGAGAATTCCCCGCCCATCAGATCCCTGGGCCCGGAGGTGCACCCTTGAACCGCAATCTCGTGTCAGGTCTCGCCATTGGCGTTTTCGCCGGGTTCCTGGGCGGCTACTTCGTCGGGGCTGGCCACAGCAACGATGACGCCCCCGCCATCACCGCCGCGGCCCCCCCCTCCGGCCCCGCGCCCGGGCAGCCCCGGCCGGACCCCATGGTGTACCAGGAGCGGATCGCGGCCAACCAGAAGGTGGTAGCGGCCGATCCCAGGAACGAGGCGGCCTGGGTGGCCCTGGGCAACGACTATTTCGACCTGCAGCAGGCCCAGAACGCGGTGGACGCCTACGCCAAGGCCCTGGCCCTGGCGCCCAACAACCCCGACGTGCTCACCGACCAGGGGGTCATGTACCGCCAGTTGGGGGCCTTCGACAAGGCGCTGGCCGACTTCAAGAAGGCCAGCACCCTCAATCCCAAGCATGTGCAGAGCCTCTTCAACCTGGGCATCGTCTACGCCCAGGACCTGAAGAACCCCGCCGCCGCCCTCAAGGCCTGGAACAAGGCCATCGAGGTGGCCCCGGACAGCCCCCAGGCCGCCCAGGCCCGGCAGCTGGTGGCAGGCCTCCCACAGCAGAAGCCTTGATTTTCACTCCGGGTGGTTGAACACCTGGCGCAGGTAGGCCAGGAAGCCCTGGTCCTCGCACATGGTCTTGCCGGGGGAGTCGGACAGCTTGGCCACCGGCTGCCCCGCGCAGCTGACCATCTTCATCACGATGTTCAGGGACGGGTGCGGGGTGTCGTTGGTGAGATCGGTGCCGATACCGAAGTTGGCGGTGATCCGGTCCCGGAAGTGCCGGTGGATCTCGATGGCCCGGGGCAGGTTGAGCGCGTCGGAAAACACCAGCCGCTTGGTCCTGGGGTCGATCCGCAGCTTCCGGTAGTGGGCGATGGCCTGTTCGCCCCAGTGGATGGGGTCGCCGGAATCGTGGCGCAGGCCGTCGAACAGCTTGGCGAAGTACAGATCGAAGTCGGCCAGGAAAGCGTCCATGCCCACCACATCGGTGAGGGCGATGCCCAGGTCGCCGCGGAACTCCTGCACCCATGCCTCCAGCCCGGCCTTCTGGAAATCCCGCAGCCGGGAGCCGAAGGCCTGGTAGGCCTGCAGGTACTCGTGGGCCATGGTGCCGGCCGGCACCAGCCCGAACTTGCGGGCCAGGTAGACGTTGGAGGTGCCGCGGAAGTGGTCCGGCAGCTCCCGGGCGAAGGTGGCCACCACCTCCTCGTGCCAATCCCCCGAATAGCGCCGGCGCAGCCCGAAATCCATGAACAGGAACGGGAAGGCCTGCCCGGCCGAGGGTTCCGCGGCATAGGCCTTCACCAGCCGGATCTTCTCCCGCAGCCGGTCCCGGGCCGCGTCCAGGATGGCCGGTCCCGCCGGCAGGCGCCGGTAGTAGAGTTCGTTGACGATGTAGAGCACGTATACTTCGAACGCCATCACGTGGGCGATGGGCCCGGCCGCCTTGATGACCAGGTCGCCGCCGCGGGTGGTCACCGTGATGAAGTGGCGCTGGAAGCGGAAGATGGTCAGGTAGTCCACGAAATCGCTCTTGATGAAGCGCAGCCCGCGCAGGTAGTCCAGCTCGCCCTGGGTGAAGGTGAGCGTGCACAGGTGGTCCAGCTGCGCTTCCAGCTCGTCCTTGAGCTCCGCCAGCGGGTAGGCCGGCTCGTTCCGGCACATGAAGGCATACTCCGCCTGGGCCCCCGGGTGGCTGTGCAGCAGCGCCTGCCACATGGTGAACTTGTACAGGTCGTTGGCCAGCAGGCTGGTGACGACCGGTGTTCCAGATCCATTCAACATGTCCCGTCCTTCGCAATGCCGAAGCTTTCACTTTAGACTATGGCCATGAAGATGGACGCCATTCTGCCGGGCCCGGTGCTCTGATGCACGTCCTGGTGGCGGGCTGCGGCTGGCTGGGCACGGCGGTGGCGGCGGCCCTGCTGGAACGGGGCGACCGGGTGACCGGGGTGCGTCGCGATCCCGGCCGGGCCGAGGCGCTCCGGCCCCTGGGCGTCGAGCCCCTGGCCCTGGACCTGGCCGATCCGGCCGCGGCGGACCGGATCCCGCACGGGGTGGAGGCCATCCTCGCCCTGCAGGCCGCCGGCGCGGGCCCCGAAGACTACCGCCGGGCCTACCTCCAGGCCAACGCCACCCTGCTGCGGGCGGCCCAACGGCTGGATCTGGCGGCGCTGGTGTATTCGGGCTCCACCGGGGTGTTCGGCCAGCGGGACGGCTCGCAGGTGGACGAGGCCACCCCGCCGGCGCCGGATTCCGCCACCGCCCGGGTGCTGGCCGAAGCCGAGCGGCTGCTGCTGGGCGCCGCCGGGATCCCGGTGCGCATCGTTCGGCTGTCCGGGCTGTACGGCCCTGCCCGCACCGGGCTGATCGGGCGGGTGCGCAGCGGCGCCCTGGCCCTGGGACCGGGCGACGGCGCCTGGATGAACTTCTGCCACCGGGACGACGCCGTGGCGGCCATCCTCGCCGCCCTGGACCGGGGCCGGGACGGGGCCGTCTACCATGCCAGCGATGCCCGGCCCATGCGCCGCCGGGAGGTGGTCCGGCTGGTGGCCGAGGGCCTGGGGATCCCGCCGCCCCAGGCGGCCGGGACCCCCGCCGTGGCCGGCCCCGATCGCCGGATCAGCGGAACGCGCACCCGGACCGAACTGGCCCTGGAACTGCGCTGGCCGACCCTGGGCCAGGGGCTGGCGGACACCTTCCGCTCTTCCGGACTTGCCATCGAATAAATAATTATTAATATTAACCCTAGAATTCACCTGGGACCAAGTCATGGTCTATCTTGGTGTCAACAAAATAAACTAATAATTTACAGGATGTCTCTTGGGCAACCGATCGACGTTCCCGAAGGCCGGCGGGTTCACCCTCGTGGAGGCCGCCGTCGCCATCGCCGTGGTGGCCATCCTGGCTGGAATCATCATTCCCCTGGTGCTGAAAAGCGTGCATGACGCCCGCTACGCCCGGGCCCGGAACGACATCCAGGTGATCGTGGCCGCCATCGCCAACCAGATGAAGGACACCGGGCGGCGCCCCACCCATGACGGGGGACCGGCGGCGGGAAATGCCTCGGGGGTGGGCGATGTCCTGTGGTTTTCCGGGGGCGAAATGCCCCGGGCGGGCGGAGTCCCGCAGGTGATGGCCGGCCATTACGACGAGAACAATTCCTTCGAGAACCTGTTCGCGCTTTCCGGTCATGCCGGCAACGAGTTGTTCGGCCTGGAGGCTGCGCCCGCCCAGGGCGAAGCCCAGTACCGGGGCCCCTACCTGGGCACCGACATGGCCCGCAAGAGCGACCCGTGGGGCCACGCCTACCTGATCCTCGGCTACGACGGCTTCGGCCAGCGCACGGACGGTCCCATCTGGGTGGTTTCCGCGGGCGAGGCGGGCGACCTGGCTCCGGCCAACACGGCGACCGGGGTCCCGGGGGGCGCCGTTCCCCAGGACCAGCAGGTGCCGGTGTGGGATTACACCGCCGCCGGGTCGGAAACCAACATCGCGGTGCGCGTCCATTGACAAAAGGCCTCCGGTTCGCAAAAAAAAATTAATAATTATTATTCTGTGACCTATATTGAGGATGAATACCTTGGCACTTCCGTTTCCAACGACATTATAAACAAACAACAATTTGTAACCACGTCCAAGGATTCTGACTTTTGAGCCTGGAGCACGACATGGTCAAGCAAAAAGGATTCACCCTCGTGGAAGCGGCCGTGGCCATCGGCGTGGTTGCCATCCTTTCCGGCATCATCATCCCCCTGGTGTTGAAGAGCGTGCGTGATGCCCGGAACGCCCAGGCCAGGAACGACATCAATGTCATCGCGGCGGCCATCGCCAGCCAGCTGAAGGATACCGGCACCCGCCCCAGGGCCGCCGGGGGGGGCGCCGTGAACAATGCCACGGGGGCCGGCCCCGCCATCTGGTTCTCGGGGGGCACACCGCCGGATGTGGTGACGGTGGCCGGCGCCGCTGGCATCCCGCTGCCCCCAGCGGACGCCAACACCTTCGTGAACCTGTTCACCCACCCCAACCATGACGGCAACGAGCTGTTCAACATCGTCGCCGCCGCGGGCGACGAGTTCCAGTACAAGGGCCCCTACCTGGGCACCGACATGGCCGAAAAGACCGACCCCTGGGGGCGCGCCTACCTGATCCTCGGCTACAACGAGCGGGGGCAAATCAACGGCGGCACGATCTGGGTGGTTTGCGCGGGGGAGCAGAAGACCATCCTCGACGTCAACCTGCCTGCCCCCCCGGCGGCTGGCGCCGGTCCCTTGGGGCCGGACGCATGGCGCTACACGGGTGGCTCCGCCAGCAACCTCGCGGTCCGGGTCAATTGATCACTTAAGGGGTCTTCCATGAATCGAACGAAAGGTTTCACCCTCGTGGAGGCCGCCGTCGCCATCGGCGTGGTGGCCATTCTTTCCGGCATCATCATCCCCCTGGTGCTGAAAAACGTCCGGGATGCCCGCAACGCCCGGGCCCGGAGCGACATCAAGGTGATCGCGGGCGCCATCGCCAGCCAGCTGAAGGACACCGGTTCCCGGCCCACCGCCGCCGGCGGCCCGGGCGGATCCACCGGCGCGGCCGATGCCATCTGGTTCTCCGGCGGCCAGTCGCCCACGGTGGGCGGCGTCAACCTGCTGGGGGGTGCACCGGAAGTCAACAACACCTTGGGCAACCTGCTGGCGGTGGCCGGCAACGGCGGCAACCCCTTGTTCAACCTGATGGCGGTGGCCGGCCCCGGCCGAGCCCAGTACCGGGGCCCCTACCTGGGCACCGACATGGCCCAGAAGAGCGACCCCTGGGGCCGCGCCTATCTGGTGCTGGGCTACAACGAGGCCGGCCAGGCCAGCAACGGACCGATCTGGGTGATTTCCGCTGGGGAGGCGGGAACCATCGCCATGAACAACGTGGTCGATCCCGCCGCCGGGGGGAATGTGCACCCGCCCGCCTGGGATTACACCCTCGCCGGCTCCGAAACCAACATCGCGGTGCGGGTCAACTAGCCCGCCTCCCCACGGAGCCCTGCCATGAGCCATGATGCCGCACCGGGCCGCAAGCGGCTGGGCGAGCGCCTGCTGGAACGCGGCCTGCTCACGGCGCACCAGCTGGACCTGGCCCTGCAGGAACAGATGCGCACCGCCGCGCTGCTGGGCGAGATCCTGCTGCAGCTGGGCTTCGTCACCGCCCGCAGCCTGGCCGGGGTGCTGGCCGAACAGGGCGGGGTGGCCCTGGTGGACCTGGCCGACCGGGAGATCGCCCCGGAGGCGCTGGCCCTGGTGCCGGAGGCCACCGCCCGCCGGCTGCGGGTGCTGCCCCTGGGGCTGGACCGGCAGGAGCTGCACCTGGCCATGGCCAACATCTTCGATCTGGACGCCCTGGCGGAAGTGGAGCAGCTCACCGGGCGGCGGGTGACGGTGGCCTGCGCCACCGAGGAGGAGCTCCAGGCCCGCACCGCCCAGGCCTACGGCGGCGGCCGGACCATGGAGGGGGTGATCGAGGAGGCGATCCGGCTGGCCGAAGGCGAGCACACTCCGGAAACGGAACTGCCCATCTCCAGCCTGGTGGACCACCTGCTGCAGAAGGCCCTGCGCGACCGGGCCACGGACCTGCACATCCAGCCGGAGGAGCGCACCCTGGTCACCCGGTTCCGGGTGGACGGCTCGCTGGTGCAGGGCCCCAGCCTGCCCAAGGGCCTGCAGCCGGCGGTGCTGTCCCGGCTCAAGGTGATGGCCGAAGTGGACATCGCCGAATCCCGCCGGCCCCAGGACGGCCGGTTCCGGCTGCCCCACGGCCGGCGCAGCTACGATGTGCGGGCCAGCTTCCTGCCCGCCCAGCACGGGGAGAAGGTGGTGCTGCGCTTCCTGGACAAGTCCAACCTGATCCTGGGCCTGGACCAGCTGGGCATGCCGGCCTGGGTGCTGCGCCAGTTCACCGCCATGCTCGCGCGCTCCCACGGGGTGGTACTGGCCACCGGCCCCACCGGCTCGGGCAAGACCACCACCCTCTACTCGGCCCTCAACCAGCTCAACAGCGCCGACCGCTGCATCGTCACGGTGGAAGACCCGGTGGAGTACGAACTGCCCCTGGTCACCCAGGTGTCGGTGAACCTGAAGGCCGACCGGACCTTCGCCTCGGGCCTGCGCGCCATCCTGCGCCAGGACCCGGACATCATCCTGGTGGGCGAGATCCGCGACCCGGAAACCGCCGCCATCGCCCTGCGCGCGGCCATGACCGGGCACCTGGTGCTCACCACCCTGCACACCAACGATCCGGTGGGCGCCATCCCCCGGCTGAAGGACCTGGGCGCCTCCAGCCTGGAGCTGGCCGCGGCCCTCCTGGGCATCCACGCCCAGCGTCTGGTCCGGCTGAACTGCCCGGTCTGCATCGAGATGTACCAGCCGGAGGCGGAGGCCCTGGCCCAGCTCAAGCACCCCGAGCGCGGCTTCTGGATGAAGGGCGCCGGCTGCCCGGCCTGCGGCTTCACCGGGATCAAGGGCCGGAGGGCGGTGCACGACCTGCTCCCGGTGACCCCCCAGGTGCGCGAGCTGATCGCCCGCGGCGCCCCCCTGGGCGAGATCGAAGCCCAGGCCCGGGCCCAGGGCAAGACCAGCCTGCACGAGCACGCCCTGGCCCTGGCCGAGGAGGGCATCATCTCCCTGGAAGAGGCGCTCCGGGTGACCGTGGCGGACGCCTGAGATGCCCACCTTCGCCTACACCGCCCGCAGCAGCGCCGGCAAGACCCGCAAGGGCAGCCGGCTGGGAGCCAACGAAGGGGCGCTGGCGCTGGAGCTGGCCGCGGAGGGCCTGTTCCTGGTGCGGGCCGAGCCGGTCGTCCCGGCGGCCCAGGACCCGGGCAGGCTCAGGCTGAAACCCAAGGAGCTGGCCACCTTCCTGCTGCACCTCAGCACCTACCTGGAAGCGGGCATCCCGCTGCTGCTGGCCTTCCAGGACTACCGGGACCCCGAGCATCCCCGGTTGGAAGCGGCGGTGCTGGACATGGGCGCGCGGCTGTACCAGGGCGCCGCCCTTTCCGGGATCATGGAGGCCTACCCCAACCTGTTCCTGCCGGTGCATGTGGCCATGGTCCGGGCCGGGGAGACCACGGGGCGGCTGGAACAGGCCCTGCGATCGGTGATCCGGCTGGTGGAGTGGAACGCCGGGCTGCGCGCCCAGGTGCGCAAGGCCGCCACCTATCCCCTCATCCTGGCGGCGGTGCTGACCCTCATCATCCTGCTGGTCTGCGCCTTCAGCCTGCCGCCCATCCTGACCCTGCTGGAGGACCTGGGCATCCCGCTGCCCCTGGTCACCCGGATCTTCCTGGCCGTGGGGCACGGACTGGCCCGCCACGGCTGGCTGCTGGCAACGCTGCCCGCGGCCGCCTTCTTCGTCCTGCGCCAGGCGCTGCGGCGGCCGGCCTTCCGGCTGCGCTGGGACGCCGCCCTGCTGGCCCTGCCGGTGGCCGGCGGGCTGATCCTGCGCATGGCCCTTTCCCGCTTCGCCCACGTGTTCGCCGCCCAATGCCGGGCCGGCATCCCCATCATCCAGGCCCTGGCCAACAGCGAAGGGGTCACCGGCAACACCCGGCTCGGGCTGGCCATCCGCGGCATCCGCCAGGGGGTGGAGCAGGGCGGGCGGCTGGCGGCCTGCGCCGCCCGGGAAGGCCACTTCCCCCAGCTGGTGCTGCGCATGCTGGCCATCGGCGAGGAGACCGGGAAGCTGGAGGAGACCCTGGAACGGAGCGCCGGCTATTTCGACGCCGAAGTGGCGCAGAAGGTGGACCTCTGCTTCCAGGTGCTGGATCCCGTCATCAAGATCCTCATGGCCTGCCTGCTGGTGTTCGTGGCCATCGCCGTGCTGCTGCCGCTCTACCTGCTGATCGGAGGCATCAATGGCTAGTCATACTGTGGCGCGCGGCTTCACCCTGGTGGAGGCGGCGGTGGCCATCGCCGTGCTGGCCATCCTGGCCGGCAGCATGGCGCCGCTGGCCCTCAAGGCCCTGGACCAGCGGCGCGAGGCCGCCACCCGCCGCAGCCTCAAGCTGGCCTTCGAGGCCATGTTCGGCGCCCGGGACCGGCGGGTGGCCAACATGCGCTCGGATTTCGGCTTCACCGTGGACCAGAGCCTGGCCGCCCTGCCCATGCTGGTCACCCGGCCCGAGTTCGATCCGGCCATGGGCCGCTGGGACGGCGCCAGCTTCGAATGGGGCTGGAACGGGCCGTACTGGCACGGGCCGATCAGCAACGGGGCCCCGGTGGACGCCTGGGGCAGCCCGATCCAGCTGCATTTCGAAGCCCATGACGACCACAGTTTCCAGCTGGTGAGCCTGGGCCCCAGGCGGCGCCGGGGGGAGGGCAACATCCTCTATCCGTCCGTCCCCGTCCCCCTGGCGAGCCTGCAGACCCGGGTCATCCTGCACATCCTCCCGTCGCGGCCGGACCTTCGCTGCGAGGTGGTGATCCGCTACGGCCGGGCCGCCCCGGGCGCCCTCATGGCGAGAACCGACGCGCTGGCCATCGCGCCCGGGGAAGGCGTGGTGCACGCCACCCGGCTGGTGCCGGCCGGCACCATGGAAGTGACGGTCGTTCCCGGAGTCCATGGCGCCGTTCCGGCCGGCTTCAGGCCCATCCCCCTGGACCTGCTGCCCGGGGAGACCCGGGAAGTGAGCGTGACCCTGTGAGCGCCCAGCCCTTCACCCTGCGGCTCCTGGACCACGGGGCGCGGCTCATGGACGGCGCCGGGCACCTGCTGGCGGAGCTGAAGGAGCCCGATACCGCCGGGGCCGACGCGCTCCGGGAGCTGCTTCCGCCCCGGGCGCCGGTGCAGTTGCTCCTGGGCGGCGCGCTGCTGCAGTGCGCCGAGGTTCCGGCGCTGGCCCCGCGGGAGCGCCGGGACGTGGCCCGGCGGCTGGCCCCGGGCCAGGACGGCATGCTCACCGCCCAGGCCCTGGACGCGGATCCCCTGGCCGAGGGCGGACACGTGCTCTGGATGGCCGCCCACCCCCGGCGGGAGCTGGACCGGTGGCTGGAGCTGCTGGCCCAGGCCCGGGCCCGGCCGGTGTTCGCCGTGCCCTGGCAGCGCGCCCTGCTGGCCGCGGGCCGGCCGGAGGAAGCCGGCGCCCTGTACCTGACCCTGGAGCCCGGGGCCGCGCACCTGCTGTTCTTCCGGGGCCGCAACCTGCGCTTCACCCGGGTGTTTCCGCCGCCGCCGGAGCTGGACCTGCGGGAACCAGGCGAGGCCGGAATCCGGGCGCTCGGCCAGGTGGTGGCCGAGGAGCTTTCGCTGCTCCTGCAGTTCCTGCAGCAGAAGCACCGGGGCTGGACGCCCACGGCGCTGTTCGGCGTGGGCCTGCCGGAAGCCGCCGAGCCGGCCATGGCGGCCCTGGGCCGCTCCCTGGGCCTGGACTTCAGCCCGCTGGGACCGGACCTGGCCGCCTTCCTGCTGGAGGGGGCCGCCCGGGAGCGGCGCCGCAAGAACGGGCTGGACCTCATCCCCCAGGAGCTCCGGGACGCCCGCAAGCGCGGGCTGTTCCGGGCGGTGGTGTGGGGCGCGGTGGCCGCGCTGGTGGCCCTGGGCGGCGCCACCGAAGGCTTCCTGCTGCACCACGAGCGGATCCTGCTGAGGGAGGCGGTCAAGGCCGAAGCGGCCCGGGAGCAACGCCGGGCCCTTGCCCAGTCCGGCGAGGAGGCCGCACGGCTGCGCTTCGGCCTGCTGCGGCTGCGCCGGGCCGAGGAGCGCCAGAAGCGCGCGGTGGAAGGGCTCGAGCAGCTGGGGGTCCAGCTGCTGCAGGCGCCCCGGGGCCTGGTGCTGCAGAAGGTGGAGGTGGCCCAGGTTCCCGGGGACGAGGTGGAGAACCGGTTCCAGGTGGACGGCTGGGCCCGCACCCGCAAGGCGCTTTCCCTGGGCTTCCTGGTGGCCTACTACCGGCGCCTAGCCCGCTTCCCCGGCATGAAGCTGGCCCCCCTGCACAACGTGCGCGTCCAGGACCAGTCGGAGCTGGAACCGGGCATCACCCGGTTCCACCTGGAAGGAACCGCGCCATGAACCGGGAACGGCTGCTCATGGGGCTCCTGCTGGCGGGGCTGCCGGTGGCGGGCTACCTCCTGCTGGCCAGGCCCGCCATGCGCCGGATCCAGGCGCTGCACCTGCGGATCCAGGCCGCCAACGAGGGGTTCCAGGGCGTGCCGCCGTTCACCCCGGTGAGCCAGGAGGAGCGCAGGCTGCTGGAGGACCCCGCCGCCCCCTGGCGTTCCCGGATCCCCCTGGTGGACGACGACGCGGCCCGGATGATCCAGGTGGACCGGGTGGTGAGCCAACTGGCCGTGGCGTTCCAGGCCAGGAAGGTGAAGGCCGTGGCCATGCGCGCCGTGCTCGATCCGGTGCGGGCGGAGTTCACCGTGCCGGCGAGCCTGGCCCAGGGCCCGCTGCCCGCGGCCAAGACCGCGCCGGGCACCCCCGAGCAGCCCATGGCCGGCTGGGTGCTGGAGGTGGAGATCGCCGGAAGGACCCGGAGCCTGTTCCAGGCCCTGTCCGCCGCGGCCGAGGTGAACCCCCTGCTGGAGCCGGTGGGCCTGCGCTGGGAGAGCGCCCAGGCTCCCGGCGCGCACCACAAGTACCTCCTGCTCCGGAATCTCTATTTGAAGCCCTAGGAGGCTGTCCCGTGTCCTTCGTGGAACAGAACAAGCGCTGGCTGGTGCCCGTCCTCGGGGCCGCGGTGGCGGGCGTGGTCTGGATGAATCTCCCGGGCCGCCCGGCGCCCCCCCGGCCCAAAGCGGAACCGGAAGACCGGGCCGTGCCGGCCGGCCGGGACGCCCCGGATGCCGGGTTCGCCGCCGACCGCCAGGCGCTGGAGGCCCCGCCGCCCTCGGCCAACGTCGCGACCGCCCTGCTCCAGACCGGGCGCC
>JARLGP010000224.1 GCA_031292735.1 Holophaga sp.
TGGCCTACCTGCATACCGGCAGCGGCACCCTGTTCGATCCCGGCCTGGTCGGTTCGTTCTTCGACCATCTACCCCGGTTCCAGGCCATCCAGACCGCGCACCCGGACCGGTTCGTCCAGCATGAACTGCCCGACTGATGCCAATCTGGCTGACCTTCGCAATCGTGGCCCTGGCGCTGGAACTGATCTGGCGCCACAACCGCTCCCAGACTCCAATCTATCAGCGACATCTGTTCATCTTCGGGCTCACCGCGCTGTTCGGGATCGCCGAGCAGTTCCACCCGGGCCACGCGCTGGCCGAATGGCTCACCGGACTGGCCGGAGCCGTCCTGGGGCTGGCCTGCGCCAGCCTGCCGATGCTGCGCACCCGAATGTCCTGCATGGGCTGGCAGCGGGGCAAGGCGCGCCGTGACGCCCCCCAGGCGCCGCTGATCCTGGTGGCCGACCCGCACTGGAGCGCCGGCCTCACCGGCCTGCACGAGGCCTGGGCCGCCCATCCGGACGCGGACTGGCTGTTCCTGGGCGACGTGTTCGACGTGTGGGTGGGCCTGTCCGGCATGGCCGGCCCCCTGGAGCGGGAATTCCTGGACTGGGTGGCGGAGGCCCGCCGGCGGGGGCGCTGGGTGGGCCTGTGGCTGGGCAACCGGGAATACTTCCTGGACCGCCTTTCCGGCCAGTTCGACCTCATGGGCGAAGGCATGGGCGGGGAACTGCAGGGCGAAGGGCTCGTCTGGGAGCACGGCGACCTGGTGAACGTGGCCGACTGGCGCTACCGCCTGTGGAACCTGGTTTCCCGCAGCGGCCCGGTGTGGCTGCTGGCCCGCATCCTGCCCCGGCGCCTGGCCCAGGGGCTGGCGGCCCGGCTCCAGCGCGCCATGCACACCAGCAACCGCGACTACAAGCTGGCCTTCCCCCGGGCGGCGTTCCGGGTCGCCGCCGCGGAGCATCCGGACAAGACCTTCATCACCGGCCATTTCCACACCCACGAAGTGGAAGCCAACGGGATCGCCCTGCCCTGGGCCCACGAAGGCAATTTCATGGTCTGGCACCAGGGCGCGGTCAAGCCGCTCGCCGATCTGGATCAATAAAGGGATTGTATATAGCGAAGACCGGCTGCCGCCTCGGCAATCCCGTTCCGGACTGCGAAGGGGAATCCGCCGGCAAAAGGGGCGGGTCCGGCTGCTGGACAGCTGCGTCGTTCAATGCGAACGAGTGGTTACATCATTTTGATTGAAACCGTGGGGCGGAAACGGCAAGGGGTGCTCATTTGCCTGGATCCTGGGCCGATGGCCTGGATCATGCTTTGGCTGCGCTATGTCAAGGGGGCCCACCGTGCCGGCCATTGCCCAGAATCCCGAACCCAGCCAGCCGCCCCAGGGGCTGACCAGCGATGAAGCCCGGCGCCGGATGGCGGAATCCGGCCCCAACGCCATGCCCGACACCGCCCTGAAGCCCTGGCGCATGGCCCTGGCCAAGTTCTGGGCGCCGGTGCCGTGGATGCTCGAGGCGGCCATCCTCCTCCAGCTGGCGCTGGGCGAGCGGATCGAGGCCGCAGTCATCGCCCTGCTCCTGGTGTTCAACGCCGGGCTGGGGTTCTTCCAGGAGGGGCGGGCCCAGGCCACCCTCGCCGCGCTGAAGTCCCGGCTCGCCCTCACCGCCTCGGCACGCCGGGACGGCGCCTGGAAAGTGGTGCCGGCGGCGGAGCTGGTGCCCGGGGATGTGGTGAAGCTTTCCCTGGGCGGCGTGGTGGCCGCGGACGTGACCCTGCTCGAAGGCTCGGTCCTGCTGGACCAGTCCATGCTCACCGGCGAATCCGTCCCCATCGAGGCCGGGCCGGGACTGAAGACCTTCGCCGGAGCCCTGGTCCGCCGGGGCGAAGCCACCGCGCGGGTCACCGCCACCGGAGCCGGCACCCAGTTCGGCCACACCGCCGAACTGGTGCGCACCGCCCACGCGGAGAGCACCCAGCAGAAGACCGTGGTGCGCGTGGTGCGCAACCTCGTCCTGTTCAACGGGGTGGTCCTGGTGCTGCTGGCGGGCTACGCCCATGCCCTGGCCGTGCCGGTCCGCGAGATCATCCCGCTCATGCTCACCGGCCTCCTGGGTTCCATCCCGGTGGCGCTGCCGGCCACCTTCACCCTGGCCGCGGCCCTGGGCGCCAGGGCCCTGGGCCGCCTGGGCGTGCTCCCCACCCGCCTGTCCGCGGTGGACGAGGCGGCGACCCTGGATGTGCTCTGCTCGGACAAGACCGGGACCCTGACCCTCAACGAGCTGGCGCTGACCGCCATCCACCCCGAGGCCGGCTTCGACCGGGCCATGGTGCTGGGCCTGGCGGCCCTGGCCAGCTCCGACGGGGGCCAGGATCCGGTGGACCAGGCGATCCGCGCCGCCGCCGCCCAGCAGCCCGCCGCCGGCCTCCCGAAGCTGAAGGCGTTCCTGCCCTTCGATCCCGCCACCAAGCGGGCCGAGGCCACCGTGGTGGACGCCTCGGGCGCCACCCTGCGGATCGTCAAGGGCGCCTTCGCGGCCGTCATGACCCAGCCCGGCGCGGCGGCCGCCGCCACCGAGCAGGCCCTGGAAGCCAAAGGCTACCGGGTGCTGGCGGTGGCCATGGGCGCCGGAGAGGCCCTGCGCCTGGCCGGCCTCATCGCCCTGAGCGATCCGCCCCGGGCCGACGCCGCGGAACTCATCCAGGAGCTGCGCGCCCTGGGCGTGGCCACGGTGATGGTCACCGGCGACGCGCCGGCCACGGCCGCCATCATCGCCAGGCAGGTGGGCCTGGAGGGCGCCATCTGCCCGCCGGGAGCCATCCCCGAGCATGTGAAGGCCCGGGAATTCTCGGTGTTCGCCGGGGTCCTCCCGGAAGACAAGTTCCAGCTGGTGAAGGCTTTCCAGAAGCGCGGGCATACCGTGGGCATGTGCGGCGACGGCGCCAACGACGCGCCCGCCCTGCGCCAGGCGCAGATGGGCATCGCGGTGTCCACCGCCACCGATGTGGCCAAATCCGCCGCCGGCATCGTCCTCACCCAGCCCGGCCTGGTGGGCGCGGTGGCCGCGGTGAAGGAAGGCCGGGTGACCTTCCAGCGCATCCTGACCTACACCTTGAATTCCGTAACGGGCAAGGTGCTGAAGGTGCTGTTCCTGGTGGTGGGCCTGGCCATGACCGGGCACGCCGTCCTCACCCCGATGCTGATGGTCATCCTCATGATCACCGGCGATTTCCTGGGCATGTCGCTGACCACGGACAACGTGGCGCCCTCGCCCCGGCCCAACGTGTGGCGGGTGGGCAACCTGACCCTGGCGGGGATCTTCATGGGACTGGCGGAACTGGGGTTCTGCTCGGCCGTGCTGGCCGTGGGGAAATTCCGCCTGGGCCTGCCCATGGGCGCCCTGCAAAGCCTTTCCTTCCTGGTCCTGGTGTTCGGCAACCAGGGAACCACCTACGCCAACCGGACCCGCGGGCACCTCTGGTCGATCCGCCCCAGCGCCCTGCTCATGCTGGCCTCCGCCGCCGACCTGCTGATCGCCTCGGTCCTGGCCAACCGCGGCATCGCCATGGCGCCCCTGCCGCTGTTCGTGCTGGGGGGAACGCTGGCGGGGGTGGTGGTGTTCGCCTTCGCGGTGGACCTGGTCAAGGTCCCCCTGTACCGTCGCCTGGGCATCCTCTAATCGATCACCTGGATCCGCCTGAGGAAGGGAATATCCTCCAGCAGCTTGGCGGTGCCCCGCACCACCGCCGTCTCGGGATTCTCCGCCCGGTAGCAGGGGAGGTGGGTCTCCTTGCTGAGCCGGATGTCCAGCCCCTGGATCTTGGAGCCGCCGCCCGTGAGGCAGATGCCCCGGTCGATGAGGTCGGCCGCGAGCTGCGGCGGCGTGTCGTGCAGGGCCTTGCGCACCAGGTCGACGATGGCGTTGACCGGCTCGGCCATGGCCTCGCGGATTTCCACATCGTTGAGCATGAGGGTCTTGGGCAGCCCCTCGAACTGGTCCCGGCCGGAAATGTACATGGTCCGGGTCTTTTCCGACGGGTACGCGGAACCCAGGCTCCACTTGACCTCCTCCGCGGCCACCTCGGAAATGAGCACGTTGTACTTTTCCCGGATGTAGTTGAGGATCGCCTCGTCCATCTCGTCCCCGGCCACGGTGATGGAATCCGAAAAGACCTTGCCGTTGAACGAGAGCACCGCCACGTCGGTGGTGCCGCCGCCCACGTCGACGATCATGCAGCCCCGCTTCTCGTTCACCGCCAGGCCGGCCCCGATGGCGGCCACCATGGTCTGGTCCACCAGGAACACCTCGCTCGCCTTGGCGTCGTAGCAGACCTGCTTCATGGCCCGGCGCGCCACCTGGTGCGCCCGGGGGGGCACGCTCACCACGATCCGGGTCCGGGTGAAGCTGCTGGACGGCCTGGCCTTCTTGATAAAGGCGGCCAGCATCTTCTCGGCCGCGTCCACTTCGTAGATCATCCCGTCCTTCATGGGACGGACGGTCTGGACGCCCTGGGGGGTGCGACCCAGGAGCTGCTTCGCCTCGGCCCCCACCGCCTCGACCTCATGGGTCCTGGCGTTGATGGCGACAATGGACGGCTCGTAGATGACGATGCGTCCGGCCTGCTTGGTGTGGATCAGGACCGAGGCGGTGCCCAGATCGATGGCGAGGTCGGACGTGAACAGGTTGGACCAGAATTGTTGGGTGAACAGGTTCGGCAATGTTTTTCTCCAGTTGATTATCTTAACCCACCTGGAATTTCCCTTGGCGAATCGTCGATTCCATGCCTCGGAA
>JARLGP010000039.1 GCA_031292735.1 Holophaga sp.
CAGGCCCGGGTCACCACCCGGAACACCCCCGTCTGCGCGGGCTCGCGCACCTGCCGTTCGGCGATGGCGTGGGCGGCGTTGACGATGATGTTCAGCACCACCTGGTTGAACTCGCCCGGCGAGCAGACCACGTCCGGCAGGTCCTCCTGGAAGCCGCGCTCCACCTCGCTCACGTATTTCCACTCGTTGCGGCTGACGATCAGGGTGTTCTCGATGGCCTGGTTGATGTCCACCGCCATCATGCCCTCGGAGCTGGGGTGGGTGAACACCTTCATGGCCTTGACGATGGTCGAGACCCGGGCGATGCCGTCCAGGGACTGCCGGATGGCGCTGGGCACCTCCTCGGCCAGGTAGTCCAGCTCCTCCTCGCGCACCTGCTGGGCCAGTTCGGCCGCCGCCGCCCGGAATTCGCTGTCTTCGCCCACCCGCTCGCCCAGCTCGGCCCCGGCCCGGGCCACCCGCAGCAGGCTCTGGAAGGAGCCGTCCAGGAAGCGCAGGTTGTCCCCCACGAACTGGATCGGCGTGTTGATCTCGTGGGCGATGCCCGCGGCCAGCTGGCCCACGGCCTCCATCTTCTGGGCGTGCCGGAGCTGGATCTCCATCCGGGCCTGCTCCTCCTCCACCGCCTTGCGCTCGGTGATGTCCCGGCTGATGAGCAGCACCGTCTCTTCGCCGCCGCCGGTGTCCACCACCGAGGCCTGGGATTCGAACAGGCCGAAGGAGCCGTCCCGGTGGCCCAGGCGGAACTCGAACAGCCCGGTGAGGCCCTGCTTGGCGGCCTGGCGCAGGGCGTTCTGGAACAGGGCCCGGTCGTCCGGATGGACCAGCTCGAACACCGGAATGAGGTTGAACTCCTTTTCGGCGTAGCCCAGGGTCTTGCGGTACGAGGGACTGCGGTAGTGGACCTTGCCGTTGGTGCCCAGGATGGTGATCAGATCGCGGGCGTTCTCGGTGGTGAGGTGGAACAGGCTTTCGCTGCGCCGCAGCCGCTGCTCCATGGTCATGCGCTCGGTGATGTCCCGGTGCCGGATCACCGCCCCCAGGCCGGCGTGCAGGGCGCGCCCGCCCAGCATGGCGAACCAGGCCGTGCCCGCCCCGGTCCGGTGCGGATAGTCCAGGCTCAGCCGCGGCACCTTGCCGGTGAGCACGCTGCGGATCCCCAGGGCGACGATGGACAGGTCCCCCGACGGCCCCTTGATCACCCGCTCACACACCTCCAGGTAGTCGGTGCCCACCCCGCACCCGGCCAGGAGCGGGTTGTCGCCGGCGAAGGCTTGCCACATCTGGTTGGCGCACACGATGACGCCCCGGGGATCCGTGACCGCCAAGCAGGCGTCCATGCCTTCCAGCACCGTCTCCAGCAGAAGGTGGGTGGGAGAGCTGGGATCCGGAAGATCGGGAGAACACTGCATGTTCGGCCCTCGTCTTCCCTTTCATCGGGACCGGCCGGCCAGGACTTGAAATTGGCCGGCCGCGGGCGGCGTCCGGTTCACCAGCGCGGGGTCTGCCCGGGCGTTGCGTAGCCCTGGGGGAAGCGCTGCTTCCAGGCCCAGGCGCTGCGGATGATGGCTTCCAGTTCGGGCACCTGGGGCTGCCAGCCCAGCTCGGCCCGGATCCTGGCGCTGGAGGCCACCAGGATGGCCGGATCCCCGGCCCGCCGGGGCTCCTCCACCACCGGGATGGGGTGTCCGGTGACCCGCCGGGCGGCCTCGATCACCTCGCGCACACTGTAGCCGGTGCCGTTGCCCAGGTTGTAGATGCGCTGCTGGCCCGGCTCCAGGCTTTCCAGGGCCAGCTGGTGGGCCCGGGCCAGATCCAGCACGTGGATGTAGTCGCGCACGCAGGTGCCGTCCGGGGTCGGATAGTCGGTGCCGAACACCTTGATGGCGGCCCGGCGGCCCTGGGCCACCTCCAGCACCAGCGGGATCAGGTGGGTTTCCGGACCGTGGTCCTCGCCCAGTTCCCCGCCGCAGCCCGAGGCGTTGAAGTAGCGCAGGGACACGTAGCCCAGCCCGCGCAGCCGGCTCATCCACTCCAGCGCCCCTTCCACCAGCAGCTTGGCGTAGCCGTAGGCGTTGGTGGGAGCCTTGGGGTGCGCCTCGTCGATGGGCGTGTACTGCGGGTCGCCGTAAGTGGCGGCGGTGCTGGAAAAGATGAAGCGCTTCACGTCGTGGGCCAGCATGCGGTCCAGCAGCACCAGCGGCCGGGCGGTGTTGTTCACGAAGAACCGCCCGGGATCGACCATGCTTTCCCCGGCCTCGATGTAGGCGGCGAAGTGCATCACCGCGTCGAAGCCCTGCCCGTCGGAGTACTGCCCGCTGAACAGCTGGTCCAGCAGGGCGGCGTCGCCCACATCGCCGCGCACCAGCCGCGCGGCCGGGTTGATCGCCTCCGAGTGGCCCTTTTCCAGGCTGTCCAGGACGGTCAGGGTGTGGCCGCCGCGGACCAGCAGGTCCACCACGTGGCTGCCGATGTAGCCGGCGCCGCCGGTGACGAGGATGCGCATGGATGACTCCTCAGGTTCGTACCTTGTAGTGTACGTCACTCATGGCCCGCAGCCGCTCGGCGGCGCTTTCCGGGGTCAGATCGCGCCCGGGCGTGCCGAGCATCTCGAAGCCGACCATGAACTTGCGGACCGTGGCGCTGCGCAGCAGGGGCGGATAGAAGTGCATGTGCAGGGTCCACTCCGGATGCTCCTCGCCGTCGCAGGGCGCCGGGTGGAAGCCCATGGAATACGGGAAGGAGATGCCGAACAGGTTGTCGTAGCGGGTGGTGAGCCGCTTGAGCAGATCGGCCAGGGCAGCCAGCTCGCCGTCGTCCAGGTCCAGCAGGGTGCGCAGCGGCTTGCGCGGCAGCACCAGGGTCTCGAACGGCCACAGCGCCCAGAACGGCACCAGCGCCACCCAGTCGGCGTTTTCCACCACGATCCGCTCGCCCTTGGCCAGCTCGCCCTCCAGGTAGGCCTCCAGCAGGGGCCGGCCGTGCTCCGCCAGGTAGGCGCGCTGCTGGGCCAGCTCCCGGGCCGGCTCGTTGGGCAGGTGCTCGGTGGCCCAGATCTGGCTGTGCGGATGGGGGTTGGAGCAGCCCATCAGCTCGCCCTTGTTCTCGAACACCTGCACGTAGCGCAGCTCCGGATCCGCGGCCAGCAGCCGGGTCTGCTCGGTCCAGGTGGCCAGCACGGCCTCCAGTTCCGCCAGGGTCAGCTCCGGCA
This sequence comes from Holophaga sp., assembly GCA_031292735.1. The sequence goes on from JARLGP010000039.1 coordinate 3,212, forward strand.
GGCTCAGATCGTGCCGGGGGGAAAAGCAGACCACCTTGCAGACGCCGGTCTCCGGCTCGGCCCGGAACAGCGGATCCGAGGTCCCGGCCGGCCCGGCGCCAGGGGCCTCGCCGGCGGGCCGGGGCAGCAGGGAGGCGAAGTCGTTGTCGAAGGCGAAGGTCCCGGGGTAGTCCGGGTTGACCTGGCCGCCAGCCCGGGTGTTGCCGGGACACAGGTAGCAGGCCGGGTCGTGGCTGGGCCGGGTGGCCTGGGGCACGGCCTCCTGCTTGCCCTGCCAGGGCCGCTGGGTGCGGTGCGGGCTCACCAGCACATACTGCCCGGTGAGAGGGTTCCAGCGCCGGTGCGGGCGGTGGTTCAGGTCCTGGGTCATCGGGCGTCTCCTTCGATCAGTTCGGTGCCGCCCCGGAGCTTGCAGACGTGGATCACCGGTTCGATGCCCAGGCGCTGCCGGAAGACCGGCGCCATGCCGGCCTGGAAGGCCTCCAGGTGGTCGGCCTCCACCAGGTTGATGGTGCAGCCGCCGAAGCCGGCGCCCATCATCCGGGCGCCCAGCACCCCGGGCAGGGCCTGGGCCGCTTCGGCCAGGATATCCAGCTCCGGGCAGCTCACTTCGTAGCCGTGGGCCAGGCCTTCGTGGGACCGGTTCATGCCCGCGCCGAAGGCCGCCAGGTCGCCCCGGCCCAGGGCGGCGCAGGCGTCCAGCACCCGCTGGTTCTCGGCCACCACGTAGGCGCAGCGCCGGTACACCTCGGGGCTGAATTCGGCCCGGTGCGCCTCGAGCATGGCCTGGGTGGCGTCGCGCAGGCTGGCCACCCCGGGCTCCCGCTGGCGCAGCAGGGCCACGCCCGCCTCGCACTGGGCCCGGCGGGTGTTGTACTCGCTGCCGGTGAGCGAGCGGCGCACCTGGGTGTCGCACAGCACGATGCGGATGTCCTCCCGCTCGAACGGGACGTATTCGAAGCTCAGATCCCGGCAGTCCAGGCGGATCAGGCGCTTTTCCCGACCGAGCAGGGAAGCGAACTGGTCCATGATGCCGCAGTTGACGCCCACGAAGCGGTTCTCGCTGCGCTGGCTCAGCCGGGCCAGGGCCACCCG
>JARLGP010000225.1 GCA_031292735.1 Holophaga sp.
CCCCGGGCGCGCTACTGGCATGCGGAACAAGCCAACTGGCCGTGCTTGACGCCCTTCGCCGCGATGAGCACATCCGCGATCCGGCGGACATCTCCGGATTTTCCCCTGACGATGACCACTTCCAGGCAGTTGTGGGCATCCAGGTGGACGTGGGTGTTGCACACGATGGCATCGAGGAATTCGTGCTGCAGTTCGGCCAGATCATGGGAAAGACCGTGGACATGATGATCGAAGATGATCGTCACCGTCCCGAACACCTCCGCGCCGGGGTTCTCCCACTCCGCATCCACCAGGTCCTGGCGGATCAGGTCGCGCAGGGCCTCGCTTCGGGTGCGGTAGCCCCGGAGCTTGAGACGGCAGTCGAACCTGGCCAACAGGTCCTTCTCCGCGGACACACCGAAACGTTCAAGCTGGGACATGATGGCCTCTGTATATGAATTCCTGGAACGTAGCACCCGGAAAGGGATCCCGACATACGCTCGATGGACTAGGCGCCGCCCTTCATTCCTTCCTGGATGGTGCGCGGCCCTGGACCGCACCATGGTGTCCACGATGGCGTTGCCCAGGCCCGTTGCCGGCACGAACGGCGTAGTCAATCAAGCCTATTTTCCGCCCCGGGCCCCAGTGTTATGTTTTCTGGATTCTTATGCAGGTCCGGATCACTGTCCACCGCCCCTCCGCTGCGGCGCCGGGAGCGAATGGTGTGCCTCGTCCATCCCCAAGGAGCAGGTCATGCATATTCCAGACAACTATCTGAGCCCTGCCACCTGCGCCGTGATGGGCGCGATCATGGTTCCGGCCTGGACCATCTCGGCCAGGCAGGTCAAGAAACTGCCCACCGCGAAGATTCCCATGCTGGGCATCGGATCCGCCTTCGCCTTCCTCATCATGATGTTCAATATCCCGGTTCCGGGCGGCACCACCGCCCACGCCATCGGCGGCACGCTCATGGCCGTCCTGCTGGGGCCCTGGGCCGCCTGCATCGCCGTAAGCGTCGCGCTGCTGATCCAGTGCCTTCTGTTCGGGGATGGCGGGGTGCTCGCCTTCGGGGCGAACTGCTTCAACATGGCCTTCGTCACGCCGTTCCTGGGCTATTTCATCTACACCTTCCTCAGGAGCCGGGTCCGAAGCGAGCACGGCGGACTGGTCAGCCTGGGAGTGGCGTCCTATCTGGCGCTCGCCATGGCGGCGCTGTGCGCGGCCATCGAACTGGGCCTCCAGCCGGCCCTCGCCAGGGATGCCGCCGGTCTGCCCATGTACTGCCCCTATCCCCTGGTCATTTCCATTCCCGCCATGCTGATCCCGCATCTTGCGGTGGTCGGCTTCGTGGAAGTGTTCTTCACGGTGGGGGTGTTCTCGTTCATCCGGCGGGTTTCCCCGGGCAGCGTCTATGAAGGTGCAAGGACCAAGATCCACTTGATCTATGGGCTTCTGGTGGCCCTGGTCTGCCTTTCGCCCCTGGGGCTGCTCGCGCCCGGTTCCGCCTGGGGCGAATGGGGGGCGGAGGAGATCCAGCACGTGATGACGGGCGGGCACAGCCTGGGGTTCGTGCCTGCCCGCATCGCGAACGGCTTCCGCCTGCACGCGGCGTTCTCCGACTATGCCGTTCCGGGGCTGCCCGAATGGCTCGGCTACGTGCTCTCGGCCATCACTGGCGGCGCTGCGCTGCTCATCCTTTTCAAGCTCCTCGGCCTGCTAAAGCACCCGCACAGCGTCATGGGTGAAGGCGGTGTTAAAAAAATTAACACCGCCCTTGTTAACGTAACATCTGATAATAATAAATTTATTAAATCATGAGCACACTTTCCCAGTGAGACGCCTTTGCAAATTCCAATCCAAGGTAAGAACTAAGTAATCAAGCGTATTCTTTTCCGTTCATTTTTGGATTTAACTGCATAAAATTAATACTATCCATTTCAATGAAAGAGCAGAACGTCATGACCCAAGAGGAATGCTTCCATCGGTCGAGTCTAGGCCGAGGCCCAACCTGTTTTGCCCTGCCGCTTGCTCCCCAACCCGAACCCCTGTGGCAAGGGCTGAAGGGGAGCCCATCCGGATTCCACGAACCAGCCTCCGCATCCGTCCACGCTCGCCTCGCGCGGACCCGGGACCTCCCGCACGGCTCCGGGGGGCCGCAAGCCGTGCGCCAGGCGGTGTTTTCCGTTCCCCTCGCGCTCACCGCACCGGCCGGCGAGCACCACAGGATCCTGTTGGTGGACGATGACTCCATCCTGCTGGACAACCTGAAGCGCCTGCTGCTGGCCGAGCGGTCCCAGTGGGAAGTGCGGACCACCACCACCGGCGCCGAGGCGGTCCGGCTCCTCAAGTCGGAGCCCATGGACCTCCTGGTGGCGGATATCCAGATGCCCGGGATGGACGGCCTTGCCCTGCTGGCGGAGGTCCGGCGGGACCCCGCACTGGCGCGTCTCCCGGTGATCTTCATGACCGCCCGGGATGACCGGACCAGCTTCCGGGAAGGCATGTCCTCGGGAGCCGACGACTACCTGCCCAAGCCCTTCTCCATCGAGGAACTGATTCAGGCGATGGAAGCCCGGCTCAAGCGTCAAGCCCAGGAATCCAGCCCACCCAGGGACGATCAGGCCCTGTTCGACGAACTGGCCAACACGCTCACCGGAAGGGAACTGGAAGTGCTGGCCCTGATCGGCCACGGTCTGGTGACCAAGGATATCGCCGCAACCCTGAAGGTAAGCTACCGCACCGTCAGCGTCCACCGCACGAACATCATGCGCAAGCTCAACCTGCACAACGCCGCCGCCCTGGCGGCCCTGGCCAACAAGGCCAGCATGGCCTAGTAGCTAGGATCAGCGCCGGGGCAGCACGAACCAGAACGTGCTGCCCCGGCCCACTTCGCTCTCCACCCCGATGCGGCCGCCATGCGCTTCCACGGCCATCTTGGCGAAGGTCAGGCCAAGGCCGGTGGACGGGTACCGCTCCGGGCCCGTCCCTGGCCCCTGGTTGTAGGGATCGAAGATCCGGTCCAGGTACTCCGGAGCGATCCCCGGCCCCTGGTCCCGCACCGCCACCCGGACCCCCGCATCCGTGACCCGGATGCCGAGGCGGATCGCCCCGGCCTTGGGCGGCGTGAATTTGACCGCGTTGGACACCAGATTGAGGATGATCCGGCCCACGATGGGCGGATCGCAAACGGCCGGCACCGCATCCTGGGGCAGGTCCAGGACCAGGAGCCCCTGGCCCTGGAGCGTCCGCATGGGTTCCAAGGCGTCTCGGGCCACCTCCCGGAGGTCGCAGGGCTTCATCTTGAGTTCCATGACCCCGGCTTCCAGCTTGCTCTGGTCCAGGACGGTGCTGATCATCTCCCTGAGCAGGAAGGTCGAAGCGACGGCGTCCTGGAGCACCTGGGGCCCTTCCCGGCCGAACTGCTCCGGCCCCATCCTCCTGACAACCTCCTGGACCATCATGACCGTCTGCACGACGTTGCGCATGTCGTGGACGACCATGTGCACCAGGGTGTCGCGCATGGAGGCCATTTCCCGCAGCTTGCGGTAGTTGTCCTCCAGGGCGCGGTTCTTTGCCTCCAGCTCCGTCCGATAGCGGTGGAGCTTGAGGTGCGCATCCACCCGGGCCTTGACCTCCTCGAAATGGAAGGGTTTGGTGATGAAGTCCTCGCCCCCGTTCTGGAATGCCGTGACCTTGTCCTCCGCCGCATTCAGCGCGCTGAGGAAGATGACGGGCACGCTCCGGGTCCTGGGGTTCTGTTTCATGGCCCGGCAGACCTGATAGCCATCCATGCCGGGCATTCTTATGTCCAGGAGGACCAGGTCCGGAGCATGGCGGCCGGCGGCCTTGAGCGCCATGGCCCCGTCCGGGAACGCCACCACGCCCCAGCCGCAGTCCGTAAGCATCCGCTTGAGCAATTGCAGGTTCTCGGGGTGGTCGTCCACGATCATGATGCGGGGACGCTCGCCGGAGACCTTCTCGCTCATTTTTCCCCTGCCTTCCCGAGTCATCGTATCCCCGCACCCATGGGCCCGCCCCTCAACCAAGCACTTCGAGAATCTGCCGGTAGTCGAACTGTTCGGTGAGCAGCGCCAGACGGTGGGCAAGCCCCGGGTCCAGTGACTCGACATCCCGGCCCACGCGTTCCATGAACCTGTCGATCTCGCCGCCCTCCACCAGCTCCGTCAGTTCCTGGCGGAGCGGCGCGGGCAGGCGGGCCGCATTGCCCTTGGGTCTGCGGCCGGAAGGAACCGCCACGGGCTCCGGCGGCCTTGGCCCGTCCGCGTACTCCAGGCATACCCCGGGCACCAGCTTCCGGATCTCCTCCAGCAGGTCCGGAACCTGGACCGGCTTGCGCAGGTAGCCGTCCACCCCGGCCTCCTGCGGCGAGGCGGCGATCTCCTCCAGGGCCCGGGCTGCGAGCATGAGGATGGGGATGTCCCGCCAGGCTTCCACCGCCCGGATCCGGCGGGTGGCCTCCAGGCCGTTCATCACCGGCATCACCCAGTCCATCAGGATCAAGTCGGGGTGCGTGGTTTCGAGCCGTTCCAGGCACTCCTTCCCGTTGGCCGCCTCGGAAAGCTGGAACCCGAAAGGCTCCAGCAGGCTCCGGATCAGATCCCGGTTCGAGGCGATATCATCCACCACCAGCAGGTGCGGCACCAGGGAACCCGGGGCCAGGCCCTTGACCTCCCGCAACAAGCTGCGCGACGGCAGGACCGACCCCTCGGCCCGGCGGCAACGGAAATGGAACCGGAAGGTGGAGCCCTCGCCCTCCCGGCTGGCCACCGTCAGGTCCCCGCCGAGCAGTTGCGCATACTTGCGGCTGATGGCCATGCCCAGCCCGGTCCCGCCCTTGTTGACCCCGGCCTCGGCCTGCTCGAAGGCGTCGAAGATCCGCGCCAAGTCCCGCTCCGGGATGCCGATGCCGGTGTCGATGACCTCGGCCACGACTTCCAGCTCCCCTTGGGGAGTCTCCGCCCCCTGCATCTGCACCCGAACCGTGACCGCTCCCTGATCGGTGAACTTCACGGCATTGCCGATGACGTTGATCAGTACCTGCATGACCTTCATGGGATCGGTGCGCAGACCGCGAGGCACCCCCTCCTGGATCTGCAGGGAGAAGGCGATGCCCTTTTCGTCCATCCGTACCATGAACATGGAAGCCAGGTCGGAGAGCATGAGCCTGAAATCAAAGTCTTTGATTCCCAACGTGATGCGTCCAGCCTCGATCTTCGACATCTCCAGCACGTCGTTGATCAGGTTCAGCAGGTGGGAACCGCTGCGGCTGATGGTGGCCACATACTCCCGGTGCTGCTCCGAAAGGTTCGGATCCCGCTGGAGCAGTTGGGTGTACCCCAGCACCGCGTTCATGGGCGTGCGGATCTCATGGCTCATATTGGCCAGGAAGGCGCTCTTGGCCTGGTTGGCCGCTTCCGCCGCCGCCACGGCCCGCTTGAGCTTGTCCTTGTTCTCCAGTTCGGCGGTCACATCGTTGACCAGCACCACCAGTCCCTTGGGCAGGTCGATCCGGTCCAGGGCCTGGGCGGAAAGGCGGCCCCAGAACTGCTCCCCGCCCTTGCGCACCAACTGCAGCTCCCGGAAAAAGGTCTCGCCCCGGGCCAGGCTGGATTCAAACTCCGCGTTCATGGTTTCGTAGCTGCCATCGTCGGTGTACCAGCACCGGATGGAGCGGCCGAGCAGTTCGCCCGGAGCGTAGCCGAAGGTCTCATCCGCCATCCGGTTGCAACTGACGATCAGGTGGCCCTGAAGCAGCACGATCCCGGAGCTGGCGGCCTCGAAAATGGCGTTGAGCTGCTTGTTCGCCGCACCCAGCTCGGCACCTTTCTTCTCCAGCTCCAGGGCCTGGCTCTGGGTGGCCGCAAGCAGCTGATGGGTCCGTCGCGTCCTCAGCACCAGTTCCAGGTGGGGAGCGATCGTCCTCGGAAGTTCGTTGAGCAGCCTGCGCTGCTGGTCATCAGGATCGGCCAGGCAGGCCAGCTCGATCACCGCGGCAACCCGGTCACCCTTGAGGATGGGAACCAGGACCAGGACCCTCGGCTGGCTGTCGCCCAACCCGGAAACGATCCGCAGATGGCCTTCCGGGATGTTCCGCATCAGGACCAGCTGTTTCTGTTCCAGGACCTCGGCCAACAGGCCCGCGCTGGTCTGCGGCTGGCCCATGCCGGAATCAAGGCCGTAGCCCCCCAGGAAGATCAAGGTCTCGGTCGTCAGGTCCCGGTAGAACATCGCCGCGGCTCCGGCCTCCACGAGCGGCGCCAGATGCTTCAACATCAGGCGGGCGAAGTCGTTCAGGTTGTCGGCCTCCTGGGCCCCCGCCACGATGCCCATCAGGCCGTTCTTGATCCAGCGCTGGCGTTCCATCTCTGCCTCGGCCTTGCGGAAATCCTCCAGGGCCCGGGCCAGGTCTCCGATCTCCGTCTGGTCGACCTGGGGGCTGAAATCCACACCATTGTCGCCAGCCAAAAGCCTCTGGGTCTTGTCCGTCAGGGTGGCCACCGGCCCGATGACCCGGCGCTGGATGTACCATCCAAGTCCCAGCACCACCGTGATCAGGTTCAAGGCGTAGGCGAAGAACACCACGATCCGGACCTGGTCGGCCATTTCCGAATAGCGCGTCCCTTCCGCGGTGAGCCGGGTTTCCAGATCGTTCTGGGCGTTGCGGGTAGGCACCATGACCGCATCCTTGAACCTCTGGTACTTCTCTCCGTAGGCCAAGGTCAGCGCCGTGTGGAAGTCCTTCCTGTCGGCCGCCGCCAGGATATGGTTCTCCACCTCCACCACCAGGGCATCGGAGTTGCGCTTGGCGCTCTCGAACCGCTCCACTTCGTCCGGGGTAAGTCCGAGGGTGCGCAGTTCCGCCATGGCCTGGTCCCGGGATCGGGTCTGGAGCAATTCCGTCTGGAACGCGGTCTTGTAGCGCTCCTCGCCGGTGGCCGCGTAGGCCCGGACCGCGCTGGTGAGGATGTCGCTGCCCTCCCGCAGCCGTTCACAGGCCCGGATCGCGATGATCAGGGACTGGCTGGAGCTTTTGCGGGCCTGGGAGAAGTTGTAGTACATCAGGGTGGTGCTCAGGCTGATGGCCGTCAGCACGATCACCGCACTGGTGAGGAACAAGCTCAGATTCTTGAGGCGCATGAGGTGGCCTCCAATCACCCTGGATCACCCGCGGACGCGCGCTTCGGACAACGCGAACGGGCATTTGCAGAGGGGGGCAGGGAACAGTCCGATGATCGGTAGACAGAAGAGGCCGGTGGCAGCACCAGGTCCTGCGAATGAGTTAACCATTAAGGCGAAAGATTCAATCGTTGCCCATTCGTCAAAGGAAGCTTCACCTGTCCAATATTATCAAGAAAACCAAAGATACGAACAATGTTATAGCAAAAACCCCAACTCTTATTAAATTTTTTAATATACTTTTATAACTTTTTAGCACCCGAGCATCCCACCTGCCCGACCGCTCTGGGCGTCCCCCCTCCGAGTTACCCTGGGAAGAGGATATCCTGCCATGAACAACGCCAGATCAGGTGCAAGCTACGCCGTGCTCGCGGCGCTCCTATTCGGCGCCAGCACGCCGGCGGCCAAGATGCTTTTGACAGGCACACCGGCCCTGTCCCCTTGGCTCATGGCCGGCATCCTGTACCTCGGCTCGGGCCTGGGCCTGGGCCTGTTCATGGCCGCCAGGAAAAGCCTGGGAAAGGAGACGGAATCACCTTTGGGTCGGCGCGACCTGCCATGGCTCCTGGGAGCGACCTGCTCCGGGGGCATCCTCGGCCCCGTGCTGCTGCTCCAGGGACTGTCCCGGTTGGCGGCGGGCACGGCCTCGCTGCTCCTCAACCTGGAAGGGGTCTTCACGGCGGGCCTGGCCTGGTTCGCCTTCCGGGAAGCCTTTGACCGCCGGATCTTCCTGGGAATGACCCTGATCCTGGCCGGGGGGACGCTGCTCTCCATGGGCGGCGGCCAGGGCGGGAACCGCCTCGGCGCCGCCCTGCTCGCCGGAGCCTGCCTCTGCTGGGCGCTCGACAACAATCTCACCCGGCGGATCTCGGGCAGCGATCCGGTCCAGATCGCCATGGTCAAGGGCCTGGCGGCCGGTGCGACCAACATCCTGCTGGCGTCGATCCTGCTCCATGACCGGGCGCAGGTCTGGCAGTGGGCACTGGGCGGCGGAATCGGTTTCGTCGGATACGGCCTCAGCCTCGCCTGTTTCGTGCTGGCGCTTCGGCAGATCGGCACCGCCCGCACGGGGGCCTACTTTTCCCTGGCTCCCTTCGTGGGCGTCCTGTTGGCCCTGGCCACAGGCCGGGAGTCCCCTTCCCTCCAACTCGCAGCCGCAGCTTTGCTGATGGGCGCGGGGGTATGGCTGCATCTCACCGAACATCACGAGCACCGGCACTGCCACGAAGCCATGGAGCACACCCAACTGCACTGGCACGATGAGCACCATCACCATGCGCACTCCCCGGATGATCCCCCCGGCGAGCCCCACACCCATCTCCACCGCCACGAGCCTCTGGTCCACTCCCATCCGCATTTCCCGGACCTGCATCACTCCCATCGCCACTGAGATTGCCGCCAAAAGCCGGCCATGGCATGCTGCAGGATGAGGAAATAGATGATCGAACTTATCGGGGCCTCCTGTTCCTATGGTGAGGGCGACGTTCTCTCGCAGATCGACATCACCATTTCCCGCGGGGATGCCGTGGCCGTCATCGGCCCCAACGGATGCGGCAAGTCGACCCTGCTCAAGCTGCTCAACGGCATCATCCCGCTTAGCGCGGGGAACTACCGCCTGGACGGCGAGGACATCTCCGCGGCCAGCCTGAAGGACGCCGCCTTCGCCAAGCGGTTCCACCAGCGGATCGGCTTCCTGTTCCAGAATTCCAACGCACAACTCTTCTGTCCCGTGGTCTCCGACGAGATCGCCTTCGGTCCCCGCCAGATGGGACTGGAAGAGCCGGAGGTCCTCAAGCGCGTGGAGGATTGTCTGCAGTTCCTCGGGATCGGCAAGCTGCGCGCGCGGGTGCCCTACCACCTCAGCGAAGGGGAGAAGCGCAAGGTGGCGCTGGCCTCGGTCCTGGCGCTCAATCCCGAGGTGCTCGTCCTGGACGAGCCCATGAACGGCCTGGATCCGAGAATGAAGCGGTTCCTGGGCGAGATCATCATCTCCCTGAACGAGTCGGGCAAAACCATCATCTGCTCGACCCACGACTTCAAGTACGTCGACAGCGTGTTCCGCACCGCGGTGGTGATCGGCGCGGACCACCGCATCGCGCGCATCGGCCCGTACCGCGAGATCATTCAGGACAAGGACTTTCTCCGGAGCCAAAACATCCTTTGAGGGAGGAGAGTTCCGCGGGCCCACCCGGCTCATGACCCTTTGCGACAGTTCGGCCGTGATCGCAGGCTGCTGGTTCAACATATGCTGGCCGGCCGGCGAGCTGAAAAAGCCGATCCTGGCGTCCCCATCGGAGCGGCTCAGAGACTTCTGGTTGATCTCGATGGAATCCTCGATGAACAGGTCCACCCAGAAGACCGCGCTGTTCTGTTCCACGAACTTCAATAGGAGCGTGGAAGCGGGTATCCCGGCGTCAGCGGCTGTGGGTCGCCCCGGGCGAATTTTTTATTTACAAAATTCACAATCAAGTTTCACAACCTGGGGTGGGGCCCCAAGCGTGCGAGAGTACCAACCATTCCCAACAGACAACC
>JARLGP010000226.1 GCA_031292735.1 Holophaga sp.
CCCGGGCGCGGGCCCCGGGAGGCTCGGTCATCTGGCCGTAGATGAGCGCCACCTTGGAATCCTCGATCTTGTCCTTGTTGATGACGCCGGAATCCATCATCTCCACCCAGAGGTCGTTGCCCTCGCGGGTGCGCTCGCCGACCCCGGCGAACACCGACAGGCCGCCATGGCCCTTGGCCAGGTTGTTGATGAGCTCCATGATCAGCACGGTCTTGCCCACCCCGGCGCCGCCGAACAGGCCGGTCTTGCCGCCCTTGGCGTAGGGCTCCAGCAGGTCGATCACCTTGATGCCGGTCTCGAACATCTCGGCGGTGGTGTTCAGCTCCACGAAGGTCGGGGCCTCCCGGTGCATGGGCAGGGTGCTCTTGGTGCCCAGCGGGCCGCGCTCGTCCACGGGGTCGCCCACCACGTTGATGATCCGGCCCAGGGTCTCGGGGCCCACCGGCACCATGATCGGCTCGCCGGTGTCCACCACCAGCTGGCCGCGCACCATGCCTTCGGTGGGCTGCATGGCCACGCAGCGCACCCGGTTCTCGCCCAGGTGCTGCTGGACTTCCAGGGTGACCTTGCTGGCGTGCCCCTGGCCGTCGACGACGTCGGTGTGCAGGGCGTTGAAGATGGCCGGAAGATGACTGCCGAATTCCACGTCCACGGCCGGACCTACGACGGCGATGACGCGGCCTTGTTTCATTTCACTCATGGGGGAACCTCGTGACAGGGGGGGCGATCAGGCGTTGGCGCCGGATACGATCTCGATGATCTGGTTGGTGATGGAAGCCTGGCGGATCTTGTTCATGTGCAGCGTCAGGCGGGCGATCATATCCTCGGCGTTGCTGCTGGCTTTGTCCATGGCGGCCATGCGGGCTCCGTGCTCGCTGGCGGAACTCTCCAGCAGGGTGCTCAGGAACGTGGTGTCGATGAACCGGGGCAGCAGGGCCGAGAGCACCGCGGTCGGGCTCGGCTCCAGCAGGTGCGGCACCCCGCCGGGATCGGGTTCCCGGTCGTCGATCTGCATGGGGAAGATGCGATGGACCATGGGGAGCTGGGTGAGGGCCGAACTGAAGTAGTTGTAGATGACGTAGAGCGCGTCGATCTCGCCGCTCTCATACTGCCGGGCGGCCTGGGCGGAGATCTGCTCGGCCAGGTGGGCGAAGTTGGGCAGGGCGGCGCCCAGGAACTCCTGGTCGACGGTGTAGCCGCCCTTCCGGGCCCATTCCAGGGCCCGCTTGCCCACCACGTCCAGGTGGGCCAGTTCGCCGGTGCTTTCGTGCACGAACTGGGTGGCCTGGCGCAGCACGTTGGCGTTGAACCCGCCGCACAGGCCCTTGTCGCTGGCGATCACCACCAGCCGGATGCGCTTCTCCTCGCGGGGGGCGAGGAAGGCCTGGGCGAGGGGGCTCTGGATGGCGTCGGCACCGCCCTGGAAGCGGGCCACCACGCTGCGCACCACCTCGGTCATCTTGTTGGAGTAGGGACGAAGCGCCAGCAGCCGCTCCTTGGATTTCCGCAGCTTCACCGCGGAGATCATCTTCATGGCCTTGGTGACCTGCTGGGTGTTCTTCACCGACCGGATGCGGCGGCGAATGTCCTGTAGGCCGGCCATGGGTTAGGCCCCCACGGGCTGGTTCAGGGCTGCCACGAAGGTCTCCTTGAAGCCGGTGATCTGGGTCTTCAGCCCGGCCTTGGTCTCGTCGGAGAGCACTTTGGTGTCCTTGATCGCCCGGAGCAGTTCCGGGGCATTGATGTCCAGGAACGCGTGCAGCTCGGTTTCGAAACGGCGGCACTGGGCCACCGGCAGGTCGTCCAGGAAGCCCATGGTGGCGCACCAGATGGTGACCACCTGCTTCTCCACCGGCATGGGCACGTACTGGGGCTGCTTGAGGATCTCCACCAGCCGCTGGCCGCGGTTGAGCTGGGCCAGGGTGGCCTTGTCCAGGTCGGAGCCGAACTGGGAGAAGGCCGCCAGCTCGCGGTACTGGGCCAGTTCCAGCTTGATGGACCCGGCCACCGACTTCATGGCCTTCACCTGGGCGGCGCCGCCCACCCGGGACACCGAGATGCCCACGTTCAGGGCCGGACGCACGCCGGCGTTGAACAGGTCGGATTCCAGGAAGATCTGGCCGTCGGTGATGGAGATGACGTTGGTGGGGATGTAGGCGGACACGTCGCCGGCCTGGGTCTCGATCACCGGCAGGGCGGTCATGGAGCCTCCGCCCCGGGCCGCGGACAGCTTGGAGGCGCGTTCCAGCAGGCGGCTGTGCAGGTAGAACACGTCGCCCGGGTAGGCCTCGCGCCCTGGCGGGCGGCGCACCAGCAGGGAAATCTCGCGGTAGGCCACCGCCTGCTTGGACAGATCGTCATAGACGCAAAGCACGTGCTGGCCCGGGTTGTCGGGGCCGGCGGGCTCGCCGTTCACCCCGGTCCACATGAAGTACTCGCCCAGGGCGGCGCCGGTCATGGGCGCCAGGAACAGCAACGGAGCGGGTTCCGAGGCGGTGGCGGCCACCACGATGGTGTGCTTCATGGCGTCGTACTGCTCCAGGGTCTTCACCACCTGGGCCACGGTGGAGCGCTTCTGGCCGATGGCCACGTAGATGCAGATGACCCCGGTGTCCCGCTGGTTGATGATGGCGTCCAGGGCCACGGCGGTCTTGCCGGTCTGGCGGTCGCCGATGATCAGCTCGCGCTGGCCGCGGCCGATGGGAATCAGCGAATCGATGGCCTTCAGCCCGGTCTGCATGGGCTGCTTGACGCCCTCGCGGTCGACGATGCCCGGGGCGATGCGCTCGATGGGGTTCTGGCCCACCGAGGCGATCGGGCCCTTGCCGTCGATGGGGTTGCCCAGGGCGTCCACCACCCGGCCCACGAAGGCCGGGCCCACCGGCACCGACATGATCTTGCCGGTGCGCTTGACCGTGTCGCCTTCCTTGATCAGCGCGGTCTCGCCCAGCAGGATGATGCCGACGTTGTCCTCTTCCAGGTTGAAGGTGAGGCCCATCACGCCGTGCGGAAGTTCCAGCAGCTCCCCGGACATGGCTTTCTCCAGACCGTAGGCCCGGGCGATGCCGTCGCCGACGCTGATGACCGTTCCGATCTCGGAAACATCGGCCTGGGCGTCGAAGCCTTCGATCTGGCTGCGAATGATGCGGGAAATTTCTTCCGCGCGGATGTCCATAGTGCGATCCTCCGAAATGCCGGGTATAGGTTATGCCGAAAGCAGGCGGGCCTGGAGCAGCCGAAGCTGGCCCTTGAGCGAAGCGTCGTAGACCGTGGAGCCGACCTGGGCCCTTACCCCGCCGAGCACGGAGGGGTCCTGGCGCCACTTCAGCTTGACCGTCTTGCCGGTGCGGCGGGACAGGGCCGCGGCCAGGGCCGCGCTCTGGGCCTCCGACATGGGCTGGGCGGTCTCGACTCGGGCCTCCACCACGCCCAGCCGCGCATCCACCAGTTCGTCGAACGCGGTGGCCAGTTCGTAGACGAGGTCCAGGCGGGCGGCGCGGGCCACCACGCCGAAGAACTGGCGGAGGATGGGGCTGAACCCTCCGGCCTCCAGCACCGCGTCCATGGCCTTGGCCTTCTGGCTGGGGGCCAGCAGCGGGTAGAACGCCAGCCGCTCCAGATCGGGGTTGCCGCGCACCAGGGTGGCCACCGCGGCCAGTTCCTCCTGGATCGGCACGAGGGTGCCCTGGTCCGCTGCGATCCCGGCCAGGGCCATGGCGTAGCGCCGGGCGACGAGGCGATGGCTCACTTGGCACCTCCCACTTGGTCAATGGCCTGGTCCATCACCTGGTCGGCCACCGGGCCCTGCACCTGGGCCTCCAGCCGCCTGGCCGCGCCGGTCACCGCCAGTTCGGACACCAGGGCGCGCAGGGCGGCTTCCGCCTGGCGCGCCTGGGCGTCGATCTCGGCGCGGGTCTGGAGCAGGATCTGGGCGGATTCGGCCTTGGCCGATTCCAGGATCCGCTGCTTCTCGGCTTCGGCGTCGGCGTCGGCCTTGGCCATGATGCCCTCCAGCTCCTGCTGGAGCCCGGCCATGCGGTCCTCCAGCTCCTGGATCTGCCGGCCGGCCTCGGCCTTGTCCCGTTCCGCCTGGGACAGCTTCTCCTCCAGCTCCTTGCTGCGGGCCTTGAACGCCGAGGACAGCGCGCCCTTCAGCAGGAACCAGAGCAGGCCGGCGAACAGGATGAAGTTGAACACCGTCACTCCGAACTGGGCTCCGGTGCCCAGGTGCTGGCCGAACAGCACCACGTCGGGATGGTGCGGGTGGGCCGCGTGGCCTTCCTCGGCCTCGGCCTGGCCCTGGACTTCCGTCTGGGCCGCGGGCGGGTGCGGCGCCTGGGCCATGGCCGCGGCGTCCGGGGCGGTCAGGGCGAACACCAGGATGAACGGGGCGAGCAGGGCGATCGGTCGAAGTTTCATCACGTCATGCCCGCCTGAGAAGATGCTGCACCATGGATTCCGAAAGGGCCTCCACCTGGGTCAGCAGCTCCGCCTTGGCCGCCTCCTGGGCGGTGCCCAGCTGGGCCAGGGCCGCGGCGCGCACCTCGCCGGCCTGCTTCCGGGCCTGTTCCAGCAGGGCCTCCTTCTCCCGGCCGGCGGCCGTGGCCAGGGCCTTGCGGTGCTCGAAGGCCTTGCCCCGCAGTTCGCGCAGGCGGGCCGCGTAGTCGGCCTGGCGTTCCTCCACCAGGGCGGTCGCTTCGGCCCGTTTGGCGGCCCCGGACTGGATCTCCGCCTCCCGGTCGTCCATGACCCGGACCAGGGGTTTGAAGAAGACCTGCTTCATGAACAAGAAAAGACAGGTAACCAGGACCATGACGAAGATCAGGGTCCCCGCATCCAGCTTCATGGGGTCGGGCAGCGTGTCCATGAACCCCTTGGACGCTTCCGTCCCGCTCGCCGCCAGGACTCCGGACTGCCAGATTGATGCCATCACATCGGGAAACACAAGTCCCTCCCAAAACCTGATATCAACGCCTCAAACCCGGAGTCCCGCGAAAGACGGCCGAGTCCAGAATGCTGCGGGTAAACTAGGATTCTCGCAAGTTCCTTCGCATTGCTCAAGCTCGGGTTTTAACCTTGACCTCGGAATGGAACCGTGGGAAGCTGTTCCTTCGGCGATACGGGCGATTAGCTCAGTCGGTAGAGCAGCTGCTTTACACGCAGCATGTCGGCGGTTCGAGTCCGTCATCGCCCACCAGAAATGGTGAATTTGACAGGTAGTTTTTGTAATACCGGGGGTTGTAGCTCAGTTGGTTAGAGTGACGGCCTGTCACGCCGTAGGTCGCGGGTTCGAGTCCCGTCAGCCCCGCCAATAGAAGGAAGCGCCCACTGGGCGCTTTTTTTTTCTCCGGCCCCCGCCCCCATTCCCAGTGCAATACCATGAATTCTGGGCGTTTCTGCCCACCGCTTCCCCGGTCGCCCCATGAAACTCCCGCTCGTTGCCCTTTGTGGCCGTCCCAATGTTGGGAAGTCCACCCTCTTCAACCGCCTCACCCGCACCCGGGCCGCCCTGGTGCACGACCTTCCGGGCATGACCCGGGATCGCAGCTACGGTACAGTGACCTGCCTGTCGGAGGAGGGGGATCCCGAGGAGGTGTTCGAGCTGGCCGACACCGGCGGGCTGGACTTCGAGGGCGACGACGTCATCACCATGGGCATCACCCGCATCGCCGAGGCGGCCATGCAGGAGGCCCACGTGCTGGTCCTCATGGTGGACGCCCGGGACGGCTGGAACCCCGGGGACGCCGAGATCGCGGCCCGGATCCGGCCCCAGGGCAAGCCGGTCATCCTGGTGGTGAACAAGATCGACGGGGTGCCGAGCGCCGCTCCGGACGGCGCCTTCTACGGGCTGGGGTTCGACGAAGTGCACGTGGTTTCCGCCAGCCACGGGGACGGGGTGCCGGAGCTGCTGAACAGCATCCGCGAGCGGCTGCCGTTCCACCGCACCCAGGAGGAGGCGGAGGTGCATGACCCCGCCGAGGAGCTGCGCTTCGCCATGATCGGCCGGCCCAACGTGGGCAAGTCCTCGCTGGCCAACCGGCTGCTGGGCTACGAGCGCAGCCTGGTGAGCGACGTGGCCGGCACCACCCGGGACACGGTGGATACCGTGTTCCACGTGAACGACCGGATCTACCGGCTGATCGACACCGCCGGCATCCGGCGCAAGGGCAAGACCCACGAAGGGGCCGAGAAGCTTTCCATCCTCAAGGCCAAGCAGGCCATGGCCCGGGCCGACGTGTCGCTGCTGCTGATCGACGCGGTGGAAGGCGTCACCCACCAGGACGCGGTCATCGCCGGCTACGCCCAGGAGGCTGGCGCCGCGGTGGTGCTGGTGGTGAACAAGTGGGACCTGGTGGA
>JARLGP010000227.1 GCA_031292735.1 Holophaga sp.
CCTCCTCCCAGGCCAGGCCCCCCTGGCGGAAAATCTTGTGGGAACAGATGCACCAGTTCTCATCCACCACGAACAAGGTGTCGACGTAATTTCCCAGCTTCTGAACAAAATATAGAAATTGGGCATCCATCTTCCGGCTCTGAAGGATTATACGCGAATCGCCCAGAGCCGTTCACCCCAGCCCCGCAGCTCACCTGGCCTGGATCAGGCCGATGTTGCGCCCGGGATCCAGGGTGATCTGCGTGCCCATGGCGGCGCAGAGCCCCGCCAGCCGGTTCAGGATCCGGCCCCCGTGTTCCGGTTCCGCCAGGCGGGGAATGCCCCGCAACGCGTCCCGTCCGCCATTGCCCAGCTCGATGGGGTGCAGCTCGATCTTCCGGGTGCGGCCCTCCCCATCGAATTCCACCACGGCCACGATGCTTTCGAACCAAAGGTCCTCATGGAACACCCCGGCGGAACGGGTCCACTCGATGAATTCGGCTTCCGTCACCTCGTCCGGATCAAAGGACGGCGGATCGGGCAGCAGGCGCCAGACGCGGCGCTCCCATTCGTCCCGCACGACCACGGCCTGGGAATTGGACATGAAGGAGAAATTCCCAAGCGAGTAGAAGACCGGCTTGCCATCCATGAGCTCGATGCCGCGCAACTGGTGCGCCCCGTGGCCGCACACCAAGTCGGCCCCGTTGGCGATGGCTTCGCGCGCCAGCGTCATGGGCAGCTGGGGGGGGTGGGCCGTCCAGTTGTTGGGCTCGTGGTTGTGATAGGCGGCCACGGTGAAGTCCGAGGTCTGCTTGGCCTGGCGGAGGTGCCTCAGGACGAGCCGCCAATCCTGCTTGTCCACTTCGTAGTGGATCGTGACGGGGTGCTCGGCCGTGGCATCGGGGTGCTGCTTGAAGAACTGGCCGAAGAGGGTGACGAATCCCATCCGTTCATCGAAATCCGTCATGATTTTCGGCCGGGACTCCGGGGGCTGGGCATCCCGGATGGCCCGCAGGGCCTGGAACTGCTCCGCGCTCACCAGGACCACCGGGGTCGTTCCGACCGTGCTGGCACCGGGCCGCGCGCGGATGGCGCCCAGGGCGTCGGTGGCCGGGGTGTTGCGCTCGAAGGTTGTGGTCCAGCTCACCAGACTGGCCCGCGCGGCCTTGCCGTCCAGGTACGCGGGCGCCCGGGCCGCCGTAAGGCTGCCACCGGTGCCGGCCGTCACCAGGCCATTGGCGTGCAGGATGGCATCCGTCATGCGCATCCCCTCCACGCCCCAGTCGGTGACATGGTTGTTGGCCCGGGACAGCATGTGGAACCCCATCCGTGTCAGGTCCGGGCCCACCCCGGGGGTCGCGATGAGCCAGCCAAAGCCCGATTCGGCTTCGGGATAGCCCGCATACCGGTCCAGGTCGATGATGCTTCCCTCCATGTTGCCCACCACCAGGTCCGCGCCGGCCAATATCTCCAGCAGCCCTGGACTGGTCCGGGCGATCTGGTCGTAGATGGGGTGGGTGATGATGATGTCTCCGACCACCGCCACTTTGAACCGGTCCGGGACATGAGCCGTTCGCCATTGGGGATCAAGTTGACCACGCTCTTTTTCCATCTTGTCTCCTCGAGAAACATTCCCTGAAGCCTGCGGCGCCCATCGCGTCTGGATTGGGGATGAACCCGGGAAACAAGCAAAGCGCCTGCCACTCTGACCCGCGGCCGGGTTGGCATGGAACTTGATCTTGCAGATCTCATTCTCGAACAATTAAAGGAGGCAGGTGTGCGAAGCATCATCGAGTCAGTCAAGGATCTGGAATCCGCGCTGGTGGCAGACAGGAGGCATCTCCACGCCAATCCCGAAATCGGTTTCGCTCTGCCTGACACTGTGCTCTATGTGTCCCAGCGGCTCAGGGAGATGGGGATCCCGTGCCGGCAGATCGGCTTGTCCGGGATCGTGGCCTGTCTGGGAAAGCCGGGCCGCACCCTGCTCCTGCGGGCCGACATGGACGCCCTGCCCATGCGCGAGAACACAGACCTGCCGTTCCGGTCCCAGAACGGCTTCGGGCACTGCTGCGGCCATGATATGCACACGGCCATGCTCCTGGGCGTGGCGGCGGTCCTGAAGGAGCACGAAGCAGAACTGGAAGGCACCGTGAAGCTCCTGTTCCAGCCGGCGGAGGAGATCGGGACCGGCGCCAAGGCGATGATCCTGGCGGGAGTGCTGGATGATCCCAAGGTGGACGCAGCCCTGGCGGGCCATGTGGCCTCGCTGGTGCCCACCGGGACGGTGCTCTGGCCCAAGGGCATCGCCCTGGCCTCCATGGACACCTTCATGGTCCGGGTGCAGGGCAAGGGCGGGCACAGCTCCATGCCCCACCTGTGCGTGGATCCCCTGCTGATTGTCAACACCATGTATATGATGCTCAACAGCCTGGTGGGCAAGCTGGTGGATCCCTTCGAGACGGCCGTCCTGACCGTCGGGAAGGTGGGCGGAGGCACGGCGCCCAACGTCATTCCGGACACGGCCGTGCTCGAGGGCGGGCTCCGTTGCTACAGCAAGGAAGCCCGGACCAACGTCATGGCCAAGGTCAACGACATCATCGAATATGTGCCCCGAATCCTGGGCGGGACCTGCACCAAGGAAACCACCTACACGCCCATTCTGCACAACGATGCCGCCCTGGGCGAAGCCATGGCCGGGGCGGTCCGGGATGTGGTCGGCGCGGAGCAGTTCGTGATCATGGAGCAGGCGCTCCCCGGAACCGAGGATTTCGCCTACTTCTCCGAGGAAGTCCCATCGATGTACCTGGTGATCGGCGCCGGGAGCGAGGCCAGCTTCCCCCTGCACAATCCGAGCGTGGTCCTGGACGAGAAGGCCCTGGTCATCGGCGCCTCGGTGTATGCCCACTGCGCGGCCCAATGGCTGAAGCAATAACCCGCAAGAACCTGATTGGAGAGAACCATGGAAAACGCTCTAGATGCGGAAGCCGTCGACCGGACCCCGAGCGCCCCGACGAAATGGAGCAGATACAAGTACCTTGTCATCATGCTGCTGTTCCTGGGCTGGGTGCTGGGCTGCCTGGACCGCACCATCATCTATTTCGCGGTCCCTTCCATCATCAAGGAATTCCATCTTTCGGCCACCCAGATGGGGCTGATTCTCAGTGCCTTCTTCGCCGGCTACACCCTCATGCAGATCCCGGGCGGCATGCTGGCCGACCGGTTCGGTCCCAGGAGG
This sequence comes from Holophaga sp., assembly GCA_031292735.1. The sequence continues at coordinate 3,215 of JARLGP010000227.1, forward strand.
ATCATGCTGGTGGTCGTCTTCGTGTGGTCGGTGTTCACCGGGCTCACCGGCCTGGTCACCAGCTTCTCGGCCATGCTGGCCGTGCGGTTCGCCTTCGGCGTGAGCGAAGGCCCCTTCCAGATGGCCGCGGGGAAGACCATCGCCATGACCTATGAGAGGAGGGAAATCGCCAAGGCAACCTCCATCATGCTGTCATCCAGCGGGTTCGTGGCCTTCCTGGGGCCGATCGCCGTGGCTGCCATGATCGCCAAGACCGGCTGGCGGCAGCCGTTCTTTGCGGTGGCGGTGCTGGGGTTGATCGTTATCGTGCTGTTCTACCTGCTGATGAAGCCTGAAGCCAACTCCGGGGCTGCCGCCCGGCCGGGCAACGTCCTCAGCAACGCGCCGGACGCCAGGGCCTTCTCTTACAAGATGCTGTTCCGGGTGCCCATGATCTGGAGCCTGGTGGTGGCCAACTTCACTGCTTATACCCTGATGTGGGGACTGGGCTCCTGGATGCCCACCTATCCATCATGTACCGGGGCGGGATCGGGGTCAAAACCATCATCGTGATCCAGACCTTCATCAGCCTGGCTCTGGGCTACCTGGTGATCTACATGCCCTGCCTGGTGTTCAAGAAGATCCCGGTGGAGTTCATCGGCCGGACTTCAGGAACCACCAACGGCGCGGCCCAGCTGGGCAGCTTCTTCGCGCCTTCGGTCATGGGCCTGATCACCGATCTCACCGGCGGCAGGATGATCGCTTCCTTCGCCTACCTGGTCGTGATGGGGCTCATCCTGGCGGTGTGCCTGCTGACCATGCAGACCAACATCACCAAATACCTGCCCCAGCCGGCCGGCAGCCCGGGTCCGGACGTGCCGCAGCCAAGCCCCCACGGGGCCTGAGCCCCGGCAAGGCCGGACCGATCCAGGCCAGGGGGCAAACCCCTGGCCTTTTTGTGGGCGGTCCCGCCCGGACGCAAAAACCTGAACGGTCGATAAAGATTTTGCGCGGGTTCGGTCTGGGACGACCGGCCCATGGCGGCGCCGCTTGGGATTCCCGGAGCGGCCCCAGCCTCCAGGCCTTGATGGAACCGTTGCCGGCCGTTCCGGATGGTCCACGGAAAGGGCGTGGCACGGGAAACCTTCCTCATGATCGGCGACTGGACCTTCGGCAAGAGCTGGTCCCTGTGGTGTGACCGGGATTTATGGTATGAAACCGCAGACTGGCTTGGACCTGTGGGACAGCCGGGCTTTCTCACGCCCCGTGTGCTTGAAATCAAGTATTATCATAAAATAAATGCCAAAAACTCCGGGGGCTTATCGCTGGAGCAGCAAACCACGATCAATGCTGGAGCCGCCGGATCCTCCTCCACTTCGATCGGGGACCAGAGCATTCCCAACATCGTCGCGGCCTGGACCTACAAGGACGCCTGGGGACACCTCAGTCTGCACGGAATGGAACAGTACTTTGGCACCTTTGTGCCCGGCGCCGGCAACGCATCCAAGAAGAAATACGGCCGGATGGAATTCGCCTTCATGGTTTCCGGCGATGTCAGGTTCACCAAGACCGACGATTTCCTGTTCAACATCTACAAGGGCAACGCCATGGGCGCCTTTGGCATCGGCTATCAGTCGGTGGTGTTCAACGATGCCGCGCGCACGGTCACGCCCTTCCAGAGCATCGGCTGGGCTGCGGGCATTTCGCATACCTGGTCGCCCAAGTACCGGTCCAATATCTCCGTGGGAGGGGTCCAGTACGCGCAGCCCAGCCTGCCCGCCGCGTTGATGCAATATTTCTACCTTAAATCAGGGGTTTCGGCCTTTGCCAACACGTTCATCTTCTTCAACAATTACGTGGATATGGGCATCGAATACGGTTTCGAGCAGGCCCGGGCGGCCAAGGGCTATACTGCCATAAACGAAAACGGCCAGCCCGCCAGTCACAATACCAATGCCAAGATCAACGTGTCCTTGCGGGGCAGGTTCTAACGTCGCAACCGGTGAACAAGCGGGAGCGGTTGCCCGAGCTCGAGTATCTCCTCAAGGAAGGTCTGGTGACCCGGGAGGAATACGAAAAAATCCAGGGCAGGATCCTGGAAAACATCTAGGCCAGCACTAGAATGCCGTAGGGCATGGGCACGGCTGGGTGGGTGAATCATGGACGTCAAGCAGTTGGACTACATCCTCAGGATTGGCAACTTCGTGGACTCACTGCTGGTCGTGGACAAGAACTGCTGCATCTGCTCCCACAAGGTCTTTGACAACGGCTGGGTCGAGGAACATGATTCCATCGGCAAGACGCCGATGGAAATTTTTCCGGGGGTGACCGAGGAGACCTGCACGGCCAACCGGGCGCTGCGTTTCGGCGAGACGACGATCAACAAGAAGATGAAGGTCAGGTTCAAGGACACGGAGTATCTGGTCGCCGTGAGCACCATGCTGCTGACCCGGCAATGCAAGATCGTCGGCGCCGTGACGGCCGCGCAACTGCTGGGCGGGGAGTTGCTCCGGGATGCCATCACCCTTCCGGAACCGGTGGCCCGGCCCAAGTGGAGCCTCCAGGATGTCACCGACATCATCGGCAATTCCCGGGAGACCCGGCTTCTGCGCCTGAAGATCAAGCAGGTGGCGGCCTTGCCTTCCAATGTGCTGATCTACGGCGAGACCGGAACGGGCAAGGAGATCGTGGCGCAGGCCATCCACTGCAACAGCCTGCGGGCAGATGCTCCGTTCATCTCCCAGAACTGTGCGGCCATCCCCGAGAACCTCCTGGAAAGCATGTTCTTCGGGACCATCCGGGGAAGCTTCACGGGGGCCGAGAACAGGCCCGGCATCTTCGAGCAGGCCGAGGGCGGCAGCCTCTTCCTGGACGAACTCAACTCCATGGACCTGGGCATGCAGGCCAAGCTTCTGAAAGCCATCGAGGAAAAGGTCATCACCCGGGTGGGCGGCGACCAGCCCACGCAGATCGATGTGCGTATCATCAGCTCCATCAATGCGACGCCAGACCAGTGCCTGCAGGACCGGACCATCCGGGCCGACCTGTTCTACCGCCTGTCGGGTGTGCAGATCCGCCTTTCGCCGCTGCGGGAGCGGCGCTATGACCTGAACGACCTTCAGGCCCACTTCCTGAACCGCTTGAACCGGGACCAGGTCAAGGCCATCCAGGGCGTGTCCAAGGACGTCCAGCGCCTGTTCCAGCGTTACGACTGGCCGGGCAACATCCGCGAATTCAGGCACGTCCTGGAATGCGCCAGCGTGTTCGCGGCCGGGCCCGTCCTGGAACTGAGGGACCTCCCGGAGTACATGATCCAGATGGGCATGGCGCCCCGCCAGGCGCGGCTGTTCCCTGAGGGAAGCCTGCACCAGACGGTGGACGCATTCGAACGGGATTTCATCAAGGCCCGGGCCAGGGATGCGCGCAGCCTCAACGAACTGGCGCAGCGACTGAAAATTTCCCGGCAGACCTTGAAGAACAAGCTCTACAAGCACGGGCTGGAATTGTACAGGAATTGATTCAGTCCAGGCGCATGGCCACGGCCAGGTCGTCGTGGTAGCCCAGGGGATCGGCGCCCGGATCGGGCAGCTGAGGAAAGGGCCCTCCCGGCTGGGAGGGCCCTGATGGCTGGGGGCAGGCTAGAAGGCGTAGCGGGCGCCGGCGCCGAAGACATGGTTGGAATCAAAGAAACCGGTGGTCTTGGGATTGACGGCGGTGGCGCTGTAGGCGGGCGCGCTGGGCGCCATGGCGTCGTCGTACTGGGTGTTCATGTAGCCGGCATACAGATCGAAGGCCTTGGTCAGGCGGTAGTCCACCAGGACCGAGGTGAACTTGCCGTCGCCGGAGCCGTACTTGCCGGGGGTGACCGCACCGTTGGAGTAGTCGTGCTGCTTCTGGTAGTAGTAGCCGACGGCCACGTTCAGCTCCGCGGTCACGTCGTAGGCGGCGCCGATCCAGTAGGTGTCGAGCTTCTTGGTGGCTGCGGCGCCGTTCACGAAGAAGGCGTTGGTGATCACCTGGCCGACGGTCTGGCCGTAGATGCTGGTGATGGTCATGTCGGAGGCCGGGTTGCTGGGATCCTTGATCTCCTGGTGCTGGTAGCCGCCCTTGATGGCCAGGGGGCCGGTCTTGTAGCGGGCGGTCAGCATGGTGGCGGTGGTGTCCTGGAAGGTGACGGCCACCTGGCTCGCATTGGCGAGGTTGAAGGTGTAGGTGCCGCCGCCGTCGCCGGGGGAGGAGAGGACGGGCGATCCGGACGGATAGGATGAATAGGCGGCAAGGCTGGTGGCGTCCTTGCAGTTCTGGTAGCTGAGGGAAACGGCGAACGGGCCGGACTCGTAGCTGGCCATCGCCTCGTCGATGGCGCGCGCGCCGGAGTTGCCGCTGACGCCGCCGAACTTGTGCAGGTAGCCCAGGTTGAAGTCGCTGATCTTGACGGTGTACTTGATGCTCTGGTCGGCACGGGCGTTGTCGGTCGTGCCGCCGCCGCCGAAGGCCCCGGAGTAGCCGATGGGCGTGAACATCTGGGCGCCCTGGAGCGCGTCGTAGGCCGGAATGAGATCGGCCATGAAGCTGGTGTTGCGGCCGAAGGTGAAGGTGCCGTAAGTGGCGGACCCGATGCCGAAGAAGGCGGAACGGCCGAACAGCTGGCCGCTGACGCTGGAATCGGAATTGTATTCGCCGAAGCTGCCGACGGCGGCGTTCTTGACGTTCTGGGCCACGGAAACGGCGCCGTTGCTCACCTGGCCGCTGATGATGTTGATGCCCATCTCAAGCTGGAAGAGAGCCTTCCAGTCATTGGCGACGACCGTGGAACCCCTGAAACCGAAGCGGTCGGCGGAGATGCCGCCGTTGAACATGCCGGTGACCGACTTGGTGGCCAGCTTGTTGGGCCGGGGATCCGTGGTGGTGCCGTAGGTGTCGCTGAAGGTGGCAGAGTGGGCCACCTGGCCGACGCCCATGTCGAGCAGGCCGTAGATCTGCACGTTGGACTGGCCGCTGGCGCTGGTCACCGTGAGGTTCGGCGATTGGGCCAGCATCGGAATGCCCGTACAAAGCAGGAGGAGAAGTGGGGTTCGTTTCATTTGAGGCTCCATCGGTAGTGGGTTTAAAGGCAACCTTACCGATGCGTTGTTACTGGCCGGTCAATTCGCGGAGCCAATTCGAAGGCCGGGGTGTAAAGCCGTGGAACGGCCCAGGGGTGGGATCCGCGGCCTGGCCGGGTGCGGCGAGGCGGTCTACCCCATGGCCGTCGCGCCGCTGGGAAACACCGGCTTGCGCTTTTCCATGAAGGCCAGCTTGCCTTCGTGGTAGTCGGGGCTCTGATAGACCGTCCGGCGCAGCCCCTGCATCCGTTCCTGGGTCTCCGGGCTCATGGAGTAGGAGTTGCCCAGCACCCGCAGCTGTTCCTTGAGGACGCTGATGGCCAGCGGGGAGTTGTCCAGGATCTTGAGCACCAGGTTCCGCACGTAGGCTTCCAGCTCCTCGGCCGGCACCAGGTGGTTGAGCAGCCCCAGCTCCCGGGCCCGGGCGGCGCTGATGGGCTGCGCCGTGAAGAACATCTCCTTGACGATGTGCATGGGCATCGCGCCGATGAAGCGCATGAGGCCGGTGGTGGTGTAGGGCACCCCCAGCTTGGCCGGCGTGATGGCGAAGGTGGCGGTGGGCGTGCCGATGGCCATGTCGCAGGTGACCGCCAGGTCGCAGGCGCCGCCCCAGACGCTGCCTTCGATCATGGCGATGACCGGAACGGGGCAGTGCTGCACGGCCCGGAGGGCCACGGCCAGATCGTCGTTGTAGCCGAGGGGATCGGTGCCCGGATCGGGCAGCTCGTGGATGTCGAACCCGGCGCTCCATACCTTGCTGCCTTCGGGCGCGCGCAGGATGATGGCCCGGGCATGGTCCTCCACCATGGTGCGGATGGACAGCTCGATGCCGTTGAGCATGGCTTCAGAAAGGCAATTCCGGTGCTCGATGTTGTTGAGGGTTATGACCCCGATCCCGTCCCTGAGTTCCGTTACGACATGACCCATTCAACCTCCTGAAAATGACCTGCGCGGCTCTGCAAGATCCAGCTCGCGCCATGGCGAAGATAACCAGAATACGCTAATTGGGCCCCGCGATTCCCGTTTGGGTGGATGATGAAAGGCGGGTTGTGTCTGCCTTGCGGGCGAATGGGCTGCAGGGACGATCTCCAGCCTTGATGCCCATCTTCGGTCCGCACCGTGCCGTATCCACCGCTACATCCGTAGGAGAATCATGTCCCTGGCCTGGAATCCCGACCTCCTGATTGGCAACACCCAGATTGATGATCAGCACAAACGGATTTTCCAGATCCTGGACAAGCTGGTCCAGGCCGAGGCCGAGCACCGGGGCAAGGAGGAAATGGGCAAGGCGCTGGCTTCCGCTTCTGTGTTCGTGGCAGCCCATTTCAAGATGGAAGAGGACCTGATGGTCCAGTCCGGATATGCCGAGCTGCCCGCCCACCGGAACGCCCACGAGGCCGTCCGGATCCGCGTGGACCAGCTGGTGGACCGGTTCTACCGCGACGAGCTCGACCCCCTGGAACTGGTCAACTTCATGACCTGGTGGCTGCAGCAGCATGTGCAACGGCAGGACCGTCCGCTGGCCGAGTTCCTGCGTTGCCGGCAGCAGGCTGGCTGCCCGTCTTGATCGGCCCGAAAAAAATTGCCAGCGACAAGATTCCCATGTATTAATGAAACTGCCTCGGGCAGGCAAGCGCCCGGGACAAGAGAACCTCGTCAATTCAAGCCTTGATGCGGCACGGCGCAAGCCGGGTGGGCGGATGGGTGACTGTCGCGATGGGCCGGTCCGGAATGCTTCACTCGTTCCGGGCTGGCCCATCGGATTATCTGGAGCGGTGCCCACCCGGCCCTCCCCGGTGCCGCGCGGGAGAACGACCCATGACCACGCAATTCGAACCACTCATTGAAGACGAGTACCATGACAGCCCGAACAAGCGCACCCTCGAGGTCATCCTGCGCAAGCGCCGGGACGGCAGGCGGGCGGTGGGCACCTATTGCGCGTATGCCCCGGGCGAGCTGATCCGGGCCATGGACGCCATCCCGGTCAGCCTGTGCGCCTATTCCGAATCCACCATCGCCGCGGCCGAGCAGGTGCTGCCGGCCAACCTCTGCCCGCTGATCAAGTCCAGCTACGGGTTCATCGTCACCGACAGCTGCCCGTTCTTTGCCGTGGCCGATGCGGTGATCGCGGAAACCACTTGCGACGGCAAGAAGAAGATGTTCGAGCTGATCTCCCACAGCAAGCCGATGCACGTCATGGATCTCCCCCAGCTGCCCGACGAGCCGGAGGCGGTGCCGGCCTGGACCGGCATGATCCGCAAGCTCAAGGGCTTCCTGGAAGGGACCTTCGCCACCCCCATCAGCGATGCCCGGATCGAGGCGGAGATCCGCGCCACCAATCGCAAGAACCGCCTGATGGGGCGGATCTTCGCCTATGCCGCCCTGCGCCCGTCGGTGCTCGGCTGGAGCGAGATGTACGACGTCATCTCCCTGGCCAACGCCTACGATGCCGATGAACTGGATGCCCTGGCCGAGGTCCTGGTGGCCAAGCTGGAGCGCCGGGCGGCCAGCGGCCTGGGCCTGGGCGCTCCGGGCGCGCCCCGGGTGCTGGTGGGGGGCTGCCCGGTGGGCGGCGATTCCGCCAAGGTGTTCCGCATCCTGGAACAGGCCGGCGGCGTGGTGGTGGCCCTGGATTCCTGCAGCGGCATGAAGCCCTTCAGCATGGTCATCGAGGAAGGCACCGGCGACCCCGTGGCCGCGCTGGCCCGGGCCTACCTGACCATCCCCTGCGCGTGCATGTCGCCCAACATCCGGCGGCTGGAGCACCTGGACCGGATGATCGAACGCTACCGGCCCGACGTGGTGGTGGACGTGGTGCTGCAGGCCTGCCACGCCTACAACATCGAATCCAGCAGGATCCGCGAGCACGCCCAGGGCAGGCACGGCCTGCCCTTCCTCAAGATCGAGACCGACTACTCCAACGCCGACGCCGAGCGGATCCGCACCCGGGTGGAAGCCCTGTTCGAAAGCCGCTGAACGGAGCCGCCATGACCACCGCGGGGATCGACATCGGATCGCGCACCATCGCCCTGCTGGCCTGGGATGGCCAGCGGGCGCTGGATGCGACCGTGGTGGACACCGGCCCCGATCCCCTGGCCACCTGCCGGGAGCTGCTGCGCGGACGCGGCTTCCAGCGGGTGGTGGCCACCGGCTACGGGCGCCACCTGATCGCCGAACGGGGCCTCGCCGACGCGGTGATCACCGAGATCAAGGCCCATGCCCTGGGCGCCCACCAGCTTTGCCCCGAGGTGCGCACGGTCCTGGACATCGGCGGCCAGGACAGCAAGGTCATCCAGGTGCGCGCCGACGGCACCCCGCTGGACTTCGAGATGAACGACCGCTGCGCCGCGGGCACCGGACGTTTCCTGGAAAGCATGGCGCGCGCCCTCGGCCTGGCGCTGGAGGCGTTCGGCGGGTACGCCCTGGAGGCGGCGGGCGAGGCGGTGACCCTGTCCAGCATGTGCACGGTGTTCGCCGAATCGGAGGTGGTTTCGCTCATCGGCCGGGGCGAGGACAGCCGGCGGGTGGCCCTGGGCATCCACCAGGCCATCGTCAACCGGATCAGCGCCATGGTGCGGCGGGTCGGGGTGCGGGAACCGCTCTTCTTCGCCGGCGGCGTGGCGCGCAACCCGTGCGTGTGCCGCCTGCTGGCCGAGAGCCTGGGCGCGATCCCCCGGGTTCCGCCCGAACCCCAGACCATGGGCGCGCTCGGCGCCGCCCTGTGGGCCGCCACCCAGGACAGCGCGCCAGGGCCGGCGCTGTCCTGATGCTCTCGAACGCGCAACGAAAGGAAGGTATCCCATGGCTGAAGAAAAGGCGCTGCTCATCCGGAACACCGGGGCGATCGTCACCTGCGACGGCTCCGACCGGGTCCTGCGGGGCGCCGACCTGCTGGTGCGCGGCGCGGCCATCGCCGAGCTTGGCCCGGGCCTGGCCTGCCCCGGGGCGGAGGTGCTGGACGCCCGCGGCGCCTTCGTCTACCCGGGCCTGATCAACACCCACCACCACTTCTTCCAGACCTTCGTGCGCAACCTGGTGACCGTGGACTACCCGAGCCTGCCGGTGCTGGACTGGATCGGCCAGATCTACGAGATCTTCAAGCTGGTGGACGCGGAGGTGATCTACTACTCCAGCCTGGTGGCCATGGCCGACCTGGTGAAGCACGGCTGCACCTGCGCCTTCGACCACCAGTACTGCTTCCCCCGGGCGGCGGGGCGGGACCTGGTGGACCGGCAGTTCGAGGCGGCGGCCCAGATCGGCATCCGCTACCACGCCGGCCGGGGCGCCAACACCCTGGCCCGGTCCGACGGCAGCACCATCCCGGACGAGATGCTGGAGAGCACGGACGAATTCCTGGCCGACTGCGACCGGCTGGTCACCGCCTACCACGACCCCTCGCCCTTCGCCCTGCGGCAGGTCGCGGTGGCCCCCTGTCAGCCCGTCAACTGCCGGCCCGAGACCTTCACCGAGTCCGTGGCCTTCGCCCGGGCCCGGGGCGTGCGCCTGCACACCCACCTGGGCGAGGGCGAGAACGGGCCCATGCTGGCCCGCTGGGGCCTGCGCACCCTGGCCTGGTGCGAAAAGCTCGGCTTCGTGGGGCCGGATGTCTGGTATGCCCACGGCTGGGAACTGGAGCCCGCGGAATACCGGGTCATGGCCAGCACGGGCACCGGGTTGTGCCACTGCCCAGCGCCGGCGGTGCTGGGCGGTTTCCCCATCCTGGACATCCCGGCCATGCTGGCGGCGGGCATGGACCTGGGCCTGGGGGTGGACGGCTCCGCCACCAACGACGGTTCCAGCCTGCTGGACAGCCTGCGCCTGGCCTACCTGATGCAGGCCTGGCACGCCAAGGCCCGGGGCGGCTGCCCCACGCCCTACCGGATGCTCAAGATCGCCACCGCCGGCAGCGCCAGGCTGCTGGGCCGGGAGCGCCTGGGCAGCCTCGCGCCGGGCCAGGCCGCCGACCTGTTCATGATCGATCCGCAGCGCCTGGAGCTGGCCGGCGCCCTGCACGATCCGGGCAACCTGCTGGCCCGCGTCGGGGTGACCGGGCCGGTGGACCTGACCATGGTGAATGGCCGGGTGGTGTTCCGGGACGGCCGCATCCTGGGCCTGCCCATGGACGAGCGGGAACTGGCGGTGCGGGCGGAACAGGCCTGCGACCGCGCCATCCGTTCCCGGAGCGCCGCCTTCCGCGGGCGTTGACCGGCGTCCGGGGCGGCGCTGCTTGGGGTGGTTAAGATGGATCCAGGCCTCGGCTGCGAAGCTGGGAGGAGGTTCCATGGCTTTCCCAACGGCTCCTCGTTTCCGTCGCAGCAATTCCAGCTACCCATCCCTGCCTGACGGAGCGTGAACCATGGCACCAGCGAAGTACCCGTACGGCGTATGCATCGGCCGGGCCCAGCCGCCGACCTTGGCGCACCTTGCCAGCCTGCGCCAGGGCCTCCAGGTGGCGGAGCGGATCGCGGTGCTGATCGACGGCAGCCGGCTGGCCCCGTCCACCCGCAATCCCTTCAGTTTCGAGCAGCGGGTCGCCCTGTTCTCGGCCGGCCTCGGCGAGGGGGAACGGGGCCGCCTGCGCTTCTTCCCGCTGCGCGACCACCCCTATGCGGTCGCCCGGTGGCAGGCGGAGGTCCGGCATTGCCTCGCCGAATTCACCGCCGACGACCCGGGGCCTGACCCGGCCGTCGTCCTGCTGGGGCTCGAGCCGGACCCTTCGGGCCACGATCTGGAAGGGCTGCCGCGGCTCGCCCGGGTCGACACCGGCTGGGAGGCCGCCGCGGACCGGAGCGTGGCCGCGCGCCTGCGGGCGGGATTCCTGGAAGGCGGGCGGGGCTTCCGGAACCAGGTGGCGGAGGGCGCCGGCGCCTGGCTGGAGCGCTTCATGGCCACGCCCGCCTTCGCCGATCTGGCCAGGGAGCAGGACTTCATCCGGACCTTCAAGGATTCCTGGAAGGGCTCGCCCTATCCGCCCACCTTCAACACCGCCGACGCGCTGGTGGTGGCCGCCGGGCAGGTGCTCCTGGTGCAGCGCGGCGGCTTTCCCGGGCATGGCCTGCTGGCCCTGCCCGGCGGCTACCTGAACCCCGGGGAGACCCTCCTGGAATGCGCCCTGCGCGAGCTGGGCGAGGAGACCGGGCTCGCGGTCGAAGTCCGGGAGCTGCGCGCCGGCGTGGTCGCCCAGCACACCTTCGATCACCCGGAGCGCAGCGACCGCGGCCGCATCATCACCCAGGCCTTCGCCATCCGCCTCGAAACCGGCGGCCGGCTTCCCGGCATGTGCGCCCAGGGCGGCGACGACGCCCAGGGCGCGCTGTGGATGCCGCTGGACGAATGCGAACGGCGGCCGGAGCGCTTCTTCGAAGACCACCTGGCGATCCTGGAAACCTTCCGGGACCGGCTGGAGGCGTAGGAGGTCCCCATGCCCGAACCCCGCATCGAACTGCTCATCGTCGATCCCCAGGTCGATTTCATGGACCTGCCAGGATCCCAGCTGCCGGTTCCGGGCGCCACCCGGGACATGGCGCGCCTGGCCGCCTTCATCGACCGCTGCGGCGAACGGCTGGCGGGCATTCACGTGACCCTCGATTCCCACCACCCGCTGCACATCGCCCACCCGATGATGTGGGTGGACCGCCAGGGCGCCGCCCCCGCGCCGTACACCGTCATCTCCGCAGGGGATGTGGCCGCGGGCGTCTGGCGGCCCAGCCCGAGGCTGAGCCGGGAGGACCAGGCCTGGTGCCTGGGCTACGTCGGGCGCCTGGCCGAGGGCGGCAGGCACCCCCTGGTGGTGTGGCCGCCGCACTGCCTCATCGGCAGCGCGGGCCACGCCGTGGAAGCCGGACTGCACCGTTCCCTTTGCGCCTGGGCGACCCGCGCCTTCGCCCAGGTGGAATACCTGGCCAAGGGCAGCAACCATCGCACCGAGCATTATTCCGCCCTGGCCGCCGAAGTGCCCGACCCCGCGGATCCGGCCACCGGCCCCAACCGGCGCCTGCTCGAACTGCAGGCGGCCGACGTGCTCCTGGTGGCCGGCGAGGCCCGTTCCCACTGCGTGGCCAATACGGTGCGCGACCTGGCCGCCGCCTTCGATCCGGGCAGCGTCGGCAAGCTGCACCTGCTGGCCGATTGCACCAGCGATGTCCAGGGCTTCGAACAGCTGGGCCGGGACTTCGTGGCGGAGCTGGCGGGCCGGGGCATGCGCCTGGTGGACAGCGCCGAATTCCAGCCCCTTGGCCATGGGCCGGCCAGCGAGCGTTCCTAG
>JARLGP010000228.1 GCA_031292735.1 Holophaga sp.
GCCCAGCAGGATGCAGCCGGGGTACTTCCAGGTGATGGCGGAACCGGTCTCCACCTGCGTCCAGCTGATCTTGCTGTTGCGGCCCTTGCACATGCCGCGCTTGGTGACGAAGTTGAAGATGCCGCCCACGCCGTCCTTGTCGCCGGCATACCAGTTCTGCACGGTGCTGTACTTGATGCTGGCGTCGTCCAGGGCCACCAGCTCCACCACGGCGGCGTGCAGCTGGTTCACGTCGAACTGGGGCGCGGTGCAGCCTTCCAGGTAGCTGACGGAGGCGCCCTCCTCGGCGACGATGAGGGTCCGCTCGAACTGGCCGGATTCCTTGTTGTTGATCCGGAAGTAGGTGGAGAGGTCCATGGGGCAGGTGACGCCCTTGGGGATGAAGCAGAACGAGCCGTCCGTGAACACGGCGGAATTGAGCGCGGCGTAGAAGTTGTCGCCGGCGGGCACCACCGAGCCCAGGTACTTGCGCACCAGCTCCGGGTGCTCCCGCACCGCGTCGCTGAAGCTGCAGAAGATGATGCCCTTCTCCGCCAGCGCCGCCTTGTAGGTGGTGGTGACGCTCACGCTGTCGAACACCACGTCCACCGCCACCCCGGCCAGGGCCTTCTGCTCGTCCATGGGCACCCCCAGCTTGGCGAAGGTGCGCAGCAGTTCCGGGTCCACCTGGTCCATGCTCTGGAGCTTGGGGCTCTTGGGCTTGGGCGCCGAGTAGTAGACGATCTTCTGGAAATCCGGGCTGGGGTAGCTCACGTTGGCCCAGGACGGTTCGGTGAGGGTCAGCCAATGGCGGTAGGCCTTCAACCGGAACTCCAGCAACCAATCGGGTTCGCCCTTCTTTTCGGAGATGAACCGGATGACATCCTCATTAAGTCCCGCGGCGACGCTGTCCGACTCGATGTCCGTCACGAACCCGTATTTGTATTCCTCGCTGGTGACCTGCTGCAGAGATGTGCTCATGGCCAACTCCCCTTGCTGCTTTATTCTGCAATCATGACCGGGATTGTCGACTTTGTCACGGGCGGATTTGATTCCGTCAAGAGTGGCTCAGGGTTTTTTCCAGGTCCTTGATCATGTCCTGCATCTTGGTGCGGAGCAGGGCCGCCTGATCCTCGGGCAGGTCTCCGGGGTCGCCGTCCAGCCCGTCCTGGAGCACCGCCAGGCCTTCATCCCGCTGCTTGAGGGCCACCAGCGCGCTGCCCAGCTGGAAGTGGTTGATCATGCTGGGTTCGTTGGCGAGGACCGGGCCCACCAGGTCCACCACGTCCTTGGGCCGCTTGAATTCCAGCAGATACTGGCCCAGCAGGGTGCGGGCCCGGGCTTCCTGGCCGGGCAGGGGGTTGGCCTGGAGCCGGCGCACTTCCTGCAGATCGTCCTCCTTGACCGGTCCGTTCATGAGCCGGTAGGCCTGGCGGACGATGGCCGCCTCCCAGGCCCCGCTGCTCTTGGGGTGCACTGACAGGAAGCTGTTGAGGGCCAGGTTGAGGCCCTTCTCGTCGTTCTTGTCCATGAAGTAGTCCACCGCCAGGTGCATGGCCTGGAAGCAGAGCCGCGGGTGGCGGGCCGAGCCGGCGAAGCCGATGGCCTTGGCCAAGGTGCCCTTGGGATCCTTGCGGAAGGCCAGCAGCAGTTCCAGCCATTCCAGCCGCTCGCTGCGGTCCTTGCGCCGGGCCCGCCTCAGGGCCGTCTCCGCCTCGGCCAGGTTGCCGTCGGCCAGCCAGTCCTCCACCTCGTCCAGCATGAACCCGGCCTCGGCCTTGCCGCCCCGGGCGGAGCGCAGCTGGGCGGGGTTCTCGGCGTCCAGCAGGAGCAGGAGGTCCTGGTCGCCGGGGTGCTGGCGCAGCAGTTCCGCCAGGATGATGAACGCCTTGGGCCGTTCGTCGGCCAGGATGTAGCCTTCCGCCAGCAGTTCCCGGATGCGCAGGTCCCCGGGCAGGAAGCCGGAGGCCTCCTTGAGCAGGGTGATGGCCTTGGGTGCCTCGCCCCGGGCCAGGAGCACTTCCGCCAGCAGGCTGAGGGTCTCCCCGTCCCGCTGCAGGGCCACCGCCTCCTTGGCCGATTCCAGGGAGCCCTGGAGGTCGTCCTGGTCCAGCAGCAGCTCAGCCAGCTGGACCTTGGGCGCCACCTCGTCCGGGCGCAGGTCGGCGGCGGTGCGCAGGGTCTCCAGCGCGGCGTCGGCCCGCTCGGGGTCGTCCTGGAGGATCTTGGCCAGCAGCATCCAGCCCTCGTAGTGCCGGGGGCTCAGGGCCACCACCTTGCGGGCCAGCTGCTCGGCCTCCTCCCAGACCTGGGCCACCTCCTTGAGCGCGGCCACGGTGAACAGCAGCTCATAGTTCTTGGGGTCCAGGGCGAGAGCCTCGCCCAGCCGGGTGGCGGCCTCGGGCAGCAGGCCGTTGTCCAGCAGGGCCGAGGTCTCCAGCAGGGCCCGCTTCAGCTGGGAGACCGCCTTGGGCTTGGCGATGGGCAGGATCCGGGCCCGGTAGCGGGTGAAGATCTCCCGGGCGCTGATCAGCTGCAGGTTCTCCTCCACCAGCTCCTCCCAGCGGGAGGAGAAGGCGCGGCCGTCCAGCTGGCCCTTCTGTTCCATCTCCTGGACCAGGGACATGAGCCCGTTGCGCAGCATCACCTCGGAACGCTCCAGCCGGCCCAGCTGGTCCGACACGGTCTCCAGGTAGGTCTCCACCCGGCGCAGGGTTTCCTCCAGTCCGGTGATGCGTTCCAGGAGGTGCTCATCCAGATCGTCCTCGGACTCGATCTGCTCCTCTTCCTCCCACGTCTGGTCGCCGGCCACGATCAGCAGCCGGGTGCCGCACTTGCGGCAGATCTCGCGTTCACCGGGGTTCCAGGTGAAGCAATTCTGACAGTAAGTTCCAGGGGAATCGTTGGCCATGGGATCAGGATACAACGGTCTTTTGCGATCCGAAGCACCCGGATGCGGGGGCCGAATACGGCTATCATGTGCCTGAGGTGCTGTTTGACATTCCCAGACCCCGGTAGAGGCCTCCATGAGCAACCTGGAAAAAAAGCAAGAGGCGATGGAGTTGGTGGGCAAGGCCTACCAGCACCACATGCGCGGTGAGATCGACCGGGCCATTGAGCTGTACACCAAGTCGCTGGACCTGTTCGGAACCCCGGAGGCCTACACCTACCGGGGCTGGGCCAGGTCCTACCGCAAGGATTTCGAGGCGGCCATCGAGGACTGCCACCGGGCCATCGACCTGGATCCCGAATTCGGCGCCCCGTACAATGACATTGGCGCCTACTACCTGGAACTGGAGCAGTACGAGGACGCGATCCCATGGCTGCACATGGCGCTCAAGGCAAAGCGTTACGAAAGCTATTGCTACCCGCACTTCAACCTGGGGCGCGCCTACGAGGCCCAGGACCACCTGGACCAGGCCCTGGAACACTTCCAGAGCGCCCTGCACGAAAACCCGGGGTACACGCTGGCGGCCAAGGCCGTCGAGCGGGTGCAGGAGAAACGCTCCGTCCGGGCCAACGCTTCACCTGCCGGAGGCCGCTGATGCCCTTCACCATCGCCCACAGTCCTGATTCCGACGACGCCTACATGATGGCGCCCCTGGCCCTGGGCTGGCTGGACCCGGAGGGGTTCGACTTCCGGTTCGTCCGCAAGGACATCGAGACCCTCAATACCGAAGCCCTGGAGAACCGCTACGAGGTCACCGCCATCAGCTTCGGCGCCTATCCGGAACTGCAGGACCATTATGAACTGCTTACGGCTGGTTCCAGCATCCAGGAGGGTACCGGCCCGCTGGTGATCTCCCGGGCGCCCATGACCGGTCCGGACCTGCGGGCGGTCACCGTGGCCATTCCCGGGCTGCGCACCAGCGCCTACCTGGCCATGCGCAAGTGGATGCCGGACCTGGAGGTGGAGCTGGCGCCCTTCGACCAGATCATGGCTAGGGTGCAATCGGGGCGCTACCAGGCCGGCCTCCTCATCCACGAAAGCCAGCTGATGTACCAGGAGCAGGGGCTGCATCTGGTGCAGGACCTGGGGGCCTGGTGGAAGGCCGACTGCGGCCTGCCCCTGCCCATGGGCGGCAACGCCATCCGCCGGAGCCTGCCGCAGGTGGTGAAGGACCGGTTCGCCGGGCTCATGCGCCGCAGCGTGGAGATGGCCATGGCCCGGCACGACGAGAGCGTGGCCTACGCCCAGTCCTTCGGCCGGGGCATGGACACCGGCATGGTGGGGCGCTACGTGCGGGCCTGGGTCAATGAATTCACCGTGGATCCCGGCCTCCGCGGCCGGGCGGCGGTGGACCGGCTGCTGGGGCTGGAGGCGCGCTGGGTGCAGGGCTGAACCCGCGGGCAAACCGATCGCAATCTTTTCCTGACCTGCGCCTGGAGTCGCCAGGGGCCGGCCTGCGGCCCAGGGATAAAAATACAAACGCATTCATGAAGTTATTGTATTATTTCACTCATCTTCCATTACCCGAAAGACGCTAAAAGCTGTCCTAAACTGTAAGGAGCCTCCATGAGACCGGCGTTCAGGAATTTTGGACTCATACTCTCTTGGTCCCTGGCGCTGGCGCTGGTGCTCTGCGGCTGCGGCGGGGGAGGCGGGGGCTCCAGCGTGAAGCACGGCACCAGCCAGCCCGTGATCAGCGGGGTGACTTCCAACGCCACCGTGCCCACGGCGCTCACCCAGTACAGCCAGTACACCTTCACGGTGGCGGCCACCGAGCCCACGGCGGGCGTGACCATCGTGTCCTATAACTGGAATTTTGGTGACGGCACCACTATCAGCAATGGCGCGGTCCAGGAGTTCCATGTGTACGCCACGGTGGGCACCTTCACCGTGACCGTCACCGCCACCGACAGCAATGGGCTCACCAGCACGGCCTTCACCCAGCAGGAGACGGTCAGCGCCGGCGCCAGCCCGTTCAACTTCGTCATCTCCTCGCCGCCCGCCACCGGCCTGAGTATCAGCGTTCCCGTGAACGGGGTGGCCAACTACACCTTCGATTTGACCATTACCCCAGCCAGTGGTTCGAGCTACACGCTGATCGCCTCGGGCATCACCTTCCTGACCAACGACACCGTGGCCGGCGACGTGATCGGAACCCCCCAGGCCGGCAGCAATCCGAACGAATGGCTCATTCCGGTGACCTTCCCGGCGGCCGCGGCCGCCTCAGCCACCCCCCGGGTCTTCGTCCCGACCGTCAAGGTGACGGACACCACCGGTGCCTTCACCAGCGCCGCGGTGACCTTCCCGACCGTGAGCATCACCACCACCACGCTCTCCTCCGCCTCGGCGCCCAGCATCGTCATCACCCAGCCCACCACCGCCACCACCCAGGTCTACGCCATGGAGTCGCCCACCCTGGCTTTCGTGCTGACCGATCCCATCGTCAACCCGGTGACCTACACCATCAACTGGGGCGATGGCAGCTCCGTCACCACGGCCACGGTTTCCGACTCGACCCTGCCGGCGGGCACCTCCGTGATGGTCACCCATCAATACCTGGTGGCCGGCACCTGCAATGTCACCATCGACGCCAAGGACACCCGCAGCGTGAACCAGAACGCCACCCAGCAAAAGGTCTCCTTCAAGGTCCTGGCCAATGCCTTGCCCCAGACCCGGATCACCGCGCCCCTGGGCAGCGGCACCCTGGGCTTCACCGCCAGCCAGATCAGCACCTATTACTATCCGTCCAGCCTGGCCAGCAGCGACCAACCGGTGATCCAGGACACCGGCAACCCCTACCTCATCGAGGTCATCCCCGAAGGCGGCAGCCTGATCTTCACCGGCACCGCCACCCCGACCACCAGCGGCGAGGGGCTCCAAAGCACCGCCTGGACCTTCCCCTATGCGGTCCCCTCTTCCGCCAGCGGCGTGGGCTCGCAGCAGGTCACCTTTGCCGGCGTGCCCAACGCGCTGGTCGCCTACCTGGTGGAATACCAGGCCACGGATGTCTTCAACCGGCTGTCCACGCCCGCCTACATCTGGGTGGTGGTGGACGGCATCCATACCGAGAACTTCACCCTGAACCTGCTCTACCGGCAGCTTTCCGACAACGGGGGTACCGCCTCGCTCAACCCGGTCACCAGCAGCGCCAACGGGCTCAACACCGCCCTGGAGATTCACCAGGACGGCTATTCCAACAGCTACACCATCAACTCCGCGAACCAGGCCTCGGTTTCCGTGCCGGTGCGCAGCAACGTGCCCTTCTATGCCCTGCTGCCGGTCATAGGCTCCTCCGACCCCAACAGTTATGCCCTCCGGATCCCCTGCCAGCCCACCGCCAGCGGCTCGGCCAACCCGACCGGGATCGATCCGGAGCTGGAGGGACTGAAATCCAGCACCACGAGCTACACCCTCGCCAACGGGTCCTCTTCCTTCAGCTTCCAGAGCTCGTCGGCGCCCTGGAATCCCACCCTCAACGTGGTCACGGCCCAGGGCTTCGCACAGGAAGGCAGTTCCCCGGTGTTGAAGAACCTGGAAGGCGTGGTGGGCCTGGAACCGGCTACTCCGCCCAGCGACCAGCGTTGGCTAGAGCTGCCCTCCGAGCCCAGTATCACCTATCCGCTCTCCTGGAGCGCCACCGAATACAACGTCGCGTTGTTCTCCGGGGTGCCGGTCAATCAAAGCTATGCCGAGTGGCCCCTGTTCATGCTGACCGTGGAATCGGACAAGCTCCCCACCCTGGTGGCGGACAGCGCCGCGGGATTGACCTCCTTGAGCAGCACCGCCCCGGTGCCTTCGGCGCTGGGGTTCAATCTGAACTATTCCACCTACTCGAACATTCCTGACCCGAGCGTCGACCAAACACCCCAGGCTTCGCTGGTGGCTGCCGTCACGGGGATGGAGGCCTACCGGGTTCCCGCCAACTCCACCGACCCCTACGATCTGACCCATGGGGTCGCGAACTGGAACGAAACCAACTGCATCACCGCGCTCAACCCCACACCGCTCCACGACACCAGTCCGGAGGCCCTGACCTACTTCAGCAATCTTCTGTTCCCTTCCGCGGCCAGCGGCACGCCCTTCGCCGGCGGTCTCAATAGTCTGGTGATCCCGTACGATCTGAATGACATCAACCGGCTGCCGCTCCAGAGCACGGACGTGCTGTCCCGCCCTCTGCTCAACAACCTGCCCGTGTTCGCCTATGCCGAATACCTCTGGTCCACGGTGTGGGTGCAGCCGGTGGTGCTCAACAGCACCACCTTGACCACCATGGATCTGGAAGGGAACATGGCGGACCCGACCGGCGGACCCGCGTATAAGAACCCGGGCACCAACCCGGGAATCTCCCACACCTATTGGCTCCTCCAGAGCCTCCCAAGCGCGTGGCCCAAGCTGATCAACACCGTCGTATCGCCGGGCACCAAGACCACACCGATCGAACCGGACGGCAGCTATTTCGATCTGACCGCCAGCGGCGCCGGGACCTTCACCGCAACCTCCCCGGTTGCCATCGGCACCGCCGCGGCCCCGGGTTCCGCTCCGGTGGCACCCAGTTCCAATCCCTCCACCACCGGGGTCGGCCACTTCTACTGGGCCGCCTTCACCCCTTCCTACGCCTCCGCCGGCGGGGCCCTGATCACCCGCACCTGGCTGGCGAAAGGAACCGTGTCCCAGGAGCCTCCGGTCGCCATCGACGGCGGCACCAACAATTTCGTGGGCACCGACGACAGCCTGGATGCCGCTTCCGGATGGGGCTTCGTGCCCGCCCAGGACACCATGCTCGACAAGCGCCTGCGCAACCCCGACGGCTCCCTGGCCGGAAGTTCCACCGGCGGCTTCCGGGTGACCTGGTTCAACGCCACCCGCTCCCCCGACGGGCATGTGGTGCCTCCCGATTTCTGGGTGGTCCAGCTGGCTCCCTCCGGCGGAACCCCGATCCATTTCATGGTCCCCAGCAACTATCCGGCCCAGCCCAACTTCCCGGACAAGGCCGTGGTCACGGCGGACACCACCCAGACCCTCTCCGGCAACATCCTCACCGACGCCCGCTGGTACATCGCGCCGCCCACCACCGTCGGGGGGCCGGACATCTACTCCGCCATCTGGACTGCCCAGGCACAGGTGGCCCCCGGCTACTGCTGGTTCGATGTTCCCGCCGAGCTGAGGGTTGCCGATCCAGCCAGCATCACCGTGTTCGCGGTGAAGTCCATCCTCAGGAACCAGCCCGTCTCGAGCGCCAGGCCGCTGAACCGGCCGGATTGGCTGGACGCCATCAAGACCGCCGTCGCCAACATGAAGGTGGTTCCCAGCGACGGCGCCGACAAGTCCGCCTACCACAAGATCCCGTTCAACTTCCCATGGGACATCGTCGTGGCGAACAGCGAGCCCACCCCGACCCAGGCCACCATCGCCGCTTCAAATTGATCACGCCAAGGTCCGGCCCGGCAGCTACCCTGGAACTCAAGCCAACCATGCCGTCCCAACCACCTCGCCACAAGGAGGATTCGTGAAAATCTCCAGCATCCTGATCATTGCCCTTGCCGCAGGCTCCCTCGCGGCGCAGGACGCGGCCAAACTGGATGGGCGGATCCAGGTGTTCGCGGAACTGTACCGTCCCGCCCAGATCGTGGTGGCCCAGTCTCCCGGCGATATCAAGGACCAGCCGTCGCGGCAGACGGGGGTGGGGTTCCGGCTCCTGGGCGAGCTCCCTTCCCATGCGGGCTTCTACTACGAGCTGGGCGGCATGTTCGACGGGTCCTCCAATTTCAAGATCAACAACGCCGGCGTCATCGACCTGACCGATGTGAAGGTCACCGACAGTTACTGGTGCCTGGGCGCCGCCTACATGGGCGCGGTCGGCGAACACCTGACCCTGGGCGCGCACCTGGAGGCCAGGGGCGAGTACCTGCGGATCCAGGGCCAGGCCATCGTGAACAGCAGCGCGGTCCAGGTGGACAGTAGCACCACCTACCTGCGCCCCTGGGTTCGCGGCAGCGCCGACTACACCTTCACCGGCATCGGCAAGGAGAACCATCCCTATATCGGGATCGAGGCCGCCTTCGCCATCACCAAGACCTCCCAGACCCAGCCGCCGACCTTCGGCAGCGTGGACAACCGCACCCTCGACTCCCTGGCCCCCAGGGCCTCCGCCGCCCTCTACGCCGGGATCCGCTTCTAGCCTTCCAGCACCACCTTCAACTTGGCCAGGGCCCAGTCCAGCTGCTCCCGGGTGACGATCAGGGGCGGCGACAGGCGGATGGTGTGGCCGTGGCTTTCCTGGCACAGCAGGCCCTCCTGCAGCAGGGCTTCGCAGATGGAGCGGGCGCTGCCGGCCTCCGGGCGCAGCTGGATGCCGGCCCACAGGCCGAGGCCGCGGATCTCCTGCACCAGGCCGCTGTCCATGGCGCGCAGCTGCTCCAGCAGGTAGGCGCCCAGCTCTGCCGAACGGTCCACCAGCTTCTCGTCCACCAGGACGTCCAGGGCGGCGGAGGCCACGGCGCAGGCCAGGGGGTTGCCGCCGAAGGTGGAGCCGTGGGTGCCCGGGGTGAACCCGTCCATCAGTTCCCGGGATCCCAGCAGCGCGCTCACCGGGTAGAACCCGCCCGACAGGGCCTTGCCCAGGGTGACGCCATCCGGGCGGATCCCTTCGTGCTCGAAGGCGAACAGCTTCCCGGTGCGGCCCAGGCCGGACTGGATCTCGTCGGCCACCAGCATGATCCGCCGGCTGTCGCACAGCTCCCGGAGCCCGCGCAGGAAGCCCTTGGGCGGCAGGATGACGCCCGCCTCGCCCTGCACCGGCTCCACAAGGATCCCGCAGGTGTTGGGCCCGGCCGCCGCCCTGGCCGCGGCCAGGTCGCCGTAGGGCACGATCCGGAAGCCCGGGGTGAACGGGCCGAAGTCCCCGGTGGTTTCGGGACGGTCGCTGAAGCTGATGAGGGTGGTGGTGCGGCCGTGGAAGTTGCCGCTGAAGGCGATGATCTCGGCCTGGCCGGAGGCGATGCCCTTGGTGCGGTAGCCCCATTTGCGCATGGCCTTGATGGCGGTCTCCACCGCTTCGGCGCCGCTGTTCATGAGCAGCGCCTGCTCGAACCCGGAGAGGGTGCACAGCTTCTCCAGCAGTGGGGGCAGCCGGTCGTTGCGGAAGGCCCGGGAGCTTAGGCAAAGCCGAAGGCATTGCTCCACCATGGCGGCGGCGATGCGGGTGTGGTTGTGCCCCTGGGAAACCGCGCCGTAGCCGGCCAGGAAATCCAGGTACCGGGCGCCCTGGACGTCCCACAGGTAGGCGCCGTCCGCCCGGGCGCAGATCATATCGAAGGGACGATAATTGCTGGCCCCGTACCGGGCTTCCTGGTCAATGAGACGGCTGGGCAGGCTTGGGTCGACGGTCATGAGGTGTTCTCCCATGGCCTAGCTGTGCGACGACGGCAACCGATGTTCCAGTCGTTATGAAATATGTATTATGCATAGCAAAAATGAATTGACTATGCGGCGGTCGACGGTCGATCAGAGCCGGTCGATGCGGATCTCGAACTTGCCGGCCTTGGACGGCTTGGGGGCCTCGTGGGATTCCCGCGGTTCCCGGGCTTCCCGCACGCGCCTGGGCTGGTCCGGGACCTTGCGCTCCGCGGCCTGCTCGGGCCTGGGCTCGAAGCGGTGCTCGGAACGGTGCGGCTCCTTGTGCTCGGAGCGATGCTCCTGGCGCGGCTGCTTGGGGGCCTGGGAGGGTGCTGACGGGGCGGGACCGGGCTTGCCGCCCCAGGCCAGCCCCACCTGCTTGATGCGGTCCAGCAGGCGCTGGGGCTCCAGGATCTGGATGCCGTCGCCGAACTGCATGACCCAGCGGGTGATGGCCCGGAGGTCGGTGGCGGTGAAGGAGACCTGGGCCTTGCCTTCCTCCAGGTCCTCGATGGCGAACTCCGGGAACGGCGCGGGAGCCTGGCGCACCGCGAAGATCCACTGCTTCAGCAGCACCGCCTTCACCCGGATGGCCTCGCCGCCGAGCCAGCCGCCGATGAGGTTGGCCGGGGTGCCTTCCTTGTAGGGGCCCTGGGCGGCGCGCCCCAGGCCTTCCACGGGGTTGACCTGGGCGATCAGGGACAGCAGGTGATGCCGTTCGGCGTTGTAGCGCCGGTCCCAGCCCCAGACGTACCAGCCCTTGGCGAAGGTGTCGAAGATCAGCTGGCGCGGCTCGAAGGTCCGCGGCGGATTGTTCTCGGCGTCGACGAACAACAGTTCCACCGCCCGGCCTTCCTGGATGGCCAGCAGGACCGCCCGGGCCTGGTCGGTGACCAGGAGGGACGGATCCATGGCCGGCGCGCTGGGGGCCGGTTCGGCGGGGGCCGCGGAAACGGCGACGGGATCAGGAACGGGCTCGGGGACGACCACGGGGGTCTCCTCGGCGGGGGCCGGTACCGCCGCCGCGGCGGCCTTGGTCTTCCTGGGCTTGCGCACCTTCTCCTGGTCCCCGGCGGGGACGCGGGCGGCGGCGCGCTTCTTGGCGGCAGGGGCCTTGGCGGGCGCGGCCGGTTCCGGGCTGGGCGCGGAAAGGGCGGCAGGGACTTCCTTGGCCGCCTTCTTCACCCGGGACCGAACCGGGGCTTTGGGTTCTTCCAGCAGTTCGGGCTTCGGGTCGGATTTGGGCAATGAGGTTTTGCGAGGGGCCATCGCGTGGTTCTCCAGGTCTCATCATGGCCCTAAGCGTTGGCAACGTCCACCGCTGGAGCGGACCAGGGCAATCTAAGCTGTCGGGGCGAAGCGGCCCCGCCGTTCCGGCGGCGGTCCGATCGCAGTGGCAGCTAGTGTAGGCCGATCGGAATAGCGGAATCATTTCGACCCACCCCACCAATTCCAGGTGGGGCGTCTCGAGCAGACGCGAGGCCTCGTTTCCTTCGGGTAAAGAACTCGTACGCCGAGCACGCCAAGGCGCCGAGTTAC
>JARLGP010000229.1 GCA_031292735.1 Holophaga sp.
CCTAGGAGCCCGTCTACGTATTGATCCGTGTCCCAGACTGTCGCCAGAGTCGTTTTTCTGGGAACGTTCCGGCCTTCCGCTCCTGCGTCGCTCCAGGTCAGACCATTCCCAGAAAAACGGAGAGCGGAAGTGTCGGTAGGCGCCGGCAGAGTGATCGAAAGCCAATATAGGGCCTTTGAACCGCAGGTTCAGGCCCCCAGACTTCAGGAAGCGGCCCTCACCAGTTTCAGGAGGTTGTGGGCAGTGCAGACCAGCTGCCACTCGGCCGTAACCTTGGCAAGGCCCCTCAGCAGGAACTGGCGGAAGCCCATGGCCTGCTTGATCTGGCCGAACACGGGTTCGACCACCTGTTTCCGTAACCGGTAGGGGCTCCGCCACCCGCCCCGTTTCAGCTTGTCCCGCATGGCTGCGATCAGGCTTCCCGGCTTACCGTTCTTCGCATGGGTCGCGGCCTCGGTGCCGTGCTTCTGGCGCCCGGTCGCGATGTAAGTCCTGATGTGCCGGGCTGCCATGCCCTCCAGGTTGACCTCCGAACAGTAGCCAGCATCCGCCGAGCAGACATCGGGTTTCCGGCCCAGGTTGGCGCGGACCTGGTCCACCATGGCCAGCAGCTGGGGGCAATCCGCGCTGGTGTTTACCACTTCGCAGGCCACGATCACCTGGGCTTTGGCGTCCACCCCGGCCTGGGCGTTGTAGCACTGCTCGAAGCCGTTCTTGGTGGGCATGATCCGGCTCTCCGGATCGGTGAAATTGCGCTGCGTCTTGGGCTCCGGTTTCGGCGGCGGCGGGTCCTCGTCGTCGTCCTTCTTCCTGGTCTTTTTCTTCGGCTTATCCGCGTCTTCCTTGGCCTTGTCAGCCGCTTCCCGCTCCAGGGCCGCCTTGGCTTCCCGGATCTTCTTCATCCGTTCCACCTTGTTTACCACCCAGGCCGGCAACTCATCGCCCTGGCGGTTCCGGAACCGGTAGTCTTCACCCAGATCGGTGGTCTCCGCTTGGTCCAGCCAGCCCTTCACCACCTCGGCGAACTCGCTGTCCGCCTTCACCATCCGGTCATAGCTCATGGCCTTGTGCTTGCTTGCATTCGCTTTGACCTTGGTTCCGTCCAGAGCCACGTGGCCCAGGGCCACCAGCCCGGCCTGCCGGCACAGCACGAGCACTTGCTGGAACAGCCCTCCCAGGGCGGTCAGGTGCCGCTTGCGGAACAAGCTGATGGTCCGAAAATCCGGCTTCTGGAACCCAGTTACCGCGGCGAAATCCATCCGCTCAATGCAGGCCTTGGCGATCTTCCGGGAGGAGAACACTCCTTGCGTGTACGCATAGAGCAGGAGCGCCACCATCATCGCTGGGTGAAAGGGCGGATAGCCCTTGTCTTCCACGTAGGTGTCGAGGATGGCGGTGAGGTCCAGTTCCTCGACCACGAGGTTCCGGACAAAATGAGCCGGATGCCCCTCGGGGATGAATTCGGTGATTTCAGGTGGCAACAGCCACTTCTGCTTGGGGTCCCAGGGCCGGAATCGCTTCGTCATACCTTTCTTATCGTACAAATAAGCCAGACCTTTACAAAAAATCGGTCGCTTTCGACCCACTCCAGAAGGTGGAACACGTTCGCCAGAAGGGGCTGCTTCCTTCCGCTCACGGCAGTCGCGAATGCGACTGACCGGGAGCGAACAGGGCGCCCTGGGGGGACCCGGACCTATAACTTGGACAGGCTCCTAAGACTCCCGCAGCCCCACGTTGACTTCGAAGGTGCCGAACTGGGTGGTGAAGGGGATGGCGATGCAGGGCACGTCGCCGGACCGGGAGATCTTGTGGCCCACCCCGATCACCACCGTGGGGATGGAGATGTTGAGCGAGTGCCCGTCCTGGATCAGCGCGCGGCGGGCGTCGCCCACCACGATGTTGCCGATCTCGCCGATGGCGTCCTCGACGTTCTTGTTCATGCTGGTGATCTCTTCCATGAGCATGTTCGAGGCGATCTTGCAGGCCAGGGACTCGGGCATGCTGATGATAATGGAGCCGGAGGTCTCGCCGGTGAGGCCGATGATCGCCGAAACGTCGTAGGTGGTGATGAGGTCCTCTTTCAGCTCCAGCCCCGCCTTTTCCGCCTGGATGCCAGCCATCATGTCCAGGCTGCGCAGGGTGGATTCAATGAAAGGATTGATAAATGCGACGTTCATAGCTGGTTTTGCCCCCTCGATCACGTTCCATTATTTCATCGGTTCCACCCAGAATAACCTGATTTTCTCCACAACTGATTGATGATAACGGCTTTCAAGGGCAGGATAAAGTTAGTGCACGACCGGAGTTGACCATGTTGGATCGTTTGCAGTCCGAACTGAAGGCCTCGATGCTGGCGCGTAACACCGCCCGCACGGGGGTGTTGCGCATGGCCCTGGCCGCGTACAAGAACGAGGCCGTGGCCAAGGGCCTGGGACCCCAGGGGGTGCTGGCCGAGGCCGACGCCCTGGCGGTGTTCAAACACCTGGTCAAGAGCCGGGAAGACAGCGTCCAGCAGTTCACGGCCGCCGGCTTCCCCGACCGGGCGGCGCTGGAGCAGGCCGAGATCGAGGTCCTCAAGGGGTTCCTTCCGGCCATGCTGGAAGGCCCCCAGCTGGAAGCCGCCGTGCGCGAGGCCATCGCCGCCGCCGGAGCCCATACCCGCAAGGACATGGGCGCCGTCATGAAGACCCTCCAGGCCAGCCACGCCGGCGCCTACGACGGCAAGACCGCCAGCCAGCTGGTGCAAGCCCTGCTTTCCTGAACCCGCTCCTGGTTCCTCCCGGGACCGCGGCGCCGGTTGCCGCTCCCGCTTTTGTGCCTTGGCACTCCCTTGAAAGATCAAGCAGATGAAACAATCCAAGATGTTGATCCATACCCTCCGGGAAGTGCCCCGGGACGCCGACGTGATCAGCCAGCAGCTGATGATGCGGGCCGGCATGATCCAGAAGCTGGCGGCCGGCATCTACGACTACCTGCCGCTGGCCTTCCGCAGCATCCGCAAGTTCGAGGAGATCGTCCGGGAGGAACTGGCCAAGGACGGCTGCCAGGAGCTGCTGATGCCGACCGTGCAGCCCGCCGAACTGTGGCAGGAATCCGGCCGGTGGAGCTTCTACGGCAAGGAACTGCTGCGCTTCAAGGACCGCAAGGATGCGGACTTCTGCCTGGGCCCCACCCACGAGGAGGTCATCACCGACATCGTGCGGCGCAACGTGAGCAGCTACAAGCAGCTGCCCATGAACCTGTTCCAGATCCAGACCAAGTTCCGGGACGAGATCCGGCCCCGGTTCGGGCTCATGCGTGGGCGCGAATTCATCATGAAGGACGCATATTCCTTTGACGTGGACGACGCCGCCGCGGACAAGTCCTACTGGGCCATGTACAACGCCTACACCCGCATCTTCGCGCGGCTGGGCGTGAAGTTCCGCCAGGTGGAGGCCGACAGCGGCGCCATCGGCGGCAGCTTCACCCACGAGTTCCACGTGCTGGCCGGTTCCGGCGAGGACGCCATCCTTTCCTGCGACGCCTGCGACTACACCTCCAACGTGGAAAAGACCGAAGCGCCGCGGATCCCCGCGGTGGACCACGGCCCGGCCACTCCGCTGAAGCCGGCCCATTTCCAGACCCCCGGGATCCTGGCCATGGAAGAGCAGGCGCGCAACTTCAAGGACGCCGAGCATGACGGCCTGCCGCTGCACCAGACCTCCAAGGTCTACTGGCTGGACGCCGACGTGGTGGCCGGCCAGGACGCCAATGGCCCGGTCACCCGCCGGCTGGCGGTGGCGGTGGTGCTGCGCGGGGACCACGAGATGAACCCGGTGAAGGTGAAGAACGCCCTGGGCGCGGTGGAGGTGCAGCCCATGGCCGACGCCGAGGACTTCACCGGCGCCCTGAGCGGTTTCCTGGGCCCGGTGCCGAAGGAAGGCACCCGGCTCTGGGAGATGCAGAAGACCCAGCCGGAGAGCCTGGTCTACCTGGTGGACAAGGCCCTGGAAGGCGCCAGCAATCTTACTTGCGGCGCCAACGTTACCGACTGCCATCACTTCGGCTTCGACCCCAAGCGCGACCTGCCCGGCGCCCGGTTCCTGGACCTGCGCCTGGCCCAGGAGGGCGACCTCTGCCCCCGCTGCGGCAAGGGCCACTACCAGTCGTTCCGCGGCATCGAGGTGGGCCAGGTGTTCAAGCTGGGCACCAAGTACTCCAAGTCGATGAACTGCGTCTACCTGGACGAGCACGGCAAGGAGAAGCCCATGGTCATGGGCTGCTACGGCATCGGCATCGGCCGCACCGTGGCCGCCGCCATCGAACAGAACTACGACGCCGACGGCATCATCTGGCCCTGGCCGATCGCCCCCTACCACGTGCACCTGCTGGACCTGGATCCCACCAACGGCATGGTGCGGGAGGTGGCCGACCAGGTGGAGCGGGAGCTGGAGGCGGCCGGCTTCGAGGTGCTGCACGACGACCGCGAGGGCCTGAGCCCCGGGGCCAAGTTCAAGGACGCCGACCTGCTGGGCTTCCCCCTGCGCGTCATGGTCGGTTCCCGGGGCCTCAAGGAGGGCCTGGTGGAACTGCGCGACCGCCGCACCAAGGAGGTCCTCAAGTGCAAGCCCGGCGAGATCGTGGCCCAGGTCGCCTCGGCCAGGGACCGGATCATGCGGGAACTGGACATCCAGGGCGGGAGGTAACCCATGGCGGAGGGACCGGTCTATCTGACCACCTTCATCGAAGGGGTGCTGGTGCATGGTTCGGCCATGCCCTTCATCCTGCTGGTGCCCTCCGTCCATTCCCCGCACCGGGGGCTGCTCATGCCGCCCCAGGTGCCCTGGTCCCCGGGCTACCTGCCCCCGGCCCTGCTGCAGGCCCTGATCGACACCACCTGGAAGATCCCGTTCCGGTTCTACGACCCGTCCCGGCTGCCGGTGGTGTTCGACGAGCGCACCTCGAGGCTGCCCACCCCCTGGCTGCTGCGCCTGGAGGGGCTGGAGAACCAGCAGCGGCTCTACCTGTCGCACCTGCTGCGCACCCGCGCCGCCGACGATCAGCTGCCGGCCCCGCCGGAAGGGGCCCAGTGGGTGGGCGAGAAGGCGCTGGCGGCCATGGACCTGGTGCCGGGGGTGCGCCGGCTCTGCCAGTCCGCCCTGTCCCTGGTCAAGGAACTGTGACGGCGCCCGCGGGCGTCCCTGCGGTTTTCCTCGACCGGGACGGCACCCTCAACGAAGAGGTGGGCTACCTGTGCCGGCCGGAAGACGTGGTGCTGGTGCCCGGCGCCGCCCAGGCCCTGGCCCGGCTCAACGCCCGGGGCATCCCGGTGCTGGTGGTGACCAACCAGGCCGGCATCGGCCAGGGCAAGTACGGCTGGGCCGATTTCGAGGCGGTCATGGCCCGCATCGCCGTCCTGCTGGCCGAGGCCGGGGCGCACCTGGACGGGGTCTACGCCGCCCCGCACCACCCCAAGGGCCTGGGGGCCTATCGGCACCCCGACCACCCCGACCGCAAGCCCAACCCGGGCATGCTGCTGCGCGCCGCGCAGGAACACGGCATCGACCTGGCCCGGTCCTGGATGATCGGCGACAAGGACCTGGATCTGGCCGCCGGGCGCAACGCCGGCTGCCGGGTGGCGCTGGTGCGCACCGGCTACGGCAGCCAGGTGGACCCCGCCCTGGCGGACCTGGTGGCCGCGGACCTGGCCGCCGCGGTGGAGGGCATCCTGGCGCTCCTCCAGGCCGCGCCATGATCCCCCTGGCGGTCCGCACCGGCCTGGTGCCCGGCACCATCGTCAAACGCTACAAGCGCTTCCTGGCGGACGTGGAACTGGAGGGCGGCCTGCTGGTGACCGCCCACTGCACCAACACCGGCACCATGGCCAGCTGCTGGGAGCCCGGCGACCTGGTCCTGCTGGAGCCCAGCCTGAAGCCCGAGCGCAAGCTCAAGTACACCTGGCTGGCCTGCCGGCGGGGCGAAGCCTGGGTGGGGGTGGAGACCGGCATGCCGAACCGGGTGGTGGCCGAGGCCGCCCGCCGGGACCTGCTGCCGGGGCTGCCGGGGCTTTGCGAGGTGCGCACCGAACAGAAGTACGGGGACGAGCACAGCCGGGTGGATGTGCTGGCGCAGGACGGCCAGGGCCGGCTGGTGTACATCGAGGTGAAGAACACCACCCTGCGGGTGGGCACCCAGGTGCGCTTCCCGGACGCGGTGAGCCTGCGCGCGGCCAAGCACCTGCGCGAGCTGCAGGCCATGGTGCGGCTGGGGCACCGGGCCGCCCTGGTGTTCTACGTCCAGCGGAACGACGTGGCCAGCTTCGACGCCGCCCGGGAAATCGATCCGGCCTACGCGCGGGAACTGGACCTGGCCGCCGCCAGCGGAGTGGAGATCCTTCCGGTGGATGGCGCCATCACGGCCGAGCCGGAACCGGGCGGGCTGTGGACCGTGTCCTGGGCGCTTCCGGGGCTGCTGCCGTGGGCGAAAAGCCTTCCTTAAAGCGGGGCGGGGAGTCAAAATGGGGCATTCCCTTCTTCCCCCCAGCAGCATTGGCGGAGCCTCGATGAGCGACCTGAAACAAACCCCCCTGAATTCAGTGCATCGTGCCCTCGGGGCCAAGATGGTGGATTTCGGCGGATGGGACATGCCCGTGCAGTACCCTTCGGGCATCATCGCCGAGCACCTCGCGGTACGAACCAAGGTCGGCTTGTTCGATGTGGCCCACATGGGCGAGATCCGGGTGAAGGGCCCCCAGGCCATGGCCTTCCTGGACTGGCTCACCCCCAACGCGGTGACCAGGCTGGCCCACGGGCAGATCCACTACACCGCCTTCCTGTATGACAACGGCACCTTCGTGGACGATCTGCTGCTGCACAAGATCAAGGATGACGAGTTCCTGCTGGTGGTGAACGCCTCCAACGTGGACAAGGACTTTGCCTGGGTCAAGGAGCATGCGGCAAAGTGGGACGTGACCGTCAGCAACGAAAGCGGCGAGACCGCCTCGGTGGCCCTGCAGGGCCCCCTGTCCCTGGCCGTGCTGCAGCCCCTGATGGACATCGACCTGGCCCAGATCAAGTACTACTGGTTCGCCTTCGGCAAGTTCCAGGGCATGCCGGTGATGATCGCCCGCACCGGCTACACCGGCGAGGACGGCTACGAGGTCTACTGCCCCACCGCCAAGGCCGAGGGCGTCTGGAAGGCGATCATGGCCAGCGGCCAGCCCATGGGCCTGATCCCCACCGGCCTGGGCTGCCGCAACACCCTGCGCCTGGAGGCCAAGATGGCCCTCTACGGCCACGAGATCGACGACACCACCAACGCCCTGGAGGCCGACCTGGGCTGGATCATCAAGCTCCAGAAGGGCGACTTCATCGGCCGTGACGCCCTGGTCCGGGTCAAGGAGCAGGGCCTCAGCCGCAAGCTGGTGGGCTTCCGGATGGCCGAGAAGCGCGACATCGCCCGGGACCACATGGATGTGCTCATCGACGGCAGGAAGGCCGGCTACGTCACCAGCGGCTCCCCCAGCACCACCTGCGGCTGCAACCTGGGCCTGTGCTACGTGCCCCTGAGCCACGCCGGACTGGGCAGCCGGATCGAGATCGAGATCCGCGGCAAGGCCTGCCCTGCCGAGGTGGTGGCCACCCCCTTCTACAAGCGCGCCAAATAGCCTGCTTCTTCCAATCTCCCTGATGGCCCCCCTGGGGCTTTGCTTGAAACTACCTGGAGGCTCCATGTATCCTTCCGATGTGAAGTACACCAAGAACCATGAATTCATCAAACCATTGGGCGACGGCACGGCCCTGATCGGCATCACCAGCTATGCCCAGGAAGCCCTGGGCGACGTGGTGTTCGTGGACCTGCCCGAAGTGGGCGCCAAGTTCTCCGCGGGGGACGAGTTCGGCACCGTGGAATCGGTGAAGACGGTCTCCGAGATCTTCATGCCCTCCGCCGGGGAAGTCCTGGCCGTGAACGAAGAGCTGGAGGCCCATCCCGAGTACGTCAACGAGGACGCCTTCGGCAAGGGCTGGATGGTCAAGGTGAAGCTCGACGGGCCCCTGGCCTCGGATCTGCTGGACGACGCCGCCTACACGGCCCTGGTCAGCGAAGAGAGCCACTGAGTGGGGTTCCGGACCCGGGGCGGCCGCTGGAGCCGAGTGCTCACCCTCCTCGTCGCCGCCGGGGTGGCGGGGCTGGGCGCGGCACCGGCGCCAGCCCCGCAGCCTGCCGCTCCGGCGGCGCCCCCGGTCCACGTGCAGTACATCAAGATCCCCCCGTCCCGTCCGGCCGGCAGGCCGGCGGAGATCAGCCGGCTCCGGCTCTTCATTGAGTCCGGAGAAAAGGCCCTGGAGGAGAAGGACTGGGACGGAGCGCTGGCCTGGTCCAAGCAGGCCGACGACCTGGTGGCCTCGCTGCCGGAAGAGGTGCTGAAGCAGTCCGAGGTGGTGTCCCTGCGCGCCCGGCTGACCGAGTTCCAGCTGCACCTTCCCGACACCACCGAGGAGGTGGCGCCGGTGGAGGATCCCGGCCTCAAGGAATCGGTGGAGGTGGGCCCGCTGTCCCCCGAGGACCTGCGCACCGAGCGCGAGCAGGTGCAGGGCGCCGAAATGGGCGCGGTGTTCGATCTGCCCATCGACCTGAACGACAAGGTGCTGGCCCAGGTCCACCAGTTCACCACCAGCAAGCGCGGCTTCATGGAACGCACCCTGTCCAGGGCCAGCCAGTACCTGCCGATGGTGCGCCAGATCTTCGCCGAGGAGCACATCCCCCAGGACCTGGCCTACCTGGCGGTGATCGAGTCCGGCTTCATCAATTCCGCCACCAGCTACGCCAAGGCGGTGGGCATGTGGCAGTTCATGCGCTCCACCGGCCGCATCTACGGGCTGGGCGGCAACGCCTGGGTGGAGGAACGGCGGGATCCGGTGAAGGCCACCCGCGCCGCCGCCCGCTACCTGCGCC
Source organism: Holophaga sp. (assembly GCA_031292735.1). The sequence goes on from JARLGP010000229.1 coordinate 8,935, forward strand.
GGCTCTACGACATCTCCGGGGACTGGTACCTGGCCCTGGCCGGATACAACGCCGGCCCGCTCACCACCGAACGGGCCAGCCTCAACCTGGGCACCCACAACTTCTGGGACATGTACCGCAGCCGCTGGCTGCGCAACCAGACCAAGAACTACGTGCCGGAACTGTGCGCCGCCATCCTGGTGGGCCGCTTCCCGGAACGCTACGGCCTGAAGGTGGAGCAGCTGCACCCCTACACCTACGAGACCGTGGACGTGGACCGCATGACCAGCCTGGCGGTGCTGGCGCGCTTCGCCGACACCAACGTGGAGTCGCTGAAGGAGCTCAACCCGGAACTGCTCCGGGCCACCACCCCGCCGGGCCACTACAGCCTGCGCGTGCCCCCCGGCCAGAGCGGGGTCACCGCCCGCGCCCTGGCGGTGATCCCGGCCAACCAGCGGCTGGATTTCAAGCCCTACAAGATCCGCCGGGGCGAGACCCTGGCCCGGGTGGCCAGCCGGTTCAACCTGAGCGTGGAGGACCTGCTGGACGCCAACAACATCACCAAGGCCGAGTTCCGTCCCGGCCGGGTGATCCAGGTGCCGCCGCCGCCGGTCACCCCCATCGACACCCGCGATCTGCGTTCCAAGGTGGAGCGCGCCGAGATCATCGAGGACCGCCCGCTGGACAAGCTCCCGGCCATTCCGCCGCCCAGCCAGGTGCCGCCCCTGGTGGCCCCCGCCGCGCCTTCGGTGCGCAGCGAGCCCGAGGCCCGCACCCCGGCCCCGCGGCCGGTGGTGCGGGAAAAGGAGCGGCCCGCCGCCAGGATCCCGGCGCCGGAAGTCCATCCCGCCTTCCACGTGGTCAAGCGCGGGGAAACCCTGTTCGCCATCGCCGACCGCTACGGCCTGGACGTCAAGGATCTGCGCAAGTGGAACAAACTCCGGAAGAATGTCATACAGGCCGGTCAAAAGCTGCGCCTGAAGCGCTGAGAATCGCGCCACCATGGCCCGTGCTCGAAATTTAAGCTTGCGTTCATCCCCGAGTGATGGCATTCTAAATCTTCCCCCGGGGCTATAGCTCAGCTGGGAGAGCGCCTGCATGGCATGCAGGAGGTCAGCGGTTCGATCCCGCTTAGCTCCACCAAAACACGAGGCCACCGTCCGGTGGCCTCGTATTCTATCACCCCAAATGGTTCCCGCCCATGCTCGCAAGTCTCAATCACGCCAACCTCAGCTTCGGCCCTCATGACGTGCTCAAGGATGTGACCTGGGCGCTGCAGGAAGACGAGTGCTGGGGCGTGATCGGCCGCAACGGCGCCGGCAAGAGCACCATCTTCAAGGTGCTGCTGGGCGAGTTGGAGCTGGACGGCGGCACCGTGGTGCGGCCCACCGCCGAGCGCGGCATCCGCATGGGCCACTACGCCCAGGACCTGGTGCCGCAGACCGACGGCAGCGTGCTGGAAGAGACCCTGGCCGCGTTCGGCGACGTGGAGTCCACCCGGCGCGAGATGCGCGACCTGGAGCACGCCATGGCCGAGCCGGACGTGGACCTGGACGCGGTCATGGCCCGCTACCAGACGGTGCAGGAACAGTTCGAGCGGCTGGACGGCTTCACCATCCGGGCCCGGGCCGAAAGCATCCTGTTCGCCCTGGGCTTCAGTCCCGAGCAGCTCGACCAGAAGGTCATGGAGCTGTCCGGCGGCCAGAAGTGCCGGGTGATGCTGGCCAAGGCCATCCTCCAGGGCCAGGACCTGCTGCTGCTGGACGAGCCCACCAACCATCTGGACCTGCCCTCCCTGCGCTGGCTGGAGGGCTTCATCAACGACACCCAGGCGGCGGTGGCGGTGATCAGCCACGACCGCTACTTCCTGGACCGGATCGCCACCTCGATCCTGGAGATCGAACTGGGCCGGTCCCGTTCCTACGAAGGCAACTACACCGACTTCATGGACAAGAAGGAGCAGGAGCTGGAGGTCCAGGAACGCCACTTCGAGCGCCAGCAGGAGTACATCAAGAAGCAGGAAGAGTACATCCGGCGCAACATCGTCGGCCAGAACACCAAGATGGCCCGCGGCCGGCGCACCCACCTGGGCAAGCTGGCGCGCCTGGAAAAGCCGCTCAAGGACCGCCGGCGGATCAAGTTCGCCTTTCCGGAAACCCAGCGCAGCGGCGACACCGCGCTGGTGCTGGACGACATCACCGTGGGCTGGGACGGCAAGCCGCTGTTCGAGCCCCTGGAGCACTTCCAGGTGAAGCGCGGCCAGAAGCTGGCCATCGTCGGGCTGAACGGCACCGGCAAGTCCACCCTGCTCAAGGCCATCATTGGCGAGATCCCGTTCATCACCGGCGGCGCCCGGCTGGGCAGCCAGGTGAAGGTGGGCTATTTCGACCAGCACCACCGCAACCTGGACGCGCGCAACACGGTGTTCCAGCAGATCCAGGGGGTGGTGCCCATGGCCCCCAAGCAGGACGTGCTGGGCTTCCTGGCCAAGTTCCAGTTCCGCGGCGACGACGTGGACAAGCCGGTCACCGTGCTTTCCGGCGGCGAGCGGGCCCGGCTGTCGGTGGCCACCCTGATCCGCGAGGGGGTGAACCTGCTGCTCCTGGACGAGCCCACCAATCACATGGACATCCACAGCATGGAGGCCATGGAGGATACCATCCTCAGCTTCACCGGCGCGGTGGTCCTGGTGACCCACGACCGCTACCTGCTGGGGCGGGTGGCCGACAGCCTGCTGCGCATCCACGAGAACCAGGCCGAGTTCAAGGAAGGCGGCTACGAGGACAACCAGGCCTGGGTGGACCTGGACATGAGCCGGTCGCCCGAGGAGCAACAGCCGGAACCGGCCCCCGAGGCCCCGCACAAGCCGGCCCCGGCCAAGCCTTCCCAGGCCAAGTCCTCCCCTGCCAAGTCTTCTCCGGCAAAATCCGCTCAGGCCAAGGCGACATCAAGGCCCCAGGCCATCGACCGGGACCAGCAGAAGACCGTCAAGCGCTGGGAGCGCAAGGTCAAGGACGCCGAGGCCCAGGTGGCCGATCTGGAGCAGAAGCTGGCCGCGGTCTCCGCCGAACTGGCGGGCATGGACCCCGGCGACTGGCAGGCCTTCAGTGCCCGGCTGGATGCCCAGAAGTCGCTGGAGACCGACCTGGCCTACGCCATGACCGAATGGGAAGAAGCCCAGACTGCGCTGGAAGAAGCGCAGCGCTAGGCCCCGGTTGATCTTGCCCCCCGCTCAGGCCATCCTGTTAGCTGGAGCGAGTATGAGTCTTCTGATGGCCGTGGATGTGGGCAACACCAACATCGTGCTGGGAATCTACGACCTGGACCAGGGCCCCCGGGCCCCCCTGGACGCCTCCTGGCGCATGGCTACCAGCCGGGAGCGCACCGTGGACGAGTACGGCCTGTCCAGCCTGGGCCTGCTGGCCCACCGGGGCATCCTCGCCTCCGACATCGGCCAGGTGATCATCTCCAGCGTGGTGCCGCCGCTGCACCCGGTGCTGGACGGCTGGCTGCGCACCTATTTCCAGGTGGAGCCGTTCTGGATCGAGCCGGGCATCAAGACCGGGCTCAAGATCCTGCTGGACAACCCCCTGGAGCTGGGCGCGGACCGCATCGTCAACGCCGTGGCCGGGCTGGAGCTGTATGGCGCCCCCCTGATCGCGGTGGATTTCGGCACCGCCACCACCTTCGACATCATCAACGACCGCCGGGAATACCTGGGCGGGATCATCAGCCCCGGCCTCAAGATCAGCGCCGAAGCCCTGTTCCAGCGGGCCTCCCGGCTGCCCCGGGTGGAGCTGGCCGAGCCCGAGCGGCTGGTGGGGCGCAGCACCGTGCAGGCCATGCAGTCCGGTCTGTACTACGGCTACGTGGGGCTGGTGGACGGCATCCTGGCCCGGCTGCTGGAGGCCCATCCCGGCTCCCAGGTGGTGGCCACCGGCGGGCTGGCCCAGGTCATCGCCCCGGCCAGCCGGTTCATCAACCACATCGCCACCGATCTCACCCTGGAGGGCCTGCGCATCCTCTGGCTGAAGAACCGGAAGCCGGTCCCATGCCCGCAACCCTGATCCGGCTGGCCCGGGTCGATTCCACCCAGGACTTCCTGGAACGGCATCCGGAACTGGGCCCCTGCGGGGTTCTGGCCGATTGCCAGCTGGCCGGGCGCGGCCGGCGCGGCAACGACTGGCAGAGCGCGCCCGGCGCGGGGCTGTGGCTGTCGGCCGCCCTGCCGGTGCCCCCGGTTCCCCCGGGCCTGGTGCTGCAACGGGCCATGGGCGTGGTGGCAGAAGCGCTGGAGCCCTGGTGCGGGGGCCTGGGCCTGAAGTGGCCCAACGACCTGGTGGCGTGGAACGGGGGCCGGCTGGTGAAACTGGGCGGCATCATCGGCCAGGTGAAGGGCGAGCGGATGCTGCTGGGGGTGGGGGTGAACCTGCGCAGCGCGCCGGTGATCCCCGGCCGGCCGATCCCTCCTGCCTGTATCGCCGACCTTTGTGCCCTGGATGCCGGCCAGCCCGATGCCGAAGCCCTGGCCCAGAGCATCCTGGCCGGCTGGGAGGACCTGGCCACCCTGCGCGAGCCGGCCTTCCGCTGGCCCCAGGCCGGAGATCCCATCCACTGGGAGTCCGGGGCCGGGGTGTGCGCGGGCTGGCTGGAGGATGGCCGCCTGGCCGTGCAGACCGACGCGGGCCTGGAAAACCTCGCCGTGGGGGACGTGAGCGGGCTGGGCTAGTGCCCGCCGATGCCGCCGGGATCCAGCAGCCGTTCGGAGCGCACCGCCGCCAGGATGGTGGCGATGCCGGGCTCCTCGGTGGTGTATATGAGCCGTAGCGGGCCGACGATGAGCTCCCGGATGGCGGGGTCCTGGTATTCCGGGACCATCCGGCCCTTCAAGGGGTACCGGCGCAGGTTGCGGGTGGCGGCCCTGGCTTGCTGCCAGAGGCCGCGTGCCGCGGCCGGCTGGTCGAAGGCGATGTACTCCAAGGCCTGCCCCAGTTCCTCCAGGGCCGGTTCGGACCAGACCACCTTCACGCCCATCGGGCGAGCCTGAGCTCCGCGGCCTCCTGGTCCACGGTCCGGCCCTCCTCCACGGCCTTCCGGCCCCGGGCCACGGCCCGGTCCAGCTCGGCCCGCCTGGCCCAGCCGTCCACCAGCTGGGAGGGGCTGATGCCCTGCTCCACGGCGAGGAGGCGGATCCGCTTGGCCGCGTCCTCGGGCAGGAACAGGTTGAGCCGGACGGTGGCCACGTCGAACACCCTGGGGCGCCCGCCCCGGTTGGGCTCCGGCTCCGCGGCGGCATCGGCGGCGTAGGGCGTCGCATCCTCCTTGACCTGATCCATGGGTTTTCGTTTGCGTGGCGTGCTCATGGCTGACCTCGGGGAGGAGTCTATCAGGTTCTTGGGTTGACAACCTAAATTCGACACCAACCAGACGGCCGCTCATAGCCCGCTACCTGTCATGCTCGACATGTAAAATAGCGGTAATATAATAGACTTAAGCGTTATTTTATAAGGCCACGTCCCGCGCATCCCAGCGCACCCGTCCGCCCCGGCTGCGTTCCTGCCAGGCGGCCTCCAGCGCCGCGGCGCTGCCGGGGGGCAGGCGGAACCGCAGGCTGGCGCCCTCCGGGCCGAAGTCCTGGCCCTGGATCTCGGCTTCGGGAAAAGTGCCCAGGACGGCGTAGGGCAGGTGCGCCAGCTCCGGCGCCACCACCAGGGCGCCCTGGCGCCAGACCTTCACCTCGGCCAGCAGCCCCTGGGCCCTGGCCTCGGCCACGGCGCCCTGGACCCCTTCGGTGAAGGCCCGCACCAGTCCGCCGGTGCCCAGCTTGGTGCCGCCGAACCAGCGGATGCACACCGCCAGGATCTGCACCAGGTCCTCCCCCTCCAGCACCCGCAGCATGGGCGCTCCGGCGGTGCCGGAGGGCTCCACGCCGTCATCCGCCCCCCAGCCGCCCCCCGCGGCGGGGCCTTCCCGCCAGGCCGAGCAGGGGGGGCTGGCGTCGAAATCCCGCTTGCGCAGCCGGGCCAGGATCGCCGCCCGCGTCCCGGCGTCGTCCGCGGGGTGCAGCTCGGTCAGGAAGACCGAGGCCTTCTCCCGGAAGCGGAAGCTGCATGGGGCGGTGACGCGCTGCATCCCCTCAGTTTATGCCCAGGTCCTTGAGAATCTTGGGCGCTTTTTCCTCCTGGGCCAGGATCACGTGGCAGGTGTCGCAGTCGGCCTTGATGGCGCGGCCGTCCTTGGTGGTGTGGCTGCCGTCGTGGCAGCGGAAGCAGCCGCCGCCGTCCTGGTGCCCGATGTGGTTGGGGTGGGTGCCCCAGGTGAGCTTCATCTCGGGCGAGACGTTGCGCAGGTAGGCGTCCTTCAGGGCGGTGCCGGCGGCGTCCACCAGCGCCCGCTTGCCGGCGAACACGGCGGGGTAGCTGGCCTGGTAGTAGGCGGCCACGGCCTGGGGGATCTGCACGGCAGCCACGTCCTGGCTGGGGTAGCTGGCCTTCAGGATCGCCAGCGCCTGCTTCTTGGCGAAGGGCAGCTCGCGGCTGATGCGGCCCTCGGTGATGAGCCGGTCCACCGCGTTGTCGGGCATCTCGAAGGCGTGGGTGGGCCGGTTGTGGCAGTCCACGCAGTCCATCTGCCGGGGCGCGATGCCGGCGGCCGGCTTCACGTCGCCGGAGGCGTAGTCCACCAGCTCGCCCTTGTCGCTGCGGTAGGTGACCTTGGCGATGGTTTCGCGCTTGGCGTCGCCGGCCTGGTAGGTGATGCGGGAGCGGGCGTCCAGGTGGCGGCCGTGGATGCCGGTGCTGCTGGCGCCGTTCAGGCCGCCGATCTTGAGCATGAGCACGGTGGTGGCGGGGGTGCTGTCGGCGTCCTCGCCGTAGTGGGTGCGCACCAGGATCTTGTCGCCGCTGAATTTCTGCGGCCAGTGGCAGGCTTCGCAGGTCTCCCGGGCCGGGCGCAGGGTTTCCACCGGGCTGGGGATGGGCCGGGAATAGGTGTTGAACACCACTCCGAACACCTGGCGCACCCCGGCCAGCTTGGCCCGCATGAACGACTCGGTGCCGGGACCGATGTGGCACTGGGCGCAGCCCACCCGGGAGTGGGGCGAATCGGTGAAGGCGCGGTACTCGGTGATCATGGGGGTGTGGCAGGTGAGCCCGCAGAACCGGCTGGAGTCCATGTAGTCCACCCCGCGCACGGTGGCCGTGCCCATCAGCACCATGTTCACCACGGTGGCCACCGCCACGAACACCAGCACCTTGCGGATGTGCGGGGTGGAGAAGTCGATCTCCGGGGACTGTTCGGGCAGCAGCCCCGCCCGCCTGAGCTTGCGCCGGCGCAGCAGGATGCCCGCGGGGATCAGCAGCAGCCCCAGGATGAAGATCATGGGCAGCAGCATGAACAGCACGATGCCCACGTAGGGGTGCACGGTGTGCGGGCTGGCGAACTCCAGGAACCAGGACCACACCTGGGTGAAGCCGGCCCCGGTGGTGAGGATGACGCCCAGGATGGTGATCCAGTTGTCGCTGGCCGAGAAGGCCATCCGTCCGAGATTCCGCGTTTTTTCCAGCCAACCCATCAGCGTGTCTCCCTATCTAGACATGAGCATCAGATGATAAACGCAAATCCGCCTCCCGTGACCGGGTGGAAGGATAAAAAAGGACTCGAAGGTATTTTTCTATTCCGCCTAGACCTGGCTGATGATTTCCCGAGGCGCGCCCAGCTTGGCGAGGCTGCGGGTGAGCCGTTCCCGGTAGCGTTCCATGAGGCCGTCCCCGGGCATCCACCGGGCCCGGTCCCAGTCCAGGGTGAGGATGGCTCCGGAAGGGTCCACCAGGACATTGGTGGCGTTCAGGTCCGGGGCGTAGAGGCCCCAGCCGCACAGGGCCTCCAGCAAGGCGCGCAGCTGGGGCGCCACCCCGTGCTGGTCCCAGGCGCGGGGCCAGGGCACCCCGGCGCCGAGCCGGGTCAGGAACACCCCTTCGCAGCCCCACAACCGGGGCCGGTAGGCCCAGCCCAGGGGCTCCACCGTGGGCAGGCCGGCCGCCCACAAGGCCCGGTGCACCTGGAACTCTTCCTGGAACCGCTGGTGGCCCAGGTAGATCCTTTCGTTCACGTGGCGGACCAGGCCGCCCCGCCGGTACGGCCGGAGCACCACGGTCCCGGCCCGCAGCACCCCGCCCCGGCCGAACGCCTGGCCCAGGCCGGCCGCCGCTTCGTCCAGGGCGAGCCCCGGCACCGCCTCCAGGATCCACCGCCCGGGCAGGCCGGGCAGGGCGGCCTGGGCATGGCTTTCCGGCGCGGGCTGGGGTCCGCGCGGAGGGTAGGGCCACTGGGGGGGGAGGGGGGGGATTTGGAGGGTCATGGCGCTCGCTGGTACAGGGTGGCGCAAGTTCGATCAACAAGCAGTGACCGTTCAGGTGGGTTGGAACATTGATCGCATTGCAATCATCTTCTTTCATCCCCGTTCATCCTGTTCATCCCCGTCGAAAAAGACGCTGCGTGCTTCGGCGCGATCTGTTCCAGTGCCTCGACATCATCCTTGGCTTTTGTTCGACGGGGATGAACAGGATGAACGGGGATGAAAGAGATAAAAACAATGAAATCAATGCTACAACCCCATGAACGGCTGCAACAAGCATTGCTTGCCTCGGCGCTAATCCCTTCCTCAACTTTTGCGGCGCATTGCCCGGTGGCACTACCGCAGGTGAGGAAAAGCCTTTCGCCGAGGACGCCGGGACAGCCGAGGGTCGCCGAGAAAAACCAAAGCGAGCAGGTTCTTCATGATAAGCGCATCAGGAAGCGTCGCCCCACGCCCCGCGCCGGGTGGGCTGCTGCAAGGCCTGGGTCAGCCGTTCCAGGAAGTCCTCCCGGCTCACCACCCGCGCCCCCAGGCCCGCCAGGTTGGCGTTGGGCAGCTGGCCGTCGATGAACTGGAAGCCCCAGTCCCAGGCGCAGCGGCACAGCTCGGCGAAGGCGGCCCGGGAGCCGTAGCTTTCCAGGCTGACCATGCTCTCCCCGAAGAAGGCGGCGCCCAGGCTGAGCCCGTACAACCCCCCCACCAGCCGCCCGGCCCGGAACGCCTCGAAGCTGTGGGCGTAGCCTTCCCGGTGCAGGGCCAGGTAGGCCGCCTGCATCTCCGGGGTGATCCAGGTGCCGTCCTGGCCGTTGCGCGGGGTGCGGGCGCACAGCCCGATCACCGTCTCGAAGCAGCTGTCCCGCTTGACCTGGAAGTCCAGCTGGCGCATGGCCCGCTGGGTCCGGCGGCTGAGGTGCTGCTCGCCGGGGAGGATGATGGCCCGCTCGGGGGGGGACCACCACAGGATGGGGGATTCCTCGTCGTACCAGGGAAAGATCCCGCGCCGGTAGGCCTGGAGCAGCCGGGCCGCGCCCAGGTCGCCGCCCACCGCCAGGAGGCCGTCCGGTTCCGCCTTGCGCGGGTCCGGGAACACCGGGCGGGGGCCGAGCCGGTACACCGGCATTCAGTTGCCGATGGGGGTGATCTGGATCCCCTGGTAGTAGTGCTTCAGGATCGTGTCGTAGCTGGCCCCTTCCAGCGCCAGGCCGTAGGCCCCGGTCTGGTCCATGCCCACGCCGTGGCCCCAGCCCCGTCCGTAGACGATCCAGCGGCGTTCGGGGGGCCGGCCCAGGGTGATGAACCGGAACACGTTGTCCTTGAGCCCCAGCAGCCCGCGGATGTGCATGCCCTTGAACCGGTGCTGCCGGCCGTGGTCATCGGTCACCACCAGTTCCAGCGCCCGGCCCTGGTCGTTGTAGCTGACCTGGAAGGTGCGCAGGCCGTGGATTCCGGCCCGGGTGCGCAGGTTCTCCAGCAGGTCCGCCTCCTTCAGCTCCACTTTCCAGTGGGCCATGGGGTTGTAGCGGTCCAGGGAGGCGCCGTCGGGATCCAGGCGGCGCACCAGCACCGGGGAGCCGGCGGGGTAGGGCAGCCACTTCACCCGGTCGCCTACCTGGATCCGGCTGCTGGCCACCAGGCGCAGGGACCCGCCCGGCGCCTCCTCGGCCAGGAGATGGTTGGCGGTGAGCTGCAGGGGGCCGGGGCCGCCGTTCTTCACCCGCACCTCGCCGTCCCGCAGCAGGGTGCCCTCCTGGAACGCCATGGGCTCCAGCTCCTGCCAGAGCCGGCCCAGCACCTGCAGGCCCTGGGCCAGGGTGGGGGCGGGGTTGCGCCAGGCGGCCGGGGTCACCAGGCCGCGCCGGGTGAGGAAGGTGGCCAGGGGCCGGTCCTGGGCCGCCGGGGCCCAGTCGCCCAGCAGGTAGGCCGCGTCCTGGGGCCGCTCCATGCCTTCCACCACCTGGTCGAAACCCAGGCTGCGGGCCATCCAGAGGTACAGCTGGGGCCCGGTCCCCGACGGGGTGGCGGGGGCCGGCTGGCCCAGGCGCAGGGCCAGGGCGTCCAGCACCGGGCGCAGGTCGGGGGGCCGCATGGGCTGGTTCATGCGGGCGCTGTCCAGCCAGGCGACCGGCAGCAGGCCGCCGCCGCCCTGCCGCAGGATCTCCCAGCTGAGCCAGGAATCGCCCCGGTCGCTCAGCGCGCCCCGGAAGGTGAGGGTCTGCGGGGTTTCCACGTAGCTGCTGACCCCCTTCAGATACGGGGTGGTGTTGCCGAACACGTAGGTGTTGTCCACGGTGGCGCCGCCGGCATTGGCCATGAACAGGGCCTGGATCGGCCGGCCGCCGTAGGTGGCGATCATGCCGGCGGTTTCCGCCACCGCCCGGTCGGTGAGGGCCTGCTCGCCATCCCGGCCGCCGTATACCTGGTCGGACACGGTGTCCACCAGGTCGTAGCCGTGCTTGGCCCGCTTGCCCAGGTTGACGTATGCGTAGGTGCGGGCGGCCACCGCCTGGGCCTTGAGCGCCTCCAGGGACGGGAACTCCCAGGCGCCCATCTCCTTGGGCACCACCCCCCGCAGGTAGGTCTCCAGGTCCAGGGTGTTCACCACCGTGAGCCGGCCCTGGGGGTTGGGGAAGATCTCCATGCGGCCCCGGTAATGGCCCTTGCCGGCCAGGAAGGTCAGCTCCCGGTCCGGCACCAGGCGCACCCCGCCGTTGGGCAGCGGCCGGCGCTCGTAGCGCTCGGTGACCGCGTAGAGCGCGCGGCCGTTCATGGGCTGGCCCTGGCGCTTCTCGGTGGAGACCCACAGCTCCTGGTAGCCCAGGGCGCCCAGCCGGTTCAGCAGCGGTTCGGCCTCGGCGCTGCCCGGGTAGTGCCCGGTGAGCACCCGCCAGCTGCCGCCGTCGGGCACTGGAACCTTTTCCGGCTGCTCCCCCAGCGCCTTCAGCTTCTGGATCAGCAGGTCCGCGTCCCTGGCCGGCAGCGGCGCGCCCACCTGCACCCGGTACTCGTCGGTGGGGTCGGCCTCGCCCTTGCTGTCCCACCAGATGCGCAGCTTCTCGCCGTCCCGCAGGCGGAACAGGGCATGCCCGTCGCGGCCCTGCAGTTCCCCGCCCCCTTCCAGGCTCACGGTCCATTCCAGCGCCTGGGTGTCCAGGGCCACGCGGACCTGGGGGGTCGCGGCGGCCATGAGGCAGGGGGTGGCTAGCAGGGCGAGGACAGGGAGAGGTTGCATCGCTTCATCCTAACGTGAGTCGCCAAATGAGCCTTGCGTGGAACCTCAGAATATATATAATTCATTGAAAATCAAGAGGCCAGGCATGCTCGGCACGTCGCTCCGTCCAACGGCACCCCCCCGGAAGTCCGCCGACTTCGGGCGCGGCTGGGCCGGCCTGCTGCTGATCGCGGCGGGGCTGGGCGCGGCCGGGCTGGCGCCCGCCGTTTCCGAGCCGGCCTCGCCCGCCTTCCTGCCGATGAAGGGCCCGGTGGGGATCCGGGTGATCCTGGAGGGGGACGGCCTGGAGACCACCCGGGTGGTCCGGTTCGGCGCCCTGGAGGCGAGCTTCAAGGTGCTCGGCCCGAGGCGGGTGGAGACCCGCGTGCCCGAGGGGGCGGCCTCCGCGCCCATCACCCTGGTCAGCGCCGAAGGCCGGGTGCTCACCACCGGCGCCGCCTTCCAGGTGACCCCGGAGCAGCCTGGGCCGCCGGCGATGATCTCCCCCTTCGGCACCGACCGCATCGCCCGGAGCACCCCGTGAGGAACCTGCCGGGCGGGTGGGTGCTGGCGGCTGGGCTCGGGCTGATCGGTTGCGGCGGAGGCGGGGGCGGCGGCAAGAGCGCCGCGCCCGCGCCGAGGCCCGAAGAGGTGGGCCAGCAGCAGGAGCCGCCCGCGCCCAGCCCGCCCACCGACCTGCCGTTGCACATCGAGGGGCTGTACATCACCCAGGGCTCCCAGCGGCTGGATCGTTCGGTGCCCCTGGCCCAGGGCCGGCCCGGCTACCTGCGGGTGTTCGTCCTGGCCCGGGACTGGAGCGGCCCGGCGCCCGCAGTGCAGGTGCGCATCCGGGACCGGGACGGGCGGGAGATGCTGGACCAGGACCTGCCGGCGCCGGGCCGGGCGGTGCCCCGGGCGCTCCAGGAGGCGGACCGGGGCAGGGTGTGGAGCCTGCGCCTGGACGGCGATCTGATCCAGCCCGGGAACACCGTGCAGGCCCGCATCGCGTCCGTGCCGGCCGGGACCGAGACCGGCAGCCTCAGCTTCCCGGCCGACGGCACCCCGCTGGCCATGAACGTGGTTCCGGCCGCGCCGATCCAGATCACCTTCATCCCCATTCGCACCGCCGGCCAGGTGGGCAATGTCACCTCCCGCGGCCGCACCCTCCAATCCTGGGTGGAAAGCCTGGGCCAGATGTACCCCCTGGGCCAGGTGACGCCGCGGGTGGGGGAGGAGTATGTCACCACCCTGGACCCCCAGGACCCCCAGCAGCGCAGCCAGCTCCTGGACCGGCTGGAAGCCATGCGCCTGGCCAGCGGGCGCGACGATTACCGGTACTTCTTCGGGGTCTACCCGGCCCGCGTCGGGATCAACGAGACCGGGCTGGCCTACGTGCCCTCGGCCCTGGACCGGCTGTACCGCACCGCCATCGGCTGGGACGGCATCGGCAGCACCGAAGGCAGCAGCTACGCCAACACCGCCGCCCACGAGCTGGGCCACACCCTGGGCCTGCGCCACGCCCCCTGCGGATCGCCGGGAAGCTTCCCGCAGATGACCGATCCCGGCTTTCCCAACCGGGATGGCGGGATCGGCGCCTGCGGCTTCGAGGTGCGCACCGGGATGCCCAAAGACCCGAACGTCTACAAGGACGTCATGGGCTACTGCTCGCCGGTCTGGTCCAGCGATTACGACTGCAAGGCGATCCTCCGGTTCCGGGCCCGGGAACCCCTGGGCCCGGCCCAGGGGCTGGGCTCCGGGGCCGAGGACTGCCTGCTGGTGCGGGGCCGGGTGAGCCGGGGCCACGTGGAGCTGGAACCGGCCTTCCAGGTGCACCGGGCGCCCATCCAGCCCGGAACCGGCGACTACCGGCTCGAGGCCCTGGACGCCCACGGCGCCGTCCTGGCCAGCGTGCCGTTCGCCCCGGCGGCGGTGGACGACCTGCCCGACGAACCCGACCGGGCCGCCTTCTGTTTCGTGATTCCCATGACCGGGGCCATGAAACATTCCCTGGCGACCCTGCGGGTCACCCGGAACGGCGCCGTGCTGGGCGAGCGCCACGGCGCCGGCCACGGCCTGCGCAGCGACGCGCCGCAGCCCCACGCGCCCCGGGACAGCCACGGCCTGGTGCACCTGCAGTGGAACCCCCAGGCCTACCCCGAGGTGCTGGTGAAGGACGCCCATACCGGGGAGGTGCTGTCCATGGGCGCGGGCGGCCGGCTGGAGCTGGCCACCCGCGCCCATGAACTGGAATGCCTGTTTTCCGACGGCCTGCACACCCTGGCCCGCAAGGTGGCGGTTCAGTAGGCCAGGTCGTGCACCCCCGAGACCGCGCGGCCGGAAGGATCCACCATGTTCTGGAAGGCCGCGTCCCATTTCAGCGCGGTCTCGGTGGAGCAGGCCACGCTGCGCTCGAACGGCACGCAGTTGATGGCGGTGGCCTGGGGGTAGTGGGTCTCGAAGATCTGCCGGTAGAGGTAGGCCTCCTTGGTCTCCGGGGTCTTCACCGGGAACCGCTCGGCGGCGCCGTGCATCATCCCGTCGCTGATCTCCTTCTCGGCGGTGGCCTTGAGGGAATTGATCCAGCTGTAGCCGACCCCGTCTGAGAACTGCTCCTTCTGCCGCCACAGGATCTCGTCCGGGATGTAGCCGCGGAACGCGTCGCGCAGCACGAACTTCTCGATGGGCTTGGGGTGGGCCGCGTTGCGCGGCAGCTTCACGTCCGGGTTCAGGTTCATGGCCACGTCCAGGAACTCCCGGTCCAGGAACGGCACCCGGGCCTCCACGCTCCAGGCGGCGCTGCTCTTGTTGGCGCGCAGGCAGTCGTAGAGGTGCAGCTTCTCCAGCTTGCGCACGGTCTCGTCATGCAGCTCGTGGCCGTCCGGGGCCTTGTGGAAGTAGAGGTAGCCGCCGAAGATCTCGTCGGCCCCCTCGCCGGACAGCACCATCTTGATGCCCATGGAATGGATCTTCCGCATGAGCAGATACATGGGCGTGGAGGCGCGGATCGTGGTGACGTCGAAGCTCTCCAGGTGGTAGATCACGTCCGACAGGGCGTCCAGGCCCTCCTGGATGGTGAAGTGGATCTCGTGGTGGATGGCGCCGATGTACTCGGCCACCTTGCGCGCCGGGGCCAGGTCCGGGGCCCCTTCGAGGCCCACGGCGAAGCTGTGGATCTGCGGCCACCAGGCCGGAGACTGGTCGTCCTCCTCCACCCGCTTCTCCCGGTAGCGGGCGGCGATGGCCGCCACCACCGAGGAATCCACCCCGCCGGAGATCAGCAGGCCGTAGGGCACGTCGCACATGAGCTGGCGGTGCACCGCGTCCTCCAGGGCCTTGCGCAGCTTGGCGGGATCGTAGGGCTCGCTGGGGTAGCAGCCGGGCTCCGCCCAGGTCGGCTGGTAGTAGCGCTGGAACCCCTTCTCGCTCTCGCTGCCCAGGTAGAAGCATCCCGGAGGGAACTCCATGATGCGCTCGCAGTGGCCCACCAGGGCCTTCATCTCCGAGGCGGCGTAGAGGTTCTCCTGGCGGTCCCAGCCCACGTAGAGCGGGTTCACGCCCATGGGGTCGCGGGCGATCATGTAGTCGTTGTTGCGCGGATCGTAGAGGACGAACGCGAAGATCCCGTTTATCCGGTTCAGCCAGTCCATGGGCGAACCTTCGTCGTACAGGTAGAGGATCACTTCGCAGTCCGACGAGGTCTGGAACTCATGCGGCTGCTTGAGCCCGGCGCGCAGCGCCTTGTGGTTGTAGATCTCGCCGTTGACCGTCAGGGCGTTGCCGTTGGTGGTGTCCAGCAGCGGCTGGGCGCCGTGCTCCACGTCGACGATGGACAGCCGCTCGTGGGCCAGGATCGCCTTGCCGTCGCTGAAGATCCCGCTCCAGTCCGGGCCGCGGTGACGCAACGTCTTGGCCATGACCAGAGCCTGCTTGCGGAGTTCGTCGGGATTGGAACGGGCGGGGTCGATGCCCAGGATTGCCAGGATGCCACACATGTTTTGGACCCTCCATATGACGTGAATCCGGCCGCGCGGCCGGGTTGGCTGCGACCGCTACAGGCGGTCCCAGTGACTTGCCTCGTACGGGTGGACGCTGGCGTGCTCCGGGCCCTGGGGGTTGGGCGCGTCCTCGGCATCGTCGAGCACCGCGTGCCAGCGGGTGTAGCCGGCCTCCACCCGTCCGCCGATCTCGCAGGCGCCGTTGCCGCTCCAGCCGGTGCCGCCGAACGGCAGGTTGGGCGCGGTGCCCACGGCGCCGTTGATGGCGCACACCCCGGCGTTGCTCTCCCGCTTGAACCGTTCGATCCACTCCCGGTTCTCGCTGTGCAGGTGGCTGACCAGGCCGTACGGGGTGCCGTTGGCATAGGCCATGGCCTGGTCGAAGCTGTCCACCGTGGCCAGGTTCACGGTCGGCCCGAACACCTCGGTCTGGAACAGCTTCATCTCCGGCGTCACCTCGTCCCACACGCACGGCTGCATGTAGAAGCCCTTGGAGATGAAGCCGCGCACCCGGGCGGTGCGGTTCTCCTCGGTCCAGCGGGCCCCGCCGCCGAGCAGCCTGGCGCCGTCGGCCCGGCCCATGGCCCAGTGCTCCTCGAAGCCCTTGGCGAACCGGGCGTTGATCATGGGGCCGTAGAACACCTCCGGATCGGTGATCGGGTTGCCGATGGTGATGCCCGCCACCGCTTCCAGGAACCTGGCCTTGAAGGCCGCGGCCACGTCCCGGTGCAGGATCAGGTTGGCCAGGGCGGTGCGGTGCTGGCCGGCGCAGCCGAAGGAGCCGGCCAGGGCGCTGGCCACCGCCCGGTCCAGGTCGCAGTCGGGCATGACGATCATGGGGTTCCTGCCGCCCAGCTCCAGGCTGGGCACCATCAGGTTGCGCCCGGCCAGCTCGCCGACGATGCGGCCCAGGGCGGTGGAGCCGGTGAAACTGAACTTCTGGTAGAAGCCCTTGTCGATGCCCGCCAGGAAGAACTTGCCGCAGCCGGTGCGGCCCTTGCCGTTCACCACGTTCACCGCCCCCGGCGCCAGGCCGGCGTCCATCATGCAGCGGATCAGCAGGTAGGCGGTGGTGGGGGCGTTCACCGAAGGCTTCCAGACCACGGTGTTGCCGTACAGCAGGGCCGGGATCAGCTTCCAGCAGGAGGCCGCCAGGGGCGAGCTGTTGCCGGCCAGGATGGCGCAGACCCCCAGCGGGCGCCGGCGGCTGTGCGGGTCGGCCTGGCCCGGGCGCAGGCCCTCGCCCTCGAAGAACCGGCAAAGGTCGATGGTCTCCTGCACCTCGGCCAGGGCTTCGCGGGGCGGCTTGCCCACCTCCCGGGTGATCACCGCGGCCACCGCGGCCTTGTGCTTGGCCAGGGCGGCCCCGATCCGGCCGATCACCTCGCCCCGGGCCGGGGCGGGGCAGGCGCTCCAGGTGCGGAACGCCGCGGCGGCGGCCTTGGCGGCTTTTTCCACGTCCCGCTCCCCGCATTCGGGGAAAATGCCCACGGTGTCCCGGGTGTCCACTGCGGATTTCGCGTCGAATGAGGGCAGGTCGCCCTCCAGTTCCTTCCCGCCGATCCAGTTGAACCCGATCACCGTTTTGCCGTGATGGGCGACGGCAGGGGAATTCATCTTGAGATGCATCAAGCCTCCGGGATGGAAAGATCAGGATATCCCGGGGATGATGGTTTTCCACCGGTTCATTCATATGACCGCATGGAGGGTTGAGTGCGCAAGTTCGATCTGATCGTCATCGGCGCGGGGATCGGAGGCGGATCCCTGGTCTACAACCTGCTCAAACAGGGCTTCTCCGGGTCCATCCTGGTGGTGGACCGGGGCGAGACCGTCGCCTCGGGCGCCTCGGCCCATTCGGCCGGCGGCTTCCGCAACCTCTGGACCACCGCCATCAACCAGCAGCTCTGCTCCCGCAGCATCGAGCTGCTGAGCCGGTTCAAGGAGGACATGGGCGTGGCCATCGGCTTCCAGCAGACCGGCTACCTGTTCACCTACTACGAGGCGGCCTGGAAGCAGATCCCCCAGGTCGCCGCCATCTGGCGGGCCAACCAGGTGAACTTCGACCTGCTCGGCCCCGCCCAGGTGGAGGCCCTGATCCCCGGCCTGCGCTGCAGCGTCGCCGAGGTGGATCCCGAGGTGCGCGAGTTCCTCGGCCTGGAGGACATCAAGGGCGGCGTGCTGGGCCGCGACTGCGGCAGCTTCGACCCCAGCCAGGCGGCCACCGGCTACTTCGAGCGAGCCCTGAACGATTTCCCGGCGCGGCCGGTGCTGCAGCTGAACACTGAAGCCGAGGCGGTCCAGTTCGACGCCGCCGGGCGCGCCACCGGAGTGAAGCTCATGGCCGCCGGCGTGGAGGAGACCGTGCAGGCCGGCATGGTGGCCCTGTGCACCGGCCCGTGGACCAACCAGCTGCTGGACCGTTCCGGCTGCCCCCGGGAAGACCGCATGCCCATCACCAACCAGAAGCGGATGCTGTTCATGACCGATTTCCCGGACCAGGATCCGCGCTGGCAGACCATCCCCTTCACCATCATCGACCAGGGCATCTACTTCAAGTACGAAAGCGGCAGCCTGATGCTGGGCAAGGCCAAGGACGACACCCCGGACAGCCTGGACACCAGCTTCGAGCCCGACTACTACGTGGACGAGATCAACCTGGTCATGCAGGAGCGCATGCCCGCCACCGCCAGATGCAAGCTCAAGCGCGGCTGGGCCCACCTGTACGACACCAACTCCGCCGACCACAACGCCATCCTGGGCTGGCACGACAACCATCCCAACCTGCTGCTGCAGGTGGGCTACAGCGGCCACGGGGCCATGGAAAGCCCGGCGGTGGGCCCCTGCCTGGCCGAGCTGATCATCACCGGCCGCTACCAGAGCATCGACTGCACCCCGCTGCGCTGGAGCCGGTTCCAGGAGGGTGATCTGGTGCGGGAAACCATTGTCATTTAGCTTTTTCCGTCTTTCTCCGCCCAGGTGACCATGAAGCTGGATGTCGCAACGCTGGTTTTTATCCTCGGTCTGGTGTGTTTCGCCCAGCTGGTGGCGGTTTCCGTGCAGTACCGGATGAACCGGGGCTATCACGGCATCGGCTGGTGGCTGGCCGGCACCGCCATGATGGTGGTGTCGTTCGTCCTGTTGCCCCTGGGGGCCCTGAACCTGCTCCAGTACCTGGGGCTGGTCGCCCATCCGCTGCTGATCCTCGCCCATGTCTTCCTGTACATCGGGGTGGTGCGCTTCCTCGGGCAAAAGGAGGACAAGCGGATCATCTACCCGGTCCTCCTGGTCTCCGTGGCTTTGTACTACTACTTCATGTTCATTCAGGAAAACATGGCCCGGCGGGCCGTGGTGGTTTCGGCCGCGGTCGCCTGCCTCATGCTGGTGACCGGCTACAACCTGATCCTCAGGAAGAACAAGAGGCTCGCCATCTCGGCCCATTTCACCGCCGGGATCTTCCTGGCCAACGGCTGCTTCCTGGCCTTCTACGCCTTCAAGGCGCTGTCCATGCCGCCGGTCCACCGCTACCAGGACCTGGGCCCGCTCTTCCCGGCCGTCTACATCGTTCCCATCGTCGCCTCCACGCTGTGGACCTTCGGCTTCATCCTCATGGCAAACCAGCGGCTGAACCTGGAGAACCAGATGGAGAAGGAGGTGCTGCAGAAGGCCGAAGCGGCGATCCGGGAAAGCGAGGCGATCCATCGGTCGATCCTCGACGCCTCCCCGGACGACATCACCATCACCGACCTGGAGGGCCGCGTCCTCATCGTTTCCCCGGCGGCCTACCGCCTGTTCGGCTACCGGCCCGGGGAGGAGAAGGGCAAACATCTGCTGGATTTCCTGGTGCCCGAGGATCGGCCCCGGGCCCAGGGCCACCTCCAGCGCATGTTCCAGGAGGGCAGGAAGGGGCCCAACGAGTACCGCGGGCTGTGCCGGGACGAGTCCGTCATCGACATCGAGGTGACCAGCGGCGTCATCTTC
This sequence comes from Holophaga sp., assembly GCA_031292735.1. Next base: position 28,451 of record JARLGP010000229.1, read on the forward strand.
GGCCGGGAAGGGCAGCCCGCCAAACTGGTGTTCATGGTGCGCGACATCACCGGGCGCAAGCAGACCGAGGCCAAGAACGCCGAGCTGGAGGCCAGGAACCGCCAACTGGAGAAGGCGGAAAGCCTCGGCCGCATGGCCGGGGCGATCGCCCACCACTTCAACAACCGGCTGCAGGCGGTCATGAACAACCTGGAACTGCTGGGCGGGCTGGCCCGGGGGGCCGACCCCGGCGGCCACCTGGCCCAGGCCCGGCTGGCCACCGAAGGCGCGGCGGACATGAGCCGGCTGATGCTGGCCTACCTCGGGCAGACCGACGGCGAACAGGAACCGCGCGACCTGGCCGACCTGTGCCGTTCCGGCCTGAGCCTCATGCAGGGCACCCTGCCGGCCTCGGTGGCCATCGACCTGGACCTCCCCAGCCCGGGCCCGGTCATCCGGGCCAACGCCAACCAGGTCCAGCAGATCCTGGCGAGCCTGGTGACCAACGCCTGGGAGGCCATGGGCGAGGCCGGGGGCCGGATCCGGATCGGCCTGGGCACCGTTTCCGCGGCGGAGATTCCGGCCGGCCGCCGGTTCCCGGTGGACTGGCAGCCGCAGGCGGCGGACTACGCCTGCCTGACGGTGGCCGACGAAGGCTGCGGGATCAAGGATTCGGACCTGGAGAAGCTGTTCGATCCCTTCTTCACCACCAAGTTCGCCGGCCGGGGCCTGGGCCTGCCGGTGCTGCTGGGCCTGGTCCAGGCCCACGGCGGGGCGGTCACCGTGGCCCCAGGGCCGGGGCGGGGCAGCGTGTTCAGGGTCCATTTCCCGCTGTGCGCCGACGCGCCGGAGGATGCAGCGCCCCAGGCCCCGGCCGCGAAAACCGGCGGCACCATCCTGCTGGTGGACGACGACGAATCCCTGCTCATGTCCACCGGCGCGATGCTCGAACTGCTGGGCTTCGAGGTGCTCACCGCCAGCGACGGCCTGGAGGCGGTGGCCCAGTTCCGCCAGCGCCAGTCCGGCATCCGCTGCGTGATCACCGACCTCACCATGCCGCGCATGGACGGGTGGGAGACCCTGGCCGCCCTGCGCCGGCTGGACGCGGCCGTGCCGGTGATCCTCACCAGCGGCTACGACCCCAGCCAGGCCATGGCCGGCAGCCACCCCGAACAGCCCCAGGCCTTCCTGGGCAAACCGTTCGGGTTCAAGCAGCTGCGGGCCGCCGTGGAGCAGGTGGTTCGGTGAACGCGAGGCGCCATGTCCCGTGGCCGTCCGGAACGGACCTGGCCATCCCGTCACGGTGGTTTAGGTTTCCGGCGTTCCTGCGGGTACCATTGAAGCCTTGTTGGAGTGCCCTTGTTCGACCACCTGCCCATCGCCACCATCCTGGTCACCTACGTTGCCGTCATTTTCGCGCTGAGCGTCCATGAGGCCGCCCACGCCACCGCCGCCTACCTGCTGGAGGACGACACCGCCCAGCGCATGGGGCGCATGACCCTGAACCCCATCGCCCACATGGACCTGCTGGGCACCGTGGTGCTGCCCCTGTTGGGCATGGTCACCGGCGCCCGGGTGCTGGGCTGGGCCAAGCCGGTGCCGGTGAACCCCTCCCGGCTCACCCGCCGGTTCACGGCCCGGGTGGGCTACGCCATGGTGGCGGCCGCCGGCCCCGCCTCCAACATGGTCCAGTCGTTGCTGTTCATGATCCTGCTCACCCTGTTCATCCGGTTCGCGGTGCCCGTCGACCCCGTGGAGCGGATGATGCTGTTCCGGGCCTCCATGGGCGTGCCGGTGGAGGCCTTCCTGCAGGAGCCCACCTTCAGCGCGGTGAACGTGCTGGCCATGACCCTCCTGGGCCGGCTGGTGATCATCAACATCGGCCTGGCCATCTTCAATCTGCTGCCCTTCGGCCCGCTGGACGGCGCCGGGATCCTCCGTGGCTTCCTGCCCTACCAGATGCTGCCCACCTTCGACCGGATCCAGCCGGTGATCACCATCGTGCTGCTGATCGCGTTCCTGTTCGGGGTCATGGGGCCGCTGCTTTCCCCCTTCTTTTCGCTGGCCGAGCAGCTGTACCTGCTCCCCCTGGGCCGGCTCCTTCTGGGAGTCTGACCCGGCGCCACCACCCGTTGCTTGCAGGAGAGTCCTACGATGGAATCCAAGTTTGAAATGAACGGCGAGGATGCGGCCCAGGAATCCGCCACCTTCCAGGAGGCCGCGCGCCGCAGCCAGGCCATCTGGGAAGACCTTCCCAGGCACCCCGAGAAGTACCGGGTGCTCACCGGCGACCGTCCCACCGGCCCCCTGCACATCGGCCATCTGTTCGGCACCCTGGCCAACCGGGTGCGGATCCAGAACCTGGGCGCCAGCACCTTCATCGTCATCGCCGACTACCAGGTGCTCACCGACCGCGACACCGCCGAGGCGGTGGGCGCCAACGTGCGCGAGATGATCCTGGACTACCTGGCCGTGGGCCTGGAGCCCGACAACGGGCGCACCTTCTTCTTCAGCCACAGCCACATTCCCGAGCTGAACCAGCTGCTTCTGCCGTTCATGTCGCTGGTCACCACCTCCGAGCTGGACCGCAACCCCACCGTGAAGGAGGAGATCAAGGCCGCCGGGCTGCGGCAGGTGAACGCCCTCATGTACACCTACCCCATCCACCAGGCCGCCGACATCCTGTTCTGCAAGGGCAACGTGGTTCCGGTGGGCCGGGACCAGCTGCCGCACCTGGAGCTCACCCGCAAGATCGCCCGCCGGTTCAACGAGCGGTTCGCCCCCGAGGCGCCCATCTTCCCGGTGCCCGACGCCCTGCTCAGCGACCTGCCCATGGTGCTGGGCACCGATGGCCAGAAGATGAGCAAGAGCCGCAACAATTCCATCATGCTCAAGATGACCGCCCAGGAAACCGCCAAGGTGATCAAGGGCGCCAAGACCGACGCCGACCGCCACATCAGCTACGACCCCCAGAACCGTCCCGAAGTGGCCAACCTGTTGCGGCTCATCAGCATCTGCAGCGGCGAGCCGTGCGAGGCCATCGCCGCCCGGATCGGCGACGGTGGCGGCGGCAAGCTCAAGGCCGAGCTCACCGAGGCCCTCAACGCCCACCTGGCCCCCATGCGCGAGCGCCGCGCTCGGTTCGCCCAGGACCCCGGCTACGTCACCGAAGTCCTCCGCCGGGGCGTGGCCCGGGCCCGGGAAGAAGGCATCCGCACCCTCAAGGAAGTGCGCAAGGCCATGAACATGGACCACGGCCTGGACTGAGCCGAACGGCTGGCCGGCCCCGGACCCCCGCTGGCCCGGGGCCGGCAGCGCTCAGAAGCGCTTTTCCACGCCCAGGGTGTAGGTGTTCAGCCGCACCTTCGAAGCGAAGTTCATTCCGGTGATCGAGGTGCCGTCGGCGGCGTGGATGATCGAGGTCAAGCCGTCCTTGCCGAGGGCGACGTAGGAGGCGTTGGCGCGCAGGGCGAACCCGTTGGCCAGGCGCCGGCGGTAGCCCAGGCCCAGGGTCCACCCGGTCCAGAAGCCCTTCTCGCTGCCGTGGGACGCATACTGGACCGCATAGTCATCCACAAAGTCGAGGCTGGTGCGGATCCGGGTCACGGCCAGGCCCGCGCTGGCCGACAGCAGGGACGGGCCGAAGGCGTAGCCGGCCCGGGCGGACAGGGTGTGGAGCCCGGTGCAGGTGGCCTCCTGCCGGTAGGTGTAGTGTCTGGCAGAGTTTGTGTAATTGTAGGTATTCCTGGTAGCCAGGCTGATCTGGGTGGCGTTGAGGCCCAGTTCGGCGCCGTAGACCCAGGGGCCGGTCTGGTGATCGTAGCCCAGGGTCAGGCCGAGCAGGGCGGCGTAGTCCGCGTCCCTGTGATCCCCGGTCGCGCGCATGCTGGCGGTCTCGTTCGTGGTTTTGAACCAGCTTTGATCGTCCGGGCCCGTTTCGTAGACAACGTGGGAGCGGATCGCCCCGCCGTCGAGGCCGAGAGAGAAGCCGTTCCAGGATTGGGCCTGGCCCACCACCGGGGACAGGCCGGCCAGGGTGGCCAGGGCCAGAAAATACGCTTTGCGGGGAGCCGTCCTGACTCCATGGAGAGGGGGGTGATTTTTGTATGTCATGATAATGATAAGCATAGCATATTAGTCATTGTAAGTGTCTACCGCGTACATCATTTCCCCTCAAGGATTGCCCTTTCCGCGGATCGGGCCCGGATCGGCGGGGGATGTTAAATTCATGCGTCCTGAAATCATGGCTGGCCGTTGCGTCGTTCCATCCCGTCGTCTCGCCGTCGTCCACTTTCCCCTTGACCCCGGCGGCCCCCGTGTTATTCTAAATTCTTCCGAGTCGGTCCCTTAGCTCAGCTGGTTAGAGCATCTGACTCTTAATCAGAGGGTCCAGGGTTCGAGTCCCTGAGGGACCACCAGAAAACAAGCCCCGCAAACAGCAATGTTTGCGGGGCTTTCCACGTATTCTCTGATTCTTTAAGAAGGCCAAAATGGAGGGAGTTTTTTTCTCGTGCCTCCACAGTGCCTCCAAAATGAGGGCAGCAGAAAGCCCCCTTTCGGGGGCTCCTGTTGATCGCGGCCATGCAGTGCGTCCACCGTTTAGGCCTCTGGGGGGTTGTGGTTCCCGAGGGCCAGGAGTTGAACCCAGCGTACTCATCGTGCAGGACAGCCGTGTTACCCCGGGAATTTCAAAGACAAGGGAAGTCTACGTCGCGGCCGGGCCTCAGGCAATCCTGGAGGCACGATTCCATGGTGTGCCTCCAGAGCCGGACCTTCTCCTCCGCCAGATACCCGGCCAGGATCCGGGCGGCCGGCTCGATCAGCGGCCACACCCTGGCGTCCAGGATCTCGGTGGGAAGCCCCGGCTGCTGGACCACGACCCGGATGTGCCAGCCGTCGCCGTCGCGCTGGATGGAGGGGGTGGCCGTCATGGTGAGGGTGTTGCTCATAGGGATCATGTTCTTGGCCGAGTGAGCCCGTCAATCTCGGCGTAGACACTGAAACATTGGGACCAGTCGGGCGGGTCGTAATCTTCCTTTTCCTCATCCCACGGGCCCTCGAATGGGTTCTCGGAAACACTGGTGCAGTGCAGGCCAATGGCCGGCACGTCCGGGTCGCTCTCGAAGATCTCAGCCAACCTGAGCCAGTGGTTCACCCTGCCCTCAGTTGAGAAATCCGCGACGGATGCCCGTATGTCCTTGGCGGCCCTGGCATAGTCGGCCTTGACCACATAGGCGCGGTCGTAGGTCATCATCAGGACGGCCCGCTGGTGCTCCGGGATACCCAGGTGCTTCCAGAGAGGCCAGAGCCGGTCCAGGCACCCGAAGTAGGCGCAGTCGCCCGCGCCCAGGTATTTCATGGCCATGGCGTTCCAGATGACCGGGGCGGAACCCCAGGAGTTATGGAGTTCTTCACCCAGTTCGATTCGTTCGCCGGGCCAGATACGGATGACCGTGGTGTAACTCATGGCTTCACCTTCGCTAGATCGACTTCGGTGGTGTTGGTGAAGGAGGGCAGGCCTTCCACCCAGGCGCGGAGGCCGGCCGGCGTGTAGACCACCCGGCGCCCCACCTTCTTGAACGGGGGACCCCCACCATGGATTCGCATATCGTTCAGGGTTTCGGGAGACAGGGCGACCAGGGCGGCCGCATCTTCCACCCCCAGGGCGATGGGCTCGATCTGGATCCGGTGGGTTTCCGGCTTCATGGAGGGCCTCGGATTGGTTCTCATGGCAGCGACTCCTCCGCCTTGTCCAAGGCCTTATTCGCCTTCTCCCAAGCTTCCGTGGCCTGCCGGCGCAGTTCCTCGATACTGGCGGGTTCGACCTGCCGGCCCTGGGCCAGGGCCTGGACTTCCTCCTCCTCCGCCCACCACGCCTCACAGCCCCAGATGACCGTGCCATCGTCCAGCACCAGCTTGGGCACCAGGAGCTTGACCAGGGCTGGCGGTCCGCCAAGCTCCGCGGAAAGGATCTCCAAGGGTGGAACCTCTTCACCCTGATATGTTCCATATCCGTAAAGTGACATTGACTTTTCGTTTACGAATTGGAAAACGCCAATCCTCAACCCGGGCTCGGGCTTGACCAGGGGCTCAGACACGGGGCACCCCCTTGATCAACTTCCGGCAGATCTCGGGGTCAATCTTCGCGAGGATGCCCCCTTTGAAACCAGGGAACCTTTCAAATTCTGTCAGGGGAATCCGGGCCTCCCCCAGCGCCTTGATGATCTGTTCGTCCCGGGTCTTCACGGCGCTGTCCACCATCTCCCCCAGCTGCTGGGTGATGGTTTCGGGGTCCACGTAGCCGGCGGCGGTGCGCTCCAGTTCGTCCACCAGGGTGTTGGCAATCTCTACTGCACGATTGATTGTGGCAACACCAGGCCGGACCAGGAGTTCCAGGGCCGCCCGGAACCGCATCTCATTCCTGTCCATCGGCCACCTCCGTCTCGGAGGCCAGGGCGGTGCGGAGGCCGCATAGGCATGGGTTCTCTGAGTTGACTGCGGCGGGACAGGCCCGAAGGTGGAACAGCCAGGGGCGTACCCGATCCAGCTCCTCCAGAGCGCCATCCCTGCGGCTTTCATCCAGCCTCCGCTCACTCCACCAGCGGGGCCCAGCTTCGGCTTCGAGCACGAGTGCCTTTGCCCACGCCCCCGCCAGCATGGAGCGGAGTTTTTCGGCATAGGTGATCCAGTCGTGGATGACGCCGGGGCGCATCGGCTCCGGTGCCTGGGTGGGTTGCCAGCGTCATGCCTTCCGGATAGGATGGATCGACTACTCGAACTAATATCCAAAATTTATATTATTAATATAAATCTGTTAGCATGAGTTCTCCAAGGTAATAGGTTTTAACTGCAATGAGGTAGGTATGAGAACGCTCCGATGGATGAATCTGCTCCTGGCCTTCGGGCTGTTTCTGGTTTTTGGCTCGATGGGCTGCAGTTCCAGTGGCTCCAAATCCGTGGTGGTCCCAACCATCACTGTTGCGCCCAGTGCCACGACCGTGACAGAAGGCCAACCGGCCACGTTCACAGTGACTGCTAGGGGTTCTGGAACCTTGCACTACCAGTGGCTGGACAATGGCATCGACGTCGGCACCGATTCCGCCACCTACACCCTCGCCTTGCCCAGGAACAGCAACTCGAGGGACAGCATCACTGTGGTCGTGTCGAACATGGCCGGGAGCGTGACCAGCGGCGCCGCGACGCTGACGGTGAATCCTCTGGTGGTGACGCTGGGCACCAGCATGCCGTATAATCTGACCCCCATTGCTGCCGGGACCTTCATGATGGGTGATTCCTCCCTCAGCGATGCAACGCAGCATCTGGTCACGATCGGCCAGAACTTCTACATGGGCACCTACCTGGTGACCCAGGCCCAGTGGCTGGCGGTGATGAAGAGCAACCCCAGCTGGTTCAGTATTGCCTGGGGGTTCCCCACCGATGACCTGCAACGCCCTGTGGAGTATGCCAACTACACCGAAATCACGACCACCTCGGGCTTCCTGGCCCGTCTGAATGCAGAGATAGCGACCATCTGCCCCAATTGCCCCGCCGGCTACGTCTTCCGCCTGCCAACAGAAGCGGAGTGGGAGTATGCCTGCCGGGCGGGCACAACGACATCCTGGTACTGGGGGGAAAGCGACGCCTCCATGGGCAACTACGCGTGGTTCCTCTCCAATAGCAGCAGTAGCACCCATCCCGTGGGCATGCTGCTCCCCAACGCCTGGGGTCTCTATGATATGGCTGGAAACGTGTGGGAGTGGTGTCAGGACTGGTACGACGTCTACCCGACCGATGGGGCCGCCCAGAAGGATCCAGTGGGGCCTTCAAGCAGTCCGGTTCCTTACAATGCCCGGGTCCTCCGGGGCGGGTCTTGGGGCAACGACAGTTCCTATTGCACCTCCGCTTCGCGCTTTGCCCACGGCCTTCCGGATAGCGGTGGCAACTGCTTCGGCTTCCGCGCTGTGTTGGCGCCCCCGAGCACAGTCTACCCTTGAGCTTTCTCCCTCTTTGCCCTCTTGCCCCTTCTGGGCAGGAGGGCCCTGTTCTGGCCCAGCCCAGCATCCCATGCCGGCGGCTCCGGGGTTGTTCATCCGGAGCCCAGCCATGGTGCCTTCCCAACGACAATCAGAATTCCCCACGGCGGGGAGGCGCTTGGCCTTGAAGAGATCGGAAGCGGATTCCGGGTGACTCTCGGGCTCATTCCGGGTCCAAAGGCCAGCCTCGACCTATTTGGATCGGAAGGTCCTCGATTTTCTGATGAAGGACCCCAGCGGAAGGTCCAACCGTCCATTGGCGAATGCCATCGGCCGCGGCCGTGCCTCAGTCGGCTCCGGGCCCCTGGAAGGCGCGCGCCACCCCATAGGTGACGAGCGCGCCGGCCAGGCCCAGCACCGGGCCCAGCACCAGCGAGCCGAGCAGCCATTCCCAGGCCCGGTGGTGGATCTGCCCCAGCAGGGTGACCCGGTTGAACTGGGACAACACCCGGCCGTAGCGCATCAGGTGCCCGGCCTGGATGCACAGGAAGGGGGCGAGGGGGAACACCCACAGGTTGCCGGCGGCCACCCCGGCCACCTGGTTGAGGTGGAGCTTCCGGTTCACGTAGACGGTCACCGGCAGGCCGAAGGGCATGATGGGTAGCGCCCCGATGAAGATGCCGACGCCCACCGCGGCGGCCAGCTCGAAGGGGCTGGAGTGCTCCCGCAGCAGCCCGCGCAATCCACCCCCGCGCGGGCGAGCGACCATGCGCCGATGCGGCCAGGGTACCAGCGCCCGCATCAGCAGACGGGTGTGCAACCAGGCTAGGCGCGGGGTTTCCTTGGCCCGCTGGAAATGGGATTCCCGCGCGGATCCGCCCGGATGGAAGCCCGAGACCGGCACCGCCAGCAGCGGCAGCCCGGCCCAGACCCCGCGCACCAGCACCTCGACCTCGAAGCCGCGGGAAGGGAAGCGCCGGGAGAGCAGGAAGGGCACCGGATAGAGCCGGAAGCCGCTCTGGGGGTCGGCCAGGCTCTGGCCGCATTCCAGCCGCACCCAGAACTTGGCGAAGGAACGCCCGAGGCTGGCCCGGGGCGCGTCGCCCGGGCCCTGGGGGCGCGTCCCCACCAGGATGGCCGGCCAGCATCCGGCCGCCGCCTCCAGCAGCAGCCGGGCATCGGCAGGATCGTGCTGGCCGTCGGCGTCCAGGGTCAGGATGGCGTCGTAGCCCCATTCCCCGGCCAGGGCGGCGGCCCGCAGCAGCGCCTGCCCCTTGCCGCCGTGGCGCTCCAGGCGCAGGCTGCGCAGGTCCAGGCCCGCCAGCTGCTCCAGACTGCCGTCGTCGCTGCCGGCGTCCACCACCAGCAGGGGCAGCCCCTGGTCCAGCACGCCCTGGGCCACGGCCCGGAGGGAGGCCGCGTGGTTGCAGGCCGGGATCACCACCAGGACGTTCAAGACTCGGACCGCCTGCGCCATCAGGTGCGCCGGCGCCAGGGGCACGAGCATGCCAAGCTCCTCGAGGGTGGGAAACGCCCGGCGGGCCTTCCCCGGTTTCAGGTATCTTCAATACTATTCCAACTCCTTCCCGGACCCGTCGGGCTTTCCACCCGCCGTTCCCCTGCCCGTGAAAACCGGAAGCCCCCTTGCCCTGAGCCGCCGTGATGGAATGACCAGGGCCATTCCATCACGGCCACGGCACAAGTGCCTAAGCCGTTGTTAAAGAATAACCATTCCCGTTTCGTGCGGCCCCGGCATAAGGCGCCGTGGGGGAAGGTCGCGGAGTGGCGATGGCTATTCCGTGACGGCGCCTAAAGGCTGGTGCCGAAATCCGCGCGGAACTTCTCCACCAGCCGCTCGGTCCAGTCGCCGACGGGGGCCAGCCGGCCCACGAAGAAGCGCAGGACCTTGGGCTCTTCGATGAAGCGCAGCCCGCCGATCAGGTTGCGGTTGGCGAACAGCCACTGCACCCGGTCCTGGACGAACATGACCTGGGACAGGGTGAAGACCCGGCGGGGCAGGGCCAGGCGCAGCAGCTCCACCTCGGAGGGCACGTCCCGGCCCTGGGCGTCACGGTCCATGGACAGGGTGCCGCGCTCCATGCCGCGGACGCCGGAGACGATGAACAGGGCGACCGCCAGGGCGCCGGCGGGATAGTCCGTCGGGGCCAGGTGGGGCAGGAACGCCTTGGCATCCAGGTGACAGCCGAGACCGCCGGCGGGGGTGACCACTGGAACCCCCGCGGCGTCCAGGTGCTCCACCAGGTATTGGATGAACTGGGGCGCCTGGCCGATCATGTCCAGGTCGAGGGTTTCCCGCAGCCCGACGGCCATGGCCTCGATCTCCCGCACCGACATGCCGCCGTAGGTGAGGAAGCCTTCGAACAACGGCACCATCTCGCGCATGGCCAGGTAGAGTTCGCGGTCGCGGGTGGCGATGCCGCCGCCCCGGGCGCAGCCGAGCTTGCGCCCGGAGAAGTAGACGATGTCCGCCAGGTCGCACAGGGTGCGCAGGATCGTCGCGATGCTCTGGTCGCGGAACTCCTCCTCGCGGACCTTGATGAAGTAGAGGTTCTCGGCCACCAGGCTCAGGTCCAGCACGATGCGCAGGCCATGGGCGTCGGCCAGCCGGCGCACCTCGCGCATGTTGGCCACCGAGAACGGCTGGCCGCCGATGAGGTTGGTGCCGGCCTCCATCCGGATGAAGGGGATGGTCTCGGCGCCGGCCTTGGCGATGCAGGCGCGCATCCGGGCCAGGTCCGCGTTGCCCTTGAAGGGATGCGAGCTCTTGATGCGCAGGGCTTCATCGGTGAAGCATTCCACGACCTGGCCGCCGGCCAGTTCCACGTGGGCCTTGGTGGTGGTGAAGTGGAAGTTCATGGGCACCGTGTTGCCCTTGTGCACGAAGGCCTGGCAGATGATGTGCTCGGCGGCGCGGCCCTGGTGCACCGGCAGGAAGAACGGAGTGCCGAGGATCTCCTCGACCGCCTCCTGCAGGCGGAAGAAGGAGGCGGATCCGGCATAGGCATCGTCGGCCACCATCATCGCCGCCAGTTGCTGGTCGCTCATGGCGTTGGTGCCGCTGTCGGTGAGCATGTCCATGAAGGCATCCTGGCTCCTCAGCAGGAAGGTGTTGCAGCCGGCCTCGAGGATCGCCTGCCGGCGAGCCTCCACCGGAAGCAGGTTGAGTTTCTGGACAATCCGCACCTTATGCATCTCCAAAGGCACGGATTCCCCACTTGCAAACTTGATTTTGGGCACAGGCATGACGCCTCCTTGTAAAAGAAGTGATGAAAAACCATTTCCCCTGATGGATCAGGGGCATTCCTGGTCGGATGATTCCGACTGGCTGGAAGGGGTGGGCGATTTCCTCCGGATAAACAAAAAGCCCCGCGACTTTCGAGGCGGGGCGGCGGGGTGCGTGCTCAAGGTCTAGCCTGGTTGTGTCACACCCTCGCCGTCGCGATAATAGGCGTAAACCAGGTTGAGGCCGGCCGCAAAGGCAGCGCCGGCGACCTTGGCTTCAAGGTGGTGGGCGAAGACGATGCAACCAGCGATCATTTAAAAACAATAATGCCTGGCCAGGGCCCCTGTCAACTCCAAGGAGATCGTGCGCGACCCGGCCCGATGCTTTCGCGAGGTTCAAAACAGGAAAAGCTTGACGGGTTGGAGGCCCGTCTTCGGGAGTATGCTGCCAGCATCAACCAACAACTAGAGGAGGGAGCCATGTTCTTGACTGGGCCGCCCCGGTGGCCGCGACACTCTGTCCTGGCTAGATCTTTAGCCTTGATCAGTGGTTTACTCATCGCAGTGCCTCTCTCGGCGCAGCATGCCGCCGTGGAGGGGAAGAACGGGATGGTCACCAGTGCCCAGGAGCTGGCATCCCAGGTTGGGATCACGATCCTGAAGCAGGGCGGCAATGCCGTGGATGCCGGCGTCGCCACCGGGCTGGCCCTGGCGGTGGTGTTTCCCCAGGCCGGCAACATCGGGGGTGGCGGATTCATGGTCATCCACACCGCCTCGGGCAAGGATACCGTCATCGACTACCGGGAGCGGGCGCCGAAGTCTGCCACCCGCGACATGTACCTCGGTCCCGACGGCAAGACCCTGAAGGGGGAAGGATCTTCCACCCTGGGATGGAAAGCAGGAGGGGTTCCGGGCACCGTGGCCGGCTTCTACCTGGCGTGGCAGGAATATGGATCCGGCAAGCTGAAATGGGCGGACCTGGTTGAACCGGCGCGCAAGCTTGCGGCCGACGGATTCCCGCTCACCCAGGGCCTCGTCTCGGCCATGCAGGATCCTGACGCGGGGCTGGACAAGTACCCGGAAACGAAGAGGATATTCCTCAATGACGGGAAGGGCTTGCAGGTCGGGCAGACCTGGGTTCAGGCCGACCTCGGCCAGACGCTCAAGCGCATCCAAAAGGATCCCCGGGATTTCTATGTGGGCAAGACCGCCCATCTGATCGCGGATGCCATGGCCAAGAACGGCGGGAGCATCACCCTGGATGACCTCAGCTCGTACAAGCCCACCGAGCGCCTGCCCCTGCGCACCACCTATCGCGGCTGCAGCATCGTCACGATGCCACCCCCCAGTTCCGGCGGCATCGTCATCGCCCAGATCCTGAAAATGATCGAACCGTTCGACGTCGCCGCCATGGGCCCCGGTTCGGCGGCCAAGTTCCACCTGTTTGCCGAAGCCCAGAAGCGGGCCTACCGCGATCGCGCTGAGTACATGGGCGACGCGGACTTCGTCGAGGTCCCGGTGGACAAGCTGCTCAACCCCGACTACCTCAAGGGCCGCATGGCCGACTTCGATCCGCTCAAGGCCACTCCGGCCAGCGACATCAAGTCCGGGCTCGGACCCTTCGTGTTCAAGGCCGCCAAGGAATCCCACGACACGACCCAGTTCAGCGTGGTGGACAAGGCCGGCAACGCCGTGAGCAACACCTATACCATCAACGACTGGTGGGGATCGCGGGTGACCATTCCAGGCGCCGGGTTCCTGCTCAACGATGAAATGGATGATTTCACCGCCAAGGTCGGCGTGCCGAACCTCTACGGTCTGCTGCAGAGCGAAGCGAATGCCATCGTCCCCGGCAAGCGCCCGCTGTCCTCCATGTCGCCGACCATCGTCTCCAGGAACGGCAAGGTCCTTCTGGTCACCGGTAGCCCAGGAGGTTCGACGATCATCAACACCGTGCTGGAGATCATCACCAACGTGATCGACCACCAGATGCCGGTCATGCAGGCCGTGGAATCCCCGCGCTTCCACAACCAGTGGATGCCCGACGTGCTGTTCTATGAGCGCTACGGCATGTCTCCCGACACCATCGCCATCCTGCGGAAGATGGGCTATACCCTCAAGGTGGGCACGCCCTGGGGTTCCCCCTATCAGGGTGATGGCGAAACGATCGCGGTGGACTGGGACAAGGGGCTCCTGCTGGGCGCCTGCGATCCCCGCTTCCCGGATGCCCGGGCCCTGGGATATTAGGCCGGCCAACGGCTGAGCCTGGATCCGCTCCGTTCATCCGGGCCCTCCAGGCCGATCCACTTCACGCCCCCGCAAGGGGGCGTGAACGCTTTGACGCCGGCGAGGCCATCCGCAACGGTTCCATAAGCTATTATGGGAAAGTCCCAACCAGCACCGTCCCCCCTGAAAACGGGTTCCGCAGGCCCGCTGCCGGGTTGGCTCGGCCCGAGAAACCCTTGGAGTCGCCTATGCCTTTCGCCCAACGCATTGCCCATCTCAAAGCCGAGGGCGCCTACGCGGTGTTGGCCAAGGCCACCCGGCTGGAAGCCGCGGGGAAAGACATCATCCACCTGGAAATCGGCCAGCCCGACTACGAAACCTTCAGCAATGTCAGCCTCGCCGGGATCAAGGCCATCGCCCAGGGGCAGACCCGCTATACCGCCCCCGACGGCATGCCCTCGCTCAAGGCCGTCATCGCCCGCGATGCCGGCACGCGCCGGGGCATCGAAGTGGACCCGGCGGAAGTCGTCGTCAGCCCGGGCGGGAAGCCCAACCTGTTCTTCCCCACGCTGGCCCTGGTCGAACCCAACGACGAGGTGATTTACCCGGACCCCGGGTTCCCCACCTACGAAGCGATGATCCGGGTGCCGGGAGGCGTGCCGGTGGCCGTGCCGCTGCTGGAAGGCAACCAGTTCTCCTTCGACCTGGCCGCCTTCGACAAGCTCATCAGCCCCCGCACGCGGATGATCATCCTCAATTCGCCGAGCAACCCCACCGGGGGGGTCATCCCCCGGGCGGACCTGGAACACATCGCCGCGCAGGCCAAGAAGTTCGATGCCTGGGTGATGTCCGACGAACTCTACACCCGCATTGTCTACGACAACCTCCAGGTGCCCTCCATCGCCTCCCTGCCGGGGATGAAGGCGCGGACCATCATCGTGGACGGCTTCTCCAAAACCTATTCGATGACCGGCTGGCGGCTGGGCTACGGCATCATGCCCAGGGACCTGGCCGACCGGGTGAGCCTGCTGCTGACCCATTCCCTCGGATCGACCGCGCAGTTCACCCAGGCGGCCGGCATTGAAGCCCTCACCGGCCCGCAGGACCGGGTCAACGCCATGGTGACCGAGTACCAGCTCCGTCGGAACGTGGTGGTGGACGGGTTGAACAGCCTGCCCGGGTTCTCCTGCCGGAAGCCCCAGGGGGCCTTCTATGCCTTCCCCAACATCACCGGCACGGGCCTGGATTGCGAAACCCTGGCCAGCCTCATCCTGGAAAAGGCGGGGGTGGCCCTGTTGCCAGGCTCCTCCTTCGGCCGATACGGCGCCGGCTACCTGCGCCTGTCGTACGCCAACTCCATCCCCAACATCGAAAAGGCCCTGGAACGCATTCGCGGCGTGCTCCACGCCGGGGCCTAGGACGGCTTGGGCGGCCAGGGGAACCACGCCTGCGCATCGGCATCGATGCAGCGTTCCCAGGACTTGCCATCGATGAACAGCTCTTCCTGATCCCGTCCGCAGGCCTTGAAGCCCACCAGGCGGTCCTGCGGCTTGGGCGGAGCGGGCATGTGCATCCAGTGGGTGGGGTGGCAGGCGATGGTGAAACCTTCCCCGGCATTCTCCCGCCACCACTGGTTGCTCTGGTAGCGCATGGCCACCGCGAGCATGGTGTCGGCCTCGGTGCTGTCGTACGATCCGCGGCCGATGAGGATGCTCCCGTCCTTGGGCGCGGTTGCAATGGGTTGCCATTCGCTCATGATTACCTCAAGTGTGCTGACCCGATTATGACCGGATGGAAAGGAATTCGGACAGCCCGTGGGTGAGGTAGCCGCCGATGGTTTCCACCAGGGCCCGGGCGTTCTTCGGCGAGTCCTCGAAGGCGGTCTCGATGCTGAAGTAATGGGCGAGGCCGAGGAGGTACTCGATGGCGGTGCCTTCGTCGATGCCCGAAGCGGGGCGGACCACCTGGAGCTCCGGTGGACGCCGGCGGTAGCCTTCAATGAATCGATCGTAATACCCCCCCACCGAGGAGGGCAGCACGAATTCGGCCTCGCGCACCAGGTTGCAGTACTTGTCCAGCGACAGGTAGAACAGCCAGAGCCAGAGCCCGCGCAACTCGTATTCGAGGGGGTTGAGCGGTCCGGTCTCGGGGGTGGCCAGGTTCCGGGAGATGAAGGCGCGCACGTCATGGCCCACCTGCTTTATGAGTTCGGCGTAAAAAGTTTCCTTGGATTCGAAGTGGCTGTAGAAGGCCCCCACCGACAGGTCGGCGCCGTCGGTCACTTCGTGGATCTTGGTTTCGAAGAATCCCTTTTCCCCGAACAGCCGGCGTCCGGACTGCAGCAGGCGCTCGCGGGCCCCTTCCTGGAGGGCCACCGGAAGGGGGGTGGCGGTGCCGCCGAACACCTTGGCCGGATCGTAGCTGAGGCCCTGGAACAGCCCGTCGGTGAGAATGCCCAGGGCGGTGGGGAAGTGGATGGGAACGCCGTTGAAGGCCCGCCGGGCGGCGCAGAACCGCAGGCCGCCCAGGGCGAACAGGTACTCGCCCAGGCCCATCTCCTTGCCTACGGCGGCGCCGAGGCCGCGCATGTAGATGGATACCAGCCGCCGCTCGTACTCCAGGTAACGATATTGGCCCTCACGAAAAACCGAAACCAGATCGCTGTGGTCGGTGGAAAAGTTGACGATAATTTCGGCAAAACTGCTGATCCGCTCGCGAGGAGTGGTGCCTTTAACCTCCTCCATGGTCTGCTTGACCTGGTCCAGGACCCGCTCCAGGATGACCTTGAACAATGCCTCTTTGCCTTCAAAGTAACGATAGAAGATGCCGTTGGAAAGCCCGGCCGCACGGCAGATCTCGGCGGCCGATACGGATCCATACCATTTTCGGGAGAACAACACCTCGGCGGCTGCCTCCAGACGCTCTTCCGTCCTCAGATTGCCTCGCCCTTGAGTTGTCATACCCTGTGCCAGTGCCTCTCAAATTAACTCTACTGGATTAACTTTAACGTGAAGCGGGACAAATCCCAGGAAGGGCGAAGAAGAAAACTGCGCCGGGCCATTGTCAGCGGTTCAACCCTGGGCCCAGAATGGGAGCCGGTGCCATGCCGTTGTATGAGCCCACCTGCGAGGCTTTTTTGCTGAAATATATTAATCATATTGTCGTCGTGGTTCTCCTGGGGCTCCTGGCGGCCTGCGGCCCGGGCCCGGGCGGCCCCGCTCCGGGCGGCGGCACCCGCGCCTACAACGGCGCCGCCAGCACCGGGGACCACCTCACCTTCACCCTGGACCCGGCCTCCGGCGTGCTTTCCTACCATGACCTCAGCAACGGGGTGCGCTCCTCCCGGGTCACCTTCACCCAGGCGGTGGACGGTTCCCTCGCCTTCTCCGATCCCATCCACAACCTCGTGGCCCTGGAAGAGCTGCCCGGCACCGCGCTGCTGGCGGTGATCCAGAAGGCGGGGGCGCGCAGGAACGCCCACGCCCTGGTGGTGGCCCTGCCCAGCCAGACCCTCACCCCGGGGGCCCTGGCCGGGCTCAGCGCCAATTTCATGCAGTTCCGCCCGGGCCGGGGCGGCATCGCGGTGGGTACGCTCAAGGGCGGCTTCGGCGGCTCCTTCCAGAGCGTGAGCTTCCAGCCGTACGCCGACCTCCTGGGCGGGGGCGCGGAGCCCTTCGTCCAGGCCGGCATCACCGGCCGCGCCGTCAGCCAGGGCGCCACCGGGGACTACCTGGGGATCGCCCGGTTCCAGGAGGGCACCGCGTACGCCTTCGGCAATCCCAAGGCATGGTTCGCGGTGGACACCCCCCAGGGGTCGCTCCTCACCTTTCCCAAGGCCGCCGGCCCCGGCTTCCCGGCCGCTGCCAGGGGGGTCTACAGCGCCCTGGTCTACGAAAAAACCGGGGCCGGCATGGCCGCTCCCGGCGCCCCGGAAACCGGCAGCATCGCCACCGGACCGGTGACGGTCACCATCGGCGGTGCCCTTCCCAACAGCATCACGGCCGTGGACGGCGACGGGAAGGTGCTGCTGAACGCGGTTCCCCTGCTGCCCATCTCCAGCTTCAGCCTCACCGGCCCCGGGGGGCTGGGCGATGCCTGCAACGGACTGTTCGCCTACGAGATTCCCGCCACCAATCCGGCCAGCACCCAGTGGGTGTTCGTGGCCTTCCCCCCGGGCGGCATCGTGTTCTCCTCGTTCCTCGGCCACGGAGCCGCGGGCCCCGGGCACGGGGCGGCCTACGACTACTTCTACGGGGCGGGGGTGCTGCAGCCCGCGCCCTGAGCTGCTATCATCTTCAGCAAACGCAGTGGTGGCAGGCATCGGATGGGCGGAGGGCAGGGGTCCGCTCTTCGGATCCTTTTGGAAGGAGCGGGCATGCCGGAGGAAGGGCAAGAGGGGATCCTGATCGACAGCGGCGGCCACCGCCTGCTGGGAATCCTGTTCACGGCCTGGGGCGAAGGCCCCGCCCCGACCGCGGTGCTGCTCCACGGCATGCCCGGGATCGAGCTGAACTACGACGTGGCCCTGGCCCTGCGTGAGCATGGCTGGAACTGCCTGATCTTCCGCTACCGGGGCTGCGGCGGGAGCGCCGGCGGCTATGCCTTGCGCAACCTCCCCGAGGATGCGCGGGCCGCCGTGGACGACCTGGTCTCCGGGCGCCACGAACGGGTGGACCCGGACCGGATCGTGCTGATCGGCCACAGCATGGGCGGCTGGGCGGCGCTGCTGGAGGCCGGTTCCGATCCGCGCGTGAAGGCGGTGGCGGTGGTGGCCGCGGCGGCCGATCCGGCCTCTCTGCCGTTCACCGACCTGGCTGCCGCGGCGGAGGTCACCGATTTCGTCCAGGGCCTCACCCCGGAAGGCTTCATCGCCCAGTGGCGGGCCCTGGACCAGGCCCCCCAGGCGCTGGCCCAGGCCGGCCGGATCGCCCCGCGCCCCCTGCTCATCGTGCACGGCGCCCAGGACGCCACCGTGCCCGTGGCCCAGGCCCGGGCCCTGCGGGAGCGGGCCGGGGAGCCGTGCCGGCTGGAGATCCACCCCCAGGCCAACCACAGTTTCACCCGGCACCGCCCCTGGCTCCGGAACACCCTGCTGGACTGGCTGGGGAGCCTGCCGGAAGCCCGTTGAGGTATACTGCCGCGATGAGCGAACAAACCTTTGCCGTACTCACTGTCATCGGTCCCGACCGCATCGGCATCGCGGAGGATATCGCCGGGCTGGTGGCCAGCCAGGGCGGGAACATCGAGGAGAGCAAGATGGCCGTGCTGGGCAGCGAGTTCGCGGCCATCGTGCTGGTCTCCATGCCCCCCGCCGCGCTGGAGGCCCTGCCCGCGCTGCTGAAAAGCCGGGAGCGGGAGCTGAACCTCGGCTTCGCCCTCAAGCGCACCACCGGGCCCCAGACCATGGCTTCGGGCCGTTCCTACCTGCTGGAAACCGCCAGCCTGGATGGCCCCGGCATCGTCCAGGCGGTCACCGCGGTGCTCAAGCGGCACCGGATCAACATCGAGCAGCTGGAGACGGAAACCCAGCCGGCCCCCTGGACCGGCACCCCGATGTTCCGCCTGCGCGCCACCCTGATCCTGGGCGCCGGGGTTTCCACTGCCCAGCTGAAGGCCGACCTGGCCCGGCTGGAAGGGGAGCGGGACCTGGATATCAGCCTCAGGCCGGCCTAGCTAGTGTAGGCCGATCGGAATAGCGGAATCATTTCGACCCACCCCACCAATTCCAGGTGGGGCGTCTCGAGCAGACGCGAGGCCTCGTTTCCTTCGGGTAAAGAACTCGTACGCCGAGCACGCCAAGGCGCCGAGTTAC
>JARLGP010000040.1 GCA_031292735.1 Holophaga sp.
CATGTGGGCGAGCGTCTGGCCCGCCTCGACCAGGTCGCCTTCATTCACCAGGATGTCCTGCACGCGCCCGGCGAGTTTGGCCGCCACATCGATTTCAGTGGCCTCGAGGCGGCCGTTGCCGCTGACGAAACCGGGCCCCGGGCCCCTGTGCCGCAGGGCCGTCCAGGCGTACCCGGCGCCGCCGGCCAGGACTGCGAGCACGGCCAGGCCGATCAGCTTGGTCTTCAGGGAGAGGGCCTTCGGATTTTTTCGCCCTCGTTCGGTTCCGGCCGCGGCGGCTTCCTGCTTATCAACAGGCTTGTCTGGCTGCTTTTCAACGTGTGGACTGATTTTGAGTGGGGGGGTCATGGGGTTTCTTCCGCCAGGTTGGAATGTCGTTTCAAGGAGCGTTGCGGGTGGGGGCTGCTTTTGCGCCGGGCTGGTCCGCCAGGCCGCCGCCCAGGGCCGCATAGAGGCTGACCCGGCTGGACAGCAAGGCCCGGCGCAGCTGGACCATCTGCTGTTCGGCCGACAGCAGGTCCCGCTGGGCGTCGAGAACCTCGAGGAAGGCGGCCGCCCCGTTGTCGTAGCGCAGCTTGGACAGCCGGGCCCGCTCGTTCTGCACGGCCAGGGCCGCCCTTGCGATGACCACCTGTTCAGCCAGCCAGCGGCGCGCGGACAGGGCATCGGATACGTCGCGGAAAGCGCCCTGCACGGTCTTCTCATAGTTGGCCACGGCCAAGTTCCGCCGGACTTTGGCCAGGTCCAGGTTGTTGCGCCGCAGACCGCCGTCGAAGAGCGGCAGCGAGATGCTCGGGGAGAACCTCCACATCGTGCTGCCCGAAGCGAAAAGGCCGCTCAGGTCGTTGCTGACCGTGCCGATCGAACTGGTCAGGGCGACCCGCGGGAAGAAGGCGGCGCGCGCGGCGCCGATGTTGGCGTGGGCGGCCTTCAGTTGATGCTCCGCGGCCAGGATGTCGGGTCGGTTGACAAGCAGTTCCGATGGTAGACCCGCCTGAAGTTCGGCCAGCATGTGTTGGTCATCCAGGTGGTTGGGCACGACCGGAAGGTCGACGGGAGTGCCCACCAGCAGCGTCAGGGCCGTGATTTCGGCCGCGCGCGACTGTTCGAGCTGGGCGCCCAGGATCTGGGCCTGGGACAAGAGGGTCTGCACCTGGGTCAGGTCGAGCCGCGAGGTCGAGCCCACCTCCACGCGCCGGGTGAAGATGCGCAAGGTTTCGGCGCGGCTGGCGGTGGTGGCGCGGGCCAGCACGATGCGCTCGTCAAACTCACAAAGGCCCAGGTAGCTGTTGGCCACCTGGGCGATCAGGGTGATGGTGGCGGCGCGCTGGGCCGCCTCGGTGGCCAGGTAGCTCTCCAGCGCCGCGTCTTTGAGGTTGTGCACGCGTCCCCAGAAATCGATCTCCCAGTTCGCCAGCCCCAGCCCAACCTGGTAGGCGCTGAAAGTTACCGCATCCGTCGTCAGGCCGGAAATGGCCGGAATCCGCAACCGGTCCAGGCTGCCCTGGGCGGCCAGCGTGGGGAACTGGCCGGCGCGCTGGATGCCGTAGGTGGCGCGCGCCTCCTCCACCCGCAACACGGCGCTGCGCAGGTCGCGGTTGTGTTCCAGGGACTGCCTTATCAAGGTCAACAGGAGCGGATCGGTGAAGTAGTCGTGCCAGTCGATGCTCGCGGCGGCGGCGCCTTCCGGGCCGGTATCGGTCGCATAGCGCGGTGCCACGGGTAGCGCCAGAGTCTGGTAGCGCGGCGCCAGGGAGGCGCAGCCGGTCAGCAGCAGGGCAGCGGAAGCCCAGCCAACGGTTCTGACATCCATGCCGGGAGCCGATCTGGAATATCCGTGCATGATGAATCCCCAATCTATGAGTGCCATGAAGCATTTTTTATTCCAATCTTTAATTATTTAATTAATAAACAACTTACCTATTTCCAGCCATCTACCGCAAAAGCGATTCAATCAGAATGAGCTTCGATTTCAGTCAAACTGATCGGACGTGCAAATTAAGCCGTTGTCAAGGAATAACCAATCCCGTTTTGCGCGGCGCACCCGTCCGAGAGTGCGGAACCCTGGAAGCGCGCCGACCCCACCCTGGCGGTCAAGGGCGATCAGGACGGGCTCCTCGAGACCACCCAGGATGGTTCCCAGCGGATGAAGGCGAAGCTGGCCACTTAATATATAGGTAAGTGCAGATTAAAAAAAAGCATTTGACCGGCCCCAACGTGACGCCTAGATTTGATTTAAAGGCAAAAACAAACTATAAATCCACGAAAATAAAATCAATAAACTGGCTCGGCAAAAACCAGCCAATAACATAAGCAAAAATACTGCTTTTATCTGTCGATAAAGGCGGATGGACGGAGTTGTCGACGGTCCACGCAGGGGAAAGGATCCTTATGGAATTCCGTGAGCGGTATGATTTCGTTGTGATCGGCGGCGGGCTGGTGGGGGCCTCCATCGCCTGGGGGTTGAGCCGGGCCGGCGCCAGGCCCCTGGTGCTGGACGAGGGGGACCTCGCTCTGCGGGCGTCCCGGGCCAATTTCGCGCTGGTCTTCATGCAGGGGAAGGGGCTGGGCTTTCCGGCCTACGCCATCGCCTGCAGAACGGCGGCGGACCGTTGGCCCCAGTTCGCGACGGAGCTGAAGGCGGAGAGCGGGATCGATGTGGCGCTGCGCCAGCAGGGCGGGTTCTCGTTCTGCATGTCGCAGGCCGAGATGGAAAACCAGCGCGTCGCCAGGGAGACCATTGCCCGGGAAACCGGCGACCGCGCGGCGAAATACCAGGTGTTGAGCCGCCAGGAGACCCGCGACCGCCTGCCCGGGATCGGGCCATCGGTGGCAGGATCGATCTTCTGCGCCAAGGACGGCCACGTGAACGCGCTGCGGGTGTTCTTCGCCCTGCACAAGGCCATGGCCGCCCGCGGCTGCGACTACCGCGCCGAGCATCGGGTGGGCACCATCGAGCCGACGGCCGACGGCTTCCGGATCCAGGGCGACTGGGGCGAGGTGAGGGCCGGAAAGGTGATCCTGGCGGCCGGGGTCGCCAATGAACGGCTGGCGCCGATGGTGGGGCTCTCCTCCCCCCTGAAGCGCGACAAGGGCCAGGTGCTGGTCACCGAGAAATGCGCCCCCTTCTTCCCCTACGGCTCGGCCACCATCTGCCAGGGCGACGAAGGCGGCATCAAGCTCGGATCCAGCACGGAAGCGCTGTCGGAGTCCATCCTGACGAACCAGTCGCTCACCGCGGTCATCGCCAGGCGGGCGATCCAGGTGTTCCCGAGCCTGGCGACGCTCAATGTGGTGCGCACCTGGACCGGGTTCCGGGTGATGCCGCCGGACGGGTTCCCCATCTACGGCCAGTCGGCCAGCGCCCCGGGCGCCTTTGTGGCCTCCTGCCATTCCGGCCTGGGGCTGGCGCCGAACCACGCGTTTGAATTGGCGCCGCAGATCCTCGCGGGCCGGCTCGAAGCCGGATTCAGTCCGTTCACAGCAGGGAGGTTTTGTGTTTCACAAGCTCATTGAACCGCAGGAGAGCCTGACCTTCACCTTCGACGGGAAACCCCTCGCCGCGGCCCCCGGGGACAGTGTCGCGGCGGCGCTGCTGGCCGCCGGGGTCGTCGCCTTCCGGCACAGCGCCGTGGGTGGGGAACCCCGTGCCCCCTATTGCCTGATGGGGATCTGTTTCGACTGCCTGGTCACCATCGACGGCATCGCCAACCAGCAGAGCTGCCAGGTGGACGTGGCCCAGGGGATGACCGTCCAAAGCCAGCACGGTCTGCGCGTCGTGGATGGGAGGGTGTCGGAATGACCGTTCGGGTGATTTCCAGAACCGCGGAATTGGCTCCGGCCTACGACATCATCATCGTCGGCGCCGGGCCGGCGGGGCTGAGCGCCGCCATCGAAAGCGCCGCCCGCGGCGCCGCCACGCTGGTCATCGACGAAGGCGGAGCGCTGGGGGGCCAGATGTACCGCGCCATCACCCGGCTCTCACCGCGGGCCTTCGGCTTCCTGGGGCCGGACTACTGGCGGGGCACGGCCCTGGTGGACGCGTTCCATGCCAGCGGCGTCAGCTACGCCCCGGGCACGGCGGTCTGGAGCCTGGTCCCCGCCGGGGACGGCCCCGGCGGGGTGGAAGTGGGGATCTCCCTGGCCGGCGAAGCCCGCCTGCTGCGGGCCCGCCACGTCATCCTGGCGACCGGCGCCTACGAGCGGCCGATGCCGGTGCCCGGCTGGACCCTGCCCGGGGTGATGACCGCCGGGGCGGGGCAGGTCGCCCTGAAGTCCGCCGGGATGGTGCCCGGGGGCAAGGTGGTGCTGGCCGGATGCGGGCCGATGCTCTACCTGCTGGCCTACCAGCTGCTGGCCGCGGGGGCGAAGGTCGCCGCGGTGATCGACACCACCGACCACCGGCAGCTGCTGAAGTCCCTGCCCCATCTGCCGGATTTCGCCCGTTCGGCCTATTTCTGGAAAGGGCTGAAGCTGCTGGCCAAAGTGCTGTGCTCGGTCCGGTTCGTCCGCGGGGTGACCGGGCTTGAGGCGGTCGGCGACGGCCGGGTGGAAAGGCTCCGGTTCCGCACCGGCGGCACCTGGAAGGAAATCGATGCCGACGTGGTCCTGCTGCACCAGGGGGTCATTCCCGATGTCAGCCTGGCCGGTTCCGCGGGCTGCGCGCTGGATTGGAACGAGCGGCAATCCTCCTTCCAGCCCCGGCTCGACGGCGATGGCCGGACCACGGTTGGCGGCATTTCGGTGGCCGGCGACGGGGCCGGCATCGGCGGCGCGGCTCTGGCGGAAGTGTCGGGCCGGCTGGCCGCCCTGGGCGCGCTGGCGGCCATCGGCTCCCTGGACCCGGCCGGCAAAGCGGAACTGCAACGGCCCCTGCGCCGGATGCTGGCCCGGTTCCGGCACGGCCGGACCTTCCTGGACATTCTCTACCGGCCCCGGGACGGTTTCCGCATCCCAACCGATGATGAAACCATCGTCTGCCGCTGCGAGGAGGTGCGGGCCGGCCAGATCCGCTCGGCCATCGCCCTCGGCGTGCCCGGCCCGAACCAGCTCAAGACCTTCCTCCGCTGCGGCATGGGGCCCTGCCAAGGCCGCCTCTGCTCGTCCACCGTCACGGAGATGATGGCGTCCGCCAGGAAGGCCGATCCGCAGGAGGTCGGGTTCTACCGCCTGCGGCCGCCGGTGAAGCCGGTCCGGCTCGGCGAACTGGCCGCCCTCCCCGCCACCCCGGAAGCCATGCTGGCCGTCACCGGCAGCCCCCTGGGGGCCACCCCCACAGCCTCCAGCGATACGGCCACGCCGGATTGACCCTCGATCTGCCCAGAAAGGATTGCAGCCATGAACGAATTTAAACTGGATCCCAAACGAACGGCCATCCTGGTCAACGATCTCCAGAACATCAATCTCCGCCTGCCCGGCGCACCCCTGCCGAGGACCACCATGACGGAGAATATCCTGCGGCTGCTCGTCGCCGGACGCCGGGCAGGCGTCCAGCCTGTCCTGGTCCATGCGGGAGGTGCGCCCGATGGGGCGGACCGGTTGAAACCGTTGACCGACGCGCCGGCCCCGGCGGCTGTCCCGCTGCCGGCGGATTGGAGCGAACTGCTGCCCGAGCTGGACCGCCAGCCGGGCGATATCGTGATCCTGAAACGGCAGTGGGGCGCCTTCTACGGCACCGACCTCGACCTTCAGCTGCGCCGCCGGAAGCTCGGCACCGTCGTCCTGTGCGGCATCGCCACCGAACTGGGGGTGGAGAGCACGGCGCGCCAGGCCCACGAACTGGGCTACGACCTGGTTTTCGCCTCCGACTGCATGACCGGCATGGTGGCGGAGAGCCACGCCGACGCCATCGACCGCCTCTTCCCGCGCATGGGCCGGGTGCGCAGCGCCGACCAGATCATCGCGGCCTTCGATGCCTGACCTCCGCCCGCGCGTTTCAACCGCTTCCGCCAGCCCCCTGCGCCTTCGTTCAAAATCCGGGCAAGGCGTCGAGCTTTCGGCGCACCAGGCTGACGAAGGCCGCGCCGAGCACCGACATGGACTTTCCGCTCAAGGTCGCCAGGTAGATCCTGCGGATCAGGGGCGGTTCGAACCGGCGCACCGCCACCCGGGCCTGGGCGTAATGGGCGCTGAGCGAATCGATGAGGGCCACCCCCAGCCCCTGTTCGACCAGGGCGATGATGTTCTGGGAAATCTGCGATTCCAGGTGGCACCTGCGCAGCACGCCCCGGTCCGCGAACAGCCGGTCGACTTCGGTGCGCGAGCCGAAGGGCTCGGAAAAGGACACGAAATCCTGGTCCGCCAGATCCTCCGGGCGGATGACCTGCCTGCTGGACAGCGGGTGGTTCAGGGGAAGGATGCAGGCCACAGGCGATTCGTAGATCTGTTCCAGCTGCACGCCCGGGAAGGGAATCTCCTCGACCACGAAGTAGACGTCGTAGTTCTGGCCAGCCACCCGCTCCAGCACCGAACGGGAACTGTCCGTCAGAAGCGCCACGTCGACCCCGTCATGTTCGCGCTGGAAGTCGGCGATGGCCTCGGGCAGCAGGTGGAGGCCCACCGAGGGGGCGCCGGCGATGCGCAGCGACCCCCGGCGCATGGTCCGGATCTGCTCTCCGGCCAGGACGATGCGGTCCAGCCCGAGGAAGGCCCTTTCGACCTCGTCGTACAGCACCTTGGCCTCCGCGGTGGGGACCAGCCGGCCCTGGTTCCGGTCGAACAGGGTGAAGCCCAGGCTCTCCTCGCAATCGGCGATCAGCCGGCTCACCGCAGGCTGCGAGATGAATAGCATCTCAGCAGCGCCCTTGATGCTGCGCCGCTGCATGAACGCACGGAAGGCTTCAACCTGGCGGATGGTGAGCTTGGACGGGGTCATACCCAGGATCATAACAGCATCATCCACTGCACCAGGATAGGAGAAACCGCCACTGTCCCAAGCGAAATATAAAATCACAAAATAAATTTACAGTTAATACAAAAAAAAGCCATTTAGGTGGCTTGTGAAAGGTATACCCCGCTGCACCCAGCACCGTCAGGAAAAACGTTCCTGCCGGATGTCAACCAACGCTTCAGCCGGTGCCGACCTGGATCAGGCGGCACTGGTAACCTCCAGGAGAGCGAGATGACACAGACCAGATCGGTTCCCATCGAAGAAGCCCCCTTCCGGTTCTTCCATTTCCACGTGGCGTTCAGTGCCTGCGGCGGCGAAGTCGCCGACGGATTCGAGCTGGGCATCATCGGCATCGCCCTGAGCATGGCGGCCGGCCCGCTGCACCTGAGCGCGCTCTGGATGGGCATTCTGGGCGCCGCGGCCATGGTCGGTCTGTTCATCGGCAGCATCCTGACCGGGTCCCTCGTGGACCGCTACGGCCGTTATTACATCTATGGCTACAACATGCTGTTCATGGCGATCATCTCCGGCTGCCAATTTTTCGCCACCAACGCGTGGGAGCTCCTCATCCTGCGCCTGCTGCTGGGCACGGTGCTTGGAACGGATTGGGTCGTCGCCAAGGCCGTGGTGGTCGAGTTCACGCCCACCAAATACCGCGGCAAGGTCGGCAGCAGCCTGGCCTTGACCTGGACCTTCGGCTACGCCTTTTCCTACGTGGTCGGGTTCCTGCTGCGCAACACGGGCCCGGAGGCCTGGCATTACATGCTGGCCGTGAGTTCCATTCCCGCCGCCTGCATCTTCCTGTTCCGGTTCGGCATCCCCGAATCGCCCCTGTGGCTCATGAAGCAGGGACGGACCGAGGAAGCCAGGAGCATCGTGCTGCGCAAACTGGGGCCCAATTTTTCCTTGCCCGCGGGCGTCAGCAAGCTGGCCAAGGTCGGCGGCGAGTGGGCCGAGCTATTCTCCCGCAAGTGGATCAAGGCTTCCGTCACCTGCGCGCTCTACTACGTCAGCCTGATCGCCCCGCTCTATGCCATGGCCACCTACCTGCCCATCAACATGAAGGCGCTCCACGTCACCAACCCGCTTTCCGCGGGCCTCTACTACAACCTGTTCCTGATGATCGGCGCCGTCATCGGCCTGTTCCTGGTGGACAAGATGTCCCGCCGGCTGTTCCTGCTCGGTACCTGCTACGCAGGCGCCGTCTTCACCTCCCTGCTGGTCTTCCATTTCCTTTCGTCGACCGGGGTGATCATCGTGTCCGGGCTCACGGCCCTGGTGTGCATGATGGCCAACAACCTGCCCACCATCTACCTGCCGGAACTGTTTCCCACCGCGCTGCGGGGCCGCGGGATCGCCCTGGGGGTCGCCTCGGGCCGGTTCGCCGGCACCGCCAGCACCTTCCTGATGCCCCTGGTGATCCGCCATTACGGGATCAGTGTCGGCATGGGACTGTGCGTGGCCGTGCTGCTGGTGTGCGGGATCGGCTGTCACCTCTGGGCTCCGGAGACCCGGAACGTGCGTCTCTCCGCCATCGGCGAGGGCGATGCCGACGCCTACGCCACGCGGCACGCCTGAACCAGCGAAGGCCACCTTCTCTGGCTGGCCAAGGGCTTTCCGTCGAGCCGGTTTCTCCCTACGGCATTCGATGGACGCATCCAGGTGCCGGAATAGCAAAACGCTGACCATCCCCTGGCCTGGGCCAGGGATCCTGGATTGCGGACGGTTCCGGCTACTGCGAACGGCCCGCGAGCGGCAATCTGACGATGAACGTCGCCCCTTTCCCTTCTTCGCTTTTTACGGAGATCATGCCGTCATGTTGCTTAACGATGACCGCATAGGCGATGGCGAGCCCCTGCCCGGTGCCTTTGCCCAAGGGCTTGGTGGTGAAGAAAGGGTCGAAAATCCTGGATCGGATTCCCGACGCGATCCCGGGGCCTGAATCCTCCACCTGGATTTCCACGAATCCTTCCGAGGCCCGCGTGCGAATCCGGATCAAGCCCAGTTTCCCGGTTCCGCCCCTACGATGATCTGAAATCGCGTGTGCGGCGTTGATGATGAGGTTGAGGATCACCTGGTTGAACGCGTCCGCGAAGCAAGGTACGTTCGGCAGATCCGGGTCAAGCTCCATAGCCATCTCGGCCACGTATTTCCACTCGCTCCTGCAAACCAGGGCTGTGCTTTCGATGGCCCGGTTGAGGTCCAATGGCATCTTGGTGGCGCTGCTGGGGTGGCTGAATTCCTTCATGGCGCCGACAATCTTGGAAACGCGACCCACGCCTTCCAGGCACTGGCTGATGGCATTGGGAATCTCTTCTTGGAGGAATGCGAGATCGGCGGTATTCAATGCCGTCCGCAACACGCGGATGAGAGGCCCGGTAGGGGCGTTTGTGCTGCCCGCGGCTTCGGTGACTTCTAGCAACTCCATAAAGGGGGGCATCAGGCCCAGGATGGCGTGGAAGGAATCTCGCAAGAAGATGGCGTTGTCGCCAATATACTGGGTGGGCGTGTTGATTTCGTGGGCGATGCCGGCGGCCAGTTGGCCGATCGATTCCAATTTCTGCGACTGCTGGAACTGCAGTTCCATTCGTTTCTGGTCGGTCGTGTCCAAGTGCATCAGGACGAGAAATAACCTATCCGCCGAAAGGAATCGTGTCATCTCCACGGTGAACCATTGGCACTGCTCTTCCTGGCCAAAGGCGTATTCCATCCGGCTGGGTTCCTTCGTGCCATCCATGATCTCAAGCAGTTCCATGGCGATCCGGTCGAGTTGCTCCGTTCCGCCCTGGAACCTAGCGCATACCGCCCGGTAGTCTTGTCCGGGCTTTGCCTCGAAGATAAGTCGATTGGTAGGGTTGCCAAATTTCGCCCATTTCTCGTTGGTGGCCAGGATGGTTCCCGCACCATCCAGAATCGCAATATAGGCAGGCAAGGCATCGAGGGTGGTGGCCAACAGTTGTTTGGTTTGAATGAGTTGTTCCGAGCGCTGGACCACCTGCTCTTCCAGGTGTTCCTGATATACCAGGAGCTGGGCGTCGCGGTCGTGCAGGCCCTTGTTGAGGGACGCCAGTTCTTCAAGGAACCGTTCCCGTTCGAGGCCCAGGTTCTGCAGATGATTGGCGTGGTCTTTCAATTCCTTGGTCTTGGCATTGAAGGACTCAGCCAGGAAGCCGATCTCATCCTGGGCGTGGACCACCACCGGCAGGAAAGCCTTGGTCTTCGAATTGGCGACAATGCCTTCAAGCATGCTTTCAAGCGGGCGGATGACCAAGCGCCGCTGGATGATGCTGTAAAGCAAGACCACCGTCGCGAGGCTAAGGATCATCGTCGCGGCCAGGGCAACCAATTCGGTTCGGATCTTTCCCACGATGACTTTCCGGTTGAGGCTGACCACGGCTTCACCGATCTTGACGTCTGGATTTCCCGGAGCCGCGATGGCAATGGTCCGGACCACTTCACTCTGCCGGGTAAGGGCCGGTGCCACAGGAGGGGTCTCCCGGTTCCCCTCGCCGGTAATGGTGATCGCCAGAACTTCGGGATCCTGGAGAATGGCCTCGCGCAACTTGTCGACCTGGTCGTCATCCATATCCCAGAGAGGTTTCTGGAGCGCGATGGATAGCACCAAGGCGGTCCGGTCCGCCTTGCTCTCCAGGTTGGCGGACAGCCTGGAATACTGCGTATAGGCTATGGAAGCCCCGGCAAAGAGGAACACGCCCACAAGGAACGGCACCAGCCAGGCCAGGAATTTCCGACTCAATCGTTGTCTGGTCCGCAACCTCCCCCCCTTTTGCCGGAATGCTCGAAGCGCGAAGGACCGGCTGCTGGTCGGGAAGGGTTGGGCGCGCCCCAGGTTCCATAAGTTTCATCGGGAGATCGGAGTGACAGGTTGAGCGTTGGAAACAGCAATTACCGGCAGCTTTTCCGATCACCTCGGCCCGGAGCCGGCGGCGGCCTGCTCGGAAACCGTATTGGCCATTTGCGTGTAATTGTAGGTCTGATACGTGGCGTCTATGGCCTTGTTGATGCGTTCCACCAGCTTCGGATCCAGTTTCCGCGACATCGCCGCGAAAGTGACCTCGTCCTTATCGGAACCCGGAAAGGGAATGACTTTCACCTCCCGGGTCCGGTGCTCGAGGGCGACGTAATACAGGAGCACGTCCGGAAAGGTGAAGTAGATGCCCCAAAGCCGAGAGGCCAGCAGTTTCCGGACGTTCTGTGGCGCTGCCTCCTGGCCGAAGACTTCCTCCAGCCGGAGGCTTCTCCGGTTTTCCTGGAAGAACGGAGCGAGATAGCCGTCCCTGATCATCCCGATCTTTTTTCCTTTGACGTCGTCCAGGTCCTTGATGCGTTCGAGCGGATCCTTCGCCAAGACCACGACGCCTTGCCGGCCCCACATGATCGGATGCCGCGAGAAAAGGAAGGTCTTCTCCCGCTCGGGCGTCCTGGACAGGTGCTGGACCGCATCCGCCTCGCCGTTCTCTACCATGGTCAACGCCCTTGAGAACGGGACCGGACCTATCCAGCGGATCTCGAGGTCGGCCTTGGGCGCGATGTAGTTCTCCCAGACCTCCACGATCGCCCCCTTGGGCGCGGAAGCGGTCGCGCCCAGCCGGTCGACGATGAGATTCGGTGGATAGGGCCAGTAGGCGATCCGGAAAACCACCTTGGCGCCCAGGGAGGGAGCCAGGCACGCGGCGGCGACCATGGCGAGGATGCGCCTGCGGAGTCCTCTGCCGTCAAAGTGCGGCAAGACATGAGTCGTTAGGGAAGGGTGGGTGGATCTCATGGTGAAGGATAGGGTGAATCCGGTGAGCCTGACAGGGTTTAGGGGTTTGGTATCCTCCCCCACGCAACACTCGGTACCGGCTGCTGGCCAGCTTTGAACAGGACCTTGGCCCTAGTACGGGCCGATGAAGGCACCCGTGCCCGCCCGGATCCGCGTGCTGAAGGCGGGGTCCTGGTTCGCGACCATGGCCCGGTCATTGATGACGGCGCGCTTCCGGAGCTGGTCAAAGGGAAGGTCGTGGCTGATGAATCCGCTGCTGTAGAGGAGTTCGTCCAGATGGCCGCTGGCGATGAGCTTCCAGCTCCACGGCAGCCGGTTCGTGTGGGTGCGGATGGGGCCGATCATGGCCGTCGTGCAATTGTCCGTGAGGGCGTCATACCACTCCGGGTGGGCCGCAAGACCGTTGATGCGGGCCAGGTAGTCCATGAGGACCTGCCTGGCTCCATCGGGCGGAACATCCAGATGGTAAAGACGGACCACCTCCTTGCGGTAGTTGGTGCGGAGACAGATCACATCTCTTTCATCCGCCACAACGATGTAAAGCTCGTATTCTCGAAAAAAGCCGCGGATGGCTGAGTAGCTTTGTCCCCACTGCTTGCGGGTCTCGATGGAAAAGGCCAAGTGGCCTTCTTTCCCGAAATCGAAGGAAATGATCACGTGCGCGATGTGCCGCGGGCCCCATGAGACCAGGAACAGGTCCATGCCCTGCACCTGGTCGAGATCATACGTGCGATCCTCGAAACGGGCGTCGTAATCGAACTCGGACCGGTAAACGCACGTGCGGACGTCGTGCACAAGCAGGCGGCCGTCCTGGATCATGGCCGTTGGGGTCCTCGCCACATCGGGCATCCAGTTCCGGTTGTTGGAAGGTCGCAGGGCGGCGAAGGCGGCGAACCCGGCCAGGAAGGCGACCAGGAAAATCGCACCGCCCTGCTTCCGGGGAAGCCAGGCGAGGGCCACCAGGAGGGCCAGCGGAACCGCGGCGCCAAGCCCAATCGCCAGCCACCGGGGCGGGGGAAGCCGCAGCGCCATGGCCATCCCCATCCAGAGCGCGCAGGGGAGCGCGACCAGGATGCGCAGCAGCCGGCCAAGAGGAGATTCCGAAGGAGGCAATGACATAAATTATAATAAGTTATAATTGGCCTGTCTCAGTCTGGAATTATCGGATCCCTGGCATGGGCAGGCACCAAGGTGCTTGACCGGACCGCCACCATCGTTTTTTTTCGAATCCAGTCGGGGGTCAACGGGGCGATCGGGTCCGAGTTCCGGTCCAGCAGCCTCCTAGCCCCTTGCCTGGAGGCTTGGGAATGGCTAAAGTAGAATTAATTTCCATTCCAACAGGCAACCAGTCCTTCCTTGGGAACTGAAAAAGGAAATCATGACGACAATCAGTCCTGTGCAGCGGAACGGCCTGGGGCGCGGATTCATGCTCCCGGAGGCGGTGGGGGCCCTGAGCTGCATGTGCCTCCAGGCCGCGGACAGCCGGGTGGCGCCCGAAATCTTCCCGGGCCTGATCCGACGGGTTTGGTTCGAAACGAAGTGCTGAACGACCTCAACAATCCTAACCTGGAGGAGCTTCTATGAAAAAACTGTGGTTGTTGGCCGCCCTGGTGGCCTTTTCTCTGCAGGCGTTCGTGCTGGATGCCCAGACCCTCAAGCTCGGCACCGACCCCACCTTCGCCCCTTACGAAACCAAGTCGCCCTCTGGCGAGATCGTCGGCTTTGAGATCGATATCGCCAAGGCCATCTGCCAAAAGATGGGCGTCAAGCCGGTGTGGGTGGAGAACGACTTCGACAGCATCATCCCGGCCCTCCAGGCCAAGAAGTTCGATGTCATCGTCTCGGGCATGGCGGTGAACGAAAAGCGCAAGCAGCAGGTCAGCTTCACCGACAAGGTGTTCCATACCCCCGCCGGCATGGTGGTCCGGAAGGGCAGCGGCCTGAAGACCCTCCCCGAATCCCTCAAAGGCAAGAGCGTGGGGATGCAGCAGGGCACCATCTTCGAACAGTACGCCAGGAAGTACTATGCCCCCCGCGGCGTGACCGTGACCCCCTACAAGACCCCCGATCTGTACCGGGCCGACCTGATGGCCGGCCGGCTGGACGCCGTGATGGACGACATGGTGGTGCTGCAGACGAACATCCTCTCCAAGCCCGAGGGCAAGGACTACGAGTTGGCCAAGCCGACCTTGCGCGACGAGATCTTCGGCGTCGGCGCCTCCTTCGGGTTGCGCAAGGGTGACACGGCCCTGCTGCAGAAGCTGAACAAGGCCCTGGCCCAGATCCGCAAGGACGGCACCTACGCCAAGATCGCCAAGAAATACTTCACCTTCGATCCCTACGGCGATTGAGATCGGCCTTTTCTCATGATCCCGCTGGGCCGTCCGGGGCGTATGCGGGCCACGCTCCGGACGGCCCCGCTGCCGCTGCTCCCCAAATGGTGCCATGACGTTGTTGTCCCTTGAAGGCTATAGCCAACTGATCCTGGCGGGCACCTGGGTGACCCTGAAGATCTCCTTCCTGTCCCTGGTGCTCTCGTTCGCCATCGGTCTGGCGGGCGCCCTGGCCAAGCTGTCCGCCAACCCCGTCCTGGCCTGGGCCGCGGGTCTGTACACCACCCTGATCCGGGGCATCCCGGCCCTGGTCCTGATGCTGCTTCTCTACTTCAGCGTCCAGATGGGCCTGAACCGGGTGACCGAGAACTTCGGCCTGCACCAGATCGACATCGATCCGGTCTCGGCGGCGGTCATGGTCATCGGGTTCATCTACGGCGCCTACTTCACCGAGACCTTCCGGGGCGCCTACCTGGCGGTGCCGCGGGGCCAGATGGAGGCGGCCCTGTCCATCGGCATGCCCTGGTTCCGCGCCTTCCGGCGCATCCAGTTCCCGCAGATGATGCGCTTCGCCCTGCCCGGGGTGACCAACAACTGGCTGGTGCTGGTCAAGACGGCCGGGCTGGTGTCCCTCCTGGGGATCAACGACATGGTCAAGGCCGCCCGCCAGGCCGGGAACGCCACCATGCGCGAGTTCTTCTTCTACGGCGTGGTGGCGGCGATCTTCCTGGCCATCACCTCCGTGTCCCAGGTCCTGCTGCAGTACCTGGAACGCCGCTTCTCCGTGGGCGTCCGGGAGGCGCGGCTGTGATCGACCTGATCCAGACCTACTGGAAGAGCTACCTGTGGAGCGACGGGTTCAACCTCACCGGGCTGGCCATGACCATGTGGCTCCTGGTCCTCTCCTGCGCCTTCGGCTTCCTCCTCTCCATCCCGCTGGCCATCGCCCGCAGCTCGCGCAACCCCTGGCTGTGGCGCCCGGTGTGGCTGTTCACGTTCGTCTTCCGGGGCACCCCCCTGTTCGTGCAACTGCTGATGGTCTACAGCGGATTCGCCGGCATCCACTTCATCCGCCATTCGCCCCTGCTGTGGTCGTTCTTCCGGGCGGGATTCAACTGCGTGATCGTGACCTTCGTGGTGAACACCTGCGCCTACACCACCGAGATCTTCGCGGGCGCCATCAAGGCCACCCCCTTCGGCGAGATCGAGGCGGGCCAGGCCATCGGCATGTCCAAGGCCACCCTGTACCGCAGGATCATCCTGCCCAGCAGCCTGCGCCGGGCGCTGCCGGCCTACAGCAATGAAGTGATCCTGATGCTGCACTCCACCTCCGTCGCCTTCACGGCCACCGTCCCGGACCTGCTGAAGGTGGCGGTGGACGTCAACGCCGCCACCTTCATGACTCTCCAGGCCTACGGGATCGCCGCCGTCATCTACCTGGGGGTGACCTTCCTGCTGGTGACCCTGTTCCGTCGTGCGGAACGGCGGTGGCTTGCCTACCTGCAGCCCCAGACCGTCCAGGCGAGCCCCCGGCCCAAGGAACAACCATGCTGAACCTCTGCGTGAAAGACCTGCACAAGAAGTTCGGGGCCCTGGAGGTACTGAAGGGGGTTTCGCTCACCGCCGGGGCCGGGGACGTGATCAGCATCATCGGCTCCTCGGGCTCGGGCAAGAGCACCCTGCTGCGTTGCATCAACTTCCTCGAGCTGCCCGACGCGGGCACGGTGTCCCTGAACGGCGAGGAAATCCGCATGACCACCGGCCGCTTCGGCCACCGGGGGCCGGCGGACCACAAGCAGCTCCTGCGCCTGCGCACCCGGCTGGCCATGGTGTTCCAGCACTTCAATCTCTGGGCGCACATGACGGTCCTGGAGAACGTCATCGAAGGCCCGATCCACGTGCTGGGCCTGCCCAGGGAGGAGGCCCTGCGGCGGTCGCGGCTCTACCTGGACAAGGTGGGCCTGGACGGCATCGAGGCGAAGTATCCCGCGCACCTTTCCGGCGGCCAGCAGCAGCGGGTGGCCATCGCCCGGGCCCTGGCCATGGAACCGGACGTGCTGCTGTTCGACGAGCCCACCTCGGCGCTGGATCCGGAACTGGTGGGGGAAGTGCTCAAGGTGATGCAGCAGCTGGCCGGGGAAGGGCGCACCATGATCGTCGTGACCCACGAGATGGGGTTCGCCCGCGACGTTTCCAGCCACGTCATCTTCCTTCACAACGGCCACATCGAGGAGGAGGGAGCCCCGGACCGCCTGCTGGACGATTCCCGCAGCGAGCGCCTGAAGCAGTTCCTGTCCACCGTCCGGAAATAGCCGCCGCATCCCGTTTCGCGTTACAAGTGTGAATGAAGTGAATCAGGGACCGGGGATCCACCTCCGGTCCACCGCAGCAACCTGCATCCGAGGAGGCGCGCAGTGACCCCACAGACCCGAGAGGACCCCAAGAGCTCCATGGTCCGGACCATCGACCACCTGCAGCCCGAGCTGGCCGCCATGAGCGACTTCATTTTCGACCACCCGGAGATCGGCCTGCAGGAGGTCGAGGCCTGCGGACTGCTCTGCGACTTCCTGGCCAAGAACGGCTTCGCCGTGGAGCGCGGCTATGCCGGCCTGCCCACCGCCTTCCGGGCGGTCCACCGGGTCGGCGCGGGCGGCCCCCGCATCGGGCTCCTGTGCGAATACGACGCCCTCGCCGGCCTCGGCCACGCGTGTGCCCATCACCTCCAGGGCCCGAGCATCATCGGCGCGGCCATGGCCGTCAAGGACCAGGTCACCGACCGGCCCTATTCCCTGGAAGTGATCGGCACGCCGGCCGAAGAGACCGCCGGGGGGAAGGTGTCCATGCTGGAACACGGGGCCTTCAAGGACCTGGATGTCGCACTCATGATGCATGGCAACGACGTCACCCAGGTCGATTTGAGGGCCCTGGCGCTGTCGGAGTTCCTGGTGACCTTCCACGGGACCTCCGCCCATGCCGCCATGGCTCCGGAGGATGGCCGAAGCGCCCTGGAGGCGCTCATGCTGGTGTTCAACGGCCTGGCCTTCCTGCGCGGCCACGTGCGGGACGACACCCGCATGCACGGGATCATCGAGCAGGGCGGCCAGGCGGTGAACGCGATCCCGGACCACGCGGTCGCCCGGATCGAAGTGCGTTCCTACAACCGCCCCTACCTGGACCAGGTGATCGAACGGGTGCAGCGGATCTTCGAAGGCGCCGCGTTGATGACGGGCACCCGGTTCACCGTGGAGAAGACCATCGAATTCCACAGCAAGATCCCGGTGCGCCGCCTGAACGACCTGGTCATGGACAACGCCCGGCGCGCCGGCGCCAAGGCCATCGAACCGCCCCGGGAGCGGACCGGGTCCACGGACTTCGCGAATGTCATGTATTACATCCCCGGCAGTTGCATCAACCTCCCCTTCGTGGACAAGGGCATCTCGGCCCACAGCCAGGGCTACCTGGACCGGGGCAAATCCCCGGAAGCCCATGATGCCATCGCCCTGGGCGCCAAGATCCTGGCCATGACCGCCCTGGATCTGCTCCTTGACCCCGCCCTCCTGGAAGCCGTCAAGACGGACTTCCGCCAGGAGAAGGCAAGGCTTCTGGCTTCAGTGGCTGGGTGACCAGCAGGGCCTGGAATTCTTCCTCGCCGATGGATTCAACCTCCAGCAGCCTGGTCGCGATCTTATCGATGGCCCCCTTCTTCCCATCGAGAAACGCTTTTGCCTTCTCGTAGCGTCCTTTGATGATCCCCGTGATCTGCTCGTCGATGTACTGCTGGGTCGATTCGGAGTATTCCCGCTGCCGGGGTGCCATTTCCCCAGGGATGGACATGGGGCTCATTTGGGAGGAAAGGACGACGTTCTCGAACTTTTCGCTCATGCCATAGTCGCAAATCATCTTTCGGGCAATCTCGGTGGCGCGGGTGATGTCATTGGCGGCGCCTGTGGAGACCTCTCCGAAGAAAAGCTGCTCACTCGCGCGGCCCCCCAGCAGAACGTCGATCTTTGCCAGCAGCTCTTCCCGAGTCAGGAGGAACCGGTCTTCGGTCGGGACTTGAATGGTATATCCCAAGGAGCCGATGCCACGGGGAATGATGGAAATCTTGTGAACCGGATCAGCGCCCTTGGTGCAGGCCGCCAGCACGGCATGCCCGGTTTCATGGTAGGCGACGATCTTCCGCTCCTTGGCATTGATCAGCCGGTTCTTCCGCTCCAGGCCGGCGACCACCCTTTCGATGGCGTCGTCGAAGTCCTTGGGGAGAACGCGATTGCGGCCTGCCCGGACCGCGAGCAAGGCCGCCTCGTTGACGATGTTCGCCAGGTCCGCCCCGGAAAAGCCCGGGGTCTCCCGCGCCACCTGGTTCAGGTCGATGCTGTCGTCCATGCTCACGCCCTTGGCATGGATCTTCAGGATGTCGCCGCGTCCTTTGAGGTCGGGCCGGTCCACCAGCACCTGCCGATCGAACCGGCCGGGCCGAAGGAGTGCAGGATCAAGGATCTCGGGCCGGTTGGTCGCCGCGAGGATGATGACCCCGGCCCGAGCATCAAATCCGTCCATTTCCACCAGGAGCTGGTTCAGCGTCTGCTCTCGCTCATCGTTCCCGCCGAAGGTGATGCCGCGGCTCTTGCCGATGGCGTCGAGTTCGTCGATGAAGATGATGCACGGGGCCTTCTCTGTGGCCTGCTTGAACATGTCCCGGACCCTGGCCGCCCCGACGCCGACGAACATCTCCACGAAATCGGCTCCGCTGATCTTGAAGAAGGGAACTTTGGCCTCGCCCGCGACCGCCTTGGCGAGCATGGTCTTTCCGGTTCCGGGGGGGCCGACCAGGAGCACGCCCTTGGGGATCTTTCCGCCAATGGCCTCGTATTTTTTCGGCTGTTTCAGGAAATCCACGATCTCCATGAGCTCTGCCTTGGCCTCATCGACGCCCGCGACATCCTGGAAGGTCACGCCGGTATCGCCCTCGGCAACCAGCTTGGCCTTGTTCGCGCCGAACGACATCACGCCCTGTCCGGCCTTGCCGACCTGCTTGCTGATGAATTTCCAGAATACGACCATCAGGAGGATGGGAAACACCCAAGGCAGGATGGAGGCCAGCCAGTCTCCGGATTCCGTGGCGGGGGAAAAATACTCGACACTCTTTTGATCCATGAGCTGGACCAGACCGGGGTCGGCGATCCGCCGAGTCCGGTAGTCCTTCGGATACTCTGCCGGCTTTTTCTTGCTGGCCTGGGCGCTGTCAAGCTGGCTTTTGGTCCATGCCGATCCGGTCAGTTCCTTCTCTCCGAGCTCCACCCGATGGAACTCACCGGACTGGATTTTCGCCTTGAAGGCGCTGTAATCGATGGATTCGGCCTTTGGGGCCTGGAACCAGGCGTTGAACAGGATGAAGGCCATCAGCATGACCAGGAAGTAGCCGATGGAGAAATGAAACTGTTGGCGATTCAATGGTTTGAAAAGAGGATCGTGCTGGCCGAGCCCTGATTTCCCCTGGTCCTTCCCATCCTTGGTCTGGAATGGTTTCATGTCGCCTTCCTTGCCTGCCATGGACGTCCCCTTCAACCATCGGTTCTGACGGGACTGGACCGAGCCGGCTCCTCCCGTCCGCAAACGACTTCAGGGCAGAATGCCCATGATGACCCATGAAGACATGATGAACATCCTGCTGAAGAAGCAACAATTATACCTGTTTATAACTTATTGCATTTGCAATTGTTAATCCACAGAGGTAAATCCAGCTTCCGATGGATTCAGTCAAAATGAGGTACGAAATGAGTGGCCGGCCAGCCGGGTTCCGAGCGTCACGCCCAGGTATCGCGGCGACCTGCATGGCCACGACGCAGAACCACGGGGCGAGATGGATGGGGTGCCCCTTCACTTTGAAGGGATGGCCTCGATCCGGGAGACCTGGATCGTTTCCATTCCCGTTTCGCGCAGCCCGCGCATTCGAGCCGCAGCGCAGGACGGATCGTCGGTGGATTCCCGTCGCAGGTGCCTCCCGGCGGCACCAGTGCCGACGTATCGTTGGAAATGGGCAGAACCACTTGCCAATGCGTTGGCCGGTAGCATATTGTTCACGACGAAATAAAAGTTTGATCCGGAGGACGCGGACGTGGACGAGATGGATCGGAAGATTGTAACGGCTCTGGTCGGCAACGGCCGCTTGAGCCACGAGCAGATCGCCAAGGCGGTCCACCTTTCCCGGCCCGCCGTGTTTGAGCGGATCAAGCGGCTGGAGGCGCGGGGCGTGATCCGCGGATATGGCGCCCGGGTTCACTGGGAGTCGATGGGCCTGCCGCTGACGGCGTTCATCTGGCTCCGCACCAACAACGTCAACTGCAACGATTCGGCTCGGCAGATCGCCGCGCTGGAATTCGAAGGTGCCTTCCTGGAGGATCTGTGTCGTGTCACCGGGGAGTGGTGCCTGTTTGCGAAATACCGCCTGGCCAGCCCTTCGGTGCTGCAGACGGTGATTGACCGGGTCCGCTCGGTGCCGGGAGTGCAGAACACCATGACCACCATCGCCCTCTCCAGCATCGAGGAGATCCAGGCTAGCGAAAACCTGGGCCCCCAGCCCAGGGAATGGGCCGTATAGCCCCAGCGCCGCTGGTCAGAACGCGTTTCAACCATCCCCGCCGGCCGCGGGCTCCGGGCGCATGGGTGCGCTTGGGAGCGAAGCCGCGGCCATCCGGTCGGGGCCCACCCCTGGAATCGCTTCCAGGGAGCAAAGGAGAGGTCATGTTCCAGGCTCTTGTGGACCTTCAAGCCCGCAATCCCGTCGCCGGCCATGGACTGGGCCGCGCACACGCGTCCCCCAGGGAAGCCGGCGCTTCGGGCATCGTCGACTACCAGCGACCGGCTGCCTTCGCCAACCTGAAAGGCCGGATGG
Organism: Holophaga sp.; assembly: GCA_031292735.1. Next base: position 20,904 of record JARLGP010000040.1, read on the forward strand.
TCCGATGCGATTCCGGTCATCTCTGGATCACCCTGGAAAACGATCCGGTGGACCACGTTCTGGATCCCGGCCAGTGCCTCGCGGTCCCCACCCCGGGCAAGGTCGTCGTCGGCGGCAAGGGCGGTTTCACCACCCTCTGACCTGAAGCACCACACCTGTCCGCGCAGCCGACCCTTCTAGCTCTTGGATGGCTGGGCCATGGTGGCCGGCTGAACATACTGGTCGTAGGCTTCGCCGCTCAGCAGGCCAAGGGCGATGGCGGCCTCGCGGGGCGTCGTGCCCTCGGCCATGGCCTTGCGGGTGATCCTGGCGACCTGGTCGTAGCCCAGCACCGGGTTGAGCACGGTTGCCGGCATGATCGCCATCTCGACATTGCGCCCGAGGCGGTCCCGATCGATCTCGATTCCGGCCACGAAGGCGGCGAACAGGGTGGCGGCGTGGGCCATGAGCTCGATCGACTGCAGAAGGTCGTAGATGATCACCGGCTTGGCGACGTTGAGTTCAAAGCTGCCCGCCGCCCCGGCCATGGTGATGCAGGCATGGTTGCCGACCACCTGGAATGCCGCCTGCAGCACCGCTTCGGCGGCGGTCGGGTTGCGTTTGCCCGGCATGATGGAGGACGTGAGCCCGTCATCCGGCACCTGCAGCTCGCCGAGGCCGCAGCGGGGACCGGAGCCGAGGAAGCGCAGATCGTTGGCGATCTTGATCAGCGACACCGCCAACACGTTCAATGCCCCGGAAACCTCAACCAGCGCATCATGCGCCCCCATGCCCTCGAACTTGCTGGGGTTCGGCGCGAAGGCAAGGCCGGAAAGGGCACTGAGCTCTTCACAGAAGGCCGCATCGAAGCCCGCCGGGGCGTTCAGCCCGGTGCCGACCGCGGTTCCGCCCTGGGCCAGGCTGTGCAGGCGCGGCAGGGTCGCCGTCAGCCGCGCCTCCGCGTGGCCGATCTGCCGTGCGAAGGCATCGAAGGCCTGGTCGACCGTCATCGGCACCGCATCCATGAGATGGGTCCGGCCGATCTTGACCACGCCCGCGAAGGCCAGCGCGCGTCCGGCAAAGGCCGTCCGCAGCGCCTGCAGGGCGGGATGCAGCCGCTGGGCGAGGGTCTGGGCCGCGGCAACGTGCATCACGGTCGGAAAGCTGTCGTTGGAGGACTGCGAACGGTTGACGTGATCGTTGGGATGAATGGGCTTGCGGGTGCCCAGGGGCTGGCCCAGCAACTGGTTGGCGCGGTTGGCGATCACCTCGTTGGCATTCATGTTGGTCTGGGTGCCGGACCCGGTCTGCCAGACCGGCAAAGGGAAATCGCCGTCGAAGCGGCCCTGCCAGACCTCGGTTGCGGCCTTCTCGATGGCGACGGCCAGGTCCGGTTCGATCACGCCCAGTCGCAGGTTGGCGCGCGCCGCCGCGCATTTCTGCAGGCCCATGGCATGGATCAGCGATGGCGGCAGCTTCTCGGGCGCGCCACCGAACACCACGAACGCGCGCTGGGTCTGGGCCCCCCAATAGCGGCCAGCCGGGATTGCCACGCTGCCAGTGGAGTCGCTCTCGAACCTCATCTCGTCGGTCATGGCTGGTCTCCATGCATCATGGCCTGTCTCCCGGCACGCGGAACTCGGCGCTGGCCCCCTTCGGGAGGGCCACCAAGGGAAAGGTAGCATTGCTTGGGGGAGGTTCCAAGCAGGGCAGGCGGGCTCCTTCGTCGGGCCATCGAGATCACCAGACAGGCGACGCGACCTCGCCGCCTATCTGGGCCAAAGGACCCGCCACTCCGCCAGGAAGGCGAATCCGGCCGGCAGCAGGAATACCAGCAGGCAGATGGGGAGTTCCTCCCGAATGGAGTAGCCTGCCCGGGCCACGCCCATCCACATGTTTGCGACGGCGACGGCACACCAAAGGAGCGCGAATGCCAGCAACGCGGTTCTCTGGGCGATGCCGAAGAATCGTGCGCTGGCGAGCATCACCGCCCACAGCGCGAAGCCTCCAAGGATGAAAAGCGAGGTGCGCATCTATCGGCGGACTTCAGACGCCGGGCTGAGCAGATCGGCCAGACCGATGCGACGCAGGAATTCGGTGCGAACATGGTCGGCCACCGCATTGACGATCTCGGCGCCATCCTGGGCGGGATCGATGTGCACCCGGAAGGGGCGCTTGCCGTGAGGCATCGCCACCACCTGGACGATCGCTGCGGCGACGGCCTGGACGTCAGCGTCAGCCGGCACACAGGCGGAGAAGCCCTCCTGGATCCGCTGGCCCATCCCTGCGTAGGGTCCCGCCTCGTAGACAGCCACGCGCCGGCTGTCGCCCGGAAGGTCGGAATGTTTGAAGTGGTTGGTGCCCGTGGTAAACACGCCGGGAACGATGATGGAGGTTTCAATGCCCCAAAGGGTCAGCTCGCCGGCGTAACTGACCGCCAGCGCGTCCATGGCTGCCTTGGCGGCGAAGTAGGGGCCCAGGTAGGGCGGGGTTCCGCCGCGGGTGCTGCTGCTCGATACCCAGACGACCAGGCCTTCGCCTTGATCCCTCAGCCGGGGGAGGATGGCGCGGTTGACCCGCTGCGTGCTGAGCACGTTGATGTCGTAAAGCTCTGCCAGCTGCTCCGGCGTGAACGCTTCCGCGGGCCCGAAGGACATGTGGCCGGCGTTGTGGATGACCACGTCCAGGGTGCGGTTCTCCCGGAGGATCTGCGCGATGGCAGTGTCCACGGAGGCCTGGGAGGCGACGTCCAGCTCGACGGGACGGAGATCGGCCCCGTGCTCCGCAGCGAACTTCCGCGCGACTTCCACCTGGGCGGCGTTGCGGCCGGAGGTTTCTCGCATGCCGGCATAGACCCTGTGTCCTGCCCGGGCCAGGGCCTGCGCTGCGAGTGCGCCGAAACCGCTGGAGGCGCCCGTGATGACGATGACTTTGGACATGGTTGGTTGTCCTTTCCGAGATGAAGGGGGGTTCAAAGAGGCCCTGGTCTCTGCCCGCAAGAATCGGTTTTTCATCGAATTTCGTCCAATGCATAATATGATTATTGATTATGCGTACCGCGCAATTGCGACAATTGGACCTGAACCTCCTGGTGGTGTTCGCCGTCATGGCAGAGGAGCGCAGTGTGTCCCGTGCCTCGGTCCGCCTCCTGCTCAGCCAGCCCGCTGTAAGCCGGGCCATGCAGCGCCTGCGGGCCATGCTTCGAGATGACCTGCTGGTGCGGACGCCGGGCGGCTACGAATTGACGCCCCTGGGGCAACGTGTCCAACGGGAACTGGAGACCATGCTGCCGCGCCTGGATCGCCTGCTGGGTGGAGCCAAGTTCCAGCCCGACCAGGAGGCGGCCACCTTCCGGATCGCCGTGACCGACAATGGCTGCCAGGTGATGTGCCCGATCCTGTGCCAACGATTCACGCCCCCCGGGAGCCAGGTCTCCTTCGACTTCGTGGCGTGGCACGAGGGTTCCTATGAGGATCTGGAGCGGGGAAGGCTGGATCTCGTGCTGAACGCGGACGAGGGCCCGATGCCGGCCCCGTTCCGCAGCGCGGTGCTCTACGAGGAGGAATTCCAGTGCATCGTGGCGCGGGAGAGCGGCTATCCGGAGGTCCTCACCCTGGACCAATACCTGTCTGCGCGCCATGTGGTGGTCGGCGTGCTGGGAGGCCAGCAGACCATTCCGGAAAAGCGCCTGGCGGCGGTCGGCCGCCGGCGCCAGGTGGCGCTCCGGGTACCCTATTTCTCCGCCGCCATGGCCAGCGTCGCCGGCACCGACCTGATCGCCACCACCACCCGGCGACTGGCCGAGGCGGAACACAACGTGTCGCTCCGCGCCGTGCAGCCGCCGCCCGAACTATGCGGATTCAATTATCTAATGATCTGGCATCCGCGCCTTGACACGGACGCTGCCCATGAATGGTTGCGCCAAAC
>JARLGP010000230.1 GCA_031292735.1 Holophaga sp.
GGCGGCGCCGGCGCCGGCCAAGACCCAGCCCGGCAACGGCAGCCACCCGCTGACCGAGGCCATGTTCGCCGAGCTGCTGATCCGGCAGGGTTCGGACATCCACTGCAGCTCGTTCGAGGCGCCCATCTGCCGGGTGCACGGCGACCTGGAGGACCTCATGGACTTCGGCATCCTGGGCCCCAACCAGCTCATGGAGGTCATGCAGGCCATCGCCCCGGCCGCGGCCTGGCGCCAGTACCAGGAGCGCAACGACGCCGATTTCGCCTACCCCTTCGAAAGCGGCCACTGCCGCCTGCGGGTGAACTATTTCGTGGACCGCATGGGCCCCGGCTTCGTGGCCCGGGTGATCCCCAACGAGATCCCGGATCCCGGCCGGCTGGGCCTGGAACTCCCGGTCCAGCGGGTGGCCATGCTGTCCAAGGGCCTGGTGCTGATCACCGGCCCCACCGGCTCCGGCAAGTCCACCACCCTGGCCGCCCTCATCGACCTGGCCAACCGGGAACGTTCGGACCACATCCTGACCATCGAGGACCCCATCGAGTTCGTGCACCAGCGCAAGCGCTGCCTGGTGAACCAGCGGGAGGTGGGCACCCACACGGAATCCTTCAAGAGCGGCCTGCGCGCCGCCCTGCGCGAGGATCCCGACATCGTCATGGTGGGCGAGATGCGCGACCTGGAAACCATCGCCATCGCCCTGGAGACCGCGGTCACCGGGCATCTGGTGTTCGGCACCCTGCACACCAGCAGCGCCGTGGGCACCATCGACCGGATCGTCGACCAGTTCCCCGCCGACCGCCAGCAGCAGATCCGGGTGATGCTGGCGGATTCGCTGAAATGCGTGGTCAGCCAGATCCTGCTCAAGCGCAAGAGCGGCGGCCGGATCGCCGCGCTGGAATCGCTGTTCATCACCCCGGCCATCGGCAACCTGATCCGGGAAGGCAAGAGCTTCCAGATCCCCAGCGCCATGCAGACCGGTCGGGCATTCGGTCAAAAGCTCATGAACGATTCCCTGATCGAACTGATCCAGGCTGGCCAGATCGAGGTGAAGGAGGCCTACCTGAAGGCGCCAGACAAAGAAACCTTCATGGCCTCCCTCAAGCGCGTGGGCAACGAGTGGGATCCCAGGACCATGCCCGGCGCCCTGACCTGACGGCTCCGGCGGATGGACCCGAAAAATCATAAGGAACCCGTTTGGTGCTGCTGGATACCGGGGTTTCAGGGTCCGGCCGGCTTCCTCAGGAACTCCGCTCCAGCAGGAACTCCGGGATCTCCAGCAGCAGTTTCTTGGTCGCCCGTTCGCCATCCAGGGGGGTCAGCGCCGCGGTGGCGGCCAGGGACGCCTGGCGGGCCAGGGTGCGGGTCTCGGCGTAACCGTCGTGGGTCTCCAGCAGCCGGCGCAGGGCCTGCTCGTCCTCGGGCCGGATGGGAACCTCCTCCCCGGCATCCCAGATCCGCTGGATGATGGGCCGGGCCGCCCGGGGCTCCCGTTCCAGCAGGGTGAGCAGCGGCAGGGTCAGCTTGCCTTCGTGCAGGTCGGAAAACACCGGTTTGCCCATCTGCTCGCTGGTGGCGGTGTAGTCCAGCAGGTCGTCCACCAGCTGGAAGGCCCGGCCGATCTCCAGGCCGAACTGGCGCAGGGCCACGCAGTCGCTTTCCGGGCGCTTGGCGATGACCCCGCCGGTCTCGGTGCAGCCGGAGAACAGCAGCGCGGTCTTGCGCTCCTGGATCTCGAAGTATTCCTTGCGGGTGGTGTCCAGGTTGAACAGGCAGTCGTTCTGGATCAGCTCCCCCTCGATCATCCGGGTGGTCACCTCGGCCAGGATCTCCAGCATCCGGAACGACCGGCCGGCGATGGCCGAGGACATGGAGTGCATGTAGAGCAGGTCGCCGAACAGCACCGTCAGGGTGTTGCCCCAGAGCGCGTTCAGGGTGGGCCTGCTGCGCCGGGTGGGGGCATGATCGATGACGTCGTCGTGCACCAGGGTGGCGGTGTGCACCAGTTCGAACACCGCCGCGAAGCGGACGTCGTCCTGGGAATCCACCCCGCACAGGCGGCTGCACAGCAGCACCAGGGCCGGCCGGAGCCGCTTGCCCTTGCCGCTGCCCACGTGGGCGGCCAATCGGCGCACCACCGCCAGGTCGGACTGGAGGGTGCGCTGCAGCTCCGCCTCCACCTGGGCCAGCTTGGGCGCGATGGGCAGGAAGTAGCGGAGCAGGTCGAGGCGGGGCACTCGTCAGGACCGGAAATTGGTGAATTGCAGGTCCAGCCCCTGGTCATGCTTCTTGAGCAGGGCCATGGCTTCCTGGAGATCGTCCTTGTTCTTGCCGGACACCCGCAGCTGGTCGCCCTGGATCGAGGCCTGGACCTTCATCTTGCTTTCCTTGAGGGTCTTGACCAGCCCCTTGGCCTTCTCCACCGGGATGCCCTGGAGGATCTTCACCTCCTGGCGGGCGGCGCCCTTGCTGGCGGCTTCGAGCTTGCCGAACTCCATGGCCCGGATGCTGACGCCGCGCTTCACCAGCTTGCTCTGCAGCACCTCGATCACCGCCTTCAGCCGCACGTCGTCATCGCTGGTGAGGGTGAGCACCCCTTCGTCCTTCAGTTCGATTTTCGAGATCGAGCCCTTGAAATCGAAGCGCTGGCCGATCTCCTTCATGGCCTGGGCGACGGCGTTCTTGACCTCGTCCATATCCACTTTGGAAACCACATCGAATGTGCATTCACTGGCCATCTATCCCTCCGGATCCTTTTAAATGTAGCAGCGAGTGAGGGCTTTATCAGCAGCCAACCCATGCCGGGGTCAGCCGCGGGCCCGCAGGGAACGTTCCAGCGCCCCCCAGCCCGGCCACAGGAACAGGCGCAGCATGGCCGCCAGGACCAGGGCGTGGTCCAGGGTTCCCTCGCGAAGCATCCGTTCGGCTTCGTTCCAGGGCGCGGCCCACACCCGCAGTTCCTCGGAAGGATCCAGGTCCAGGTCCGCCACCGGCACGCAACCCTGGGCCAGGAAGAAATGGCAGCGGTTGTTCTGCACCGCCGGGTTGGGCGAGCAGCTGCCCAGCTTCAGCCACTGTCGGGAGGTGTGCCCGGTCTCCTCCAGCAGTTCCCGCTGGGCCGTGCGGGCCGGATCCTCGCCCGGATCACAGACCCCGCCGATCACCTCCAGCGTGCTGGCGTCGATGCCGTGCCGGAACTGTTCCACCAAAAGCAGTTCCCCACCCTGTTCGGGGGCGGTGAAGGCCACCACGTTCACCCAGTCCGGGCACAGCAGCCGGGTGAAATCGTGTTCCCGGGCGGTGTGCGGGGACCGACGGCGGACCTTGAAATGCTGAAACATATGGGTTTCGCGAGTGGGCGAAACCTCGCAGTCCTGCCAGGGGGTGGCAGGGTCGAACCCCGGTGGATGCTGGGCCAGCAAGCGCATGCCCCAGTGTAACCCGGTCGCTTCAACCTTGAACCCTTTGGTGCTATGGTTCGGCCATGGTGTCTGTGCGCGTTTGGGTGCTTCCCCTGGTGCTGGTGTTCATGTCCTGCCGTTCGGAGGACCCGCGGTTGCCCCAGCAGCTTTATGATGAGGCCATCCTCATGAACCAGAAGGGCAAGCAGCTGGAGGCCCGGACCCTCATGGCCCAGCTGGCGGCCAAGTATCCCGACACCCCCGCCGGGCAGCAGGCCAGCAAGGACCTCTACCTCATGGACGCCCTGCTCCGCCAGGATCTCCTGGAGCACCAGCGCCAGCTGCGCAGCATCATGAAGCGCACCGCCGACGCCCTCACCCGCTACAAGGGCAAGCACGGCGAGTATCCCCGGTTCCTGTCCAGCCTGGTGCCGGACTACCTGGAGCAGGAGCCGGAGACCCCCTGGAAGCACCCGTTCTTCTACCGCCCGTTCGTGAGCGTGCCGATCCTGAACACCAAGGACCGCAAGGGCCGGCCGATCCAGGTGCTGGGCAGCAAGCTGGACAGCTACCACTTGGCCTGCCTGGGGGTGGACCTGCAGCCCGGGGGCGACAACCTGGCGGCGGACACCTTCATCGTGAACGGGGAGTTCTACAAGGAGAAGACGCTGCCAGCCATTCCGCAGCCGCAGCCGGTAAAGTAGGCCGGGGATTGACCAATACGTATTCAGTGCGTATCTTTTCCCATGGACAGTCGGACCCTCATCAAGCTCGTGGAACAGGACGGCTGGGTGCTGGAACGAGTCACCGGCTCCCATCACCACTTTCGCCACGAGTTCAAGCCGGGTACCGTTACCATTCCTCATCCAAATAAAGACATTCCCCTTGGGACCGAACGATCTGTCCGCCGTCAGGCGGGCCTGCCCAAAAGGTGAGCCAATGCGCAACTACATCGCCATCATCCACAAGGACAAGGACTCGGACTTTGGGGTATCGTTTCCGGATTTTCCTGGTTGCATCAGTGCCGGAGCCACCTTGGACGAGGCCAAAGCCATGGCCCAGGAAGCGCTGGCCGGGCACATCCAGGTGAGCCGGGAATTTGGAGATCCGATCCCCGAGCCCATGAGCCTGGAGGATGCCATGCTCCACGATTTCGCCGAAGGGGCCCTGGCTTTTCTGGTGGTGGAGGGGCCAGGAGAGGAACCCTTCATTCGGGCGAACATCACGGCACCCAAAGGGGTTCTGCAGCGGATCGACCGGTACGCCAAGGCCCATGGCCTTAGCCGGAGCGCCTTCATGGTCCAGGCCGCACGCCAGGCGATGCAGCGCGGCGCATGAGACCGACCTGACCAGACCCTTTGTAACTTTCATCCCCATTCACCCCCTTCGAAACACCCGGCGATTGTTCCGACGGGGATGAAGGTGATGAACGGGGATAAAAGGGAATTAAATAACTACTTGACGCCCCAATCCAGAATGACCTTCCCCGACTTCCCGCTGCCCATCACCTCGAAGCCCTTGCGGAAATCGTCGATGGGGAAGCGGTGGGTGATCACCGGGCTGATGTCCAGGCCGCCCTCGATCATGGCGGCCATCTTGTACCAGGTCTCGAACATCTCGCGCCCGTAGACCCCCTTCAGGAACAACCCCTTGAAGATCACCTGGCCCCAGTCCAGGGCCACGTCCTCGGAGAACAGGCCCAGCATGGCCACCCGGCCGCCGTTCACCATGCTGTCGATCATGCCCTTGAACGCCCCGCCGTTGCCGCTCATCTCCAGGCCCACGTCGAAGCCTTCGGTCATGCCCAGCTCGGCCATGACGGTCTTCAGGTTCTCCTTGCTCACGTTCACGGCCCGGGTGGCGCCCATCTTGCGGGCCAGGTCCAGGCGGTACTCGTTGACGTCGGTGATGACCACGTTGCGCGCCCCGACGAACTGGGCGATGGCCCTGCCCATGCAGCCGATGGGGCCGGCGCCGGTGATCAGCACGTCCTCGCCCACCATGTTGAAGGAAAGAGCGGTGTGCGCGGCGTTCCCGTAGGGATCGAAGATGGCCGCCATCTCGTTGGAGATGCCGTCCCGCAGCTTGAACAGGTTGGTGGCCGGCAGGGACAGGTACTCGGCGAAGGAGCCGGGCCGGTTCACCCCCACGCCCAGCGTGTTGGGGCACAGGTGACGCTTGCCGGCCTTGCAGTTGCGGCAGTGGCCGCAGACGATGTGGCCTTCCCCGGAAACCCGGTCGCCCACCTTGTAGCCTTCCACCTCGGCGCCCACTTCCTCGATCACCCCGGCATACTCGTGGCCCACCTGCATGGGAACCGGAATGGTCTTCTGGGCCCAGGGGTTCCAGTCCCAGATATGCATGTCCGTGCCGCAGATGGCGGACGTGTGGATGCGGATGAGCACATCGTTGGGGCCGATGGTCGGGATGGGGATGTCCTCCATCCACAGCCCGGGCTCGCGCTTGCTTTTCACCAGTGCCTTCATGGGTAACCTCCTGCAAACGGTTGGTTCGGCTATTTGATGACGCCCAGGGTGCGGCCCACCTTGGCGAATGCCGCGATGGCGGCGCTGATGTCGGCGGAACTGTGGGCGGCCGACATCTGGGTGCGGATGCGGGCCTGGCCTTTGGGCACCACCGGGAAGAAGAAGCCGGTGACGTACACGCCCTCCTCCAGCAGGGCGGAGGCGAAGGCCTGGGCCAGGGGCGCGTCGTAGAACATCACCGGGATGATCGGGTGCTCGCCCTGGAGCAGCTTGAAGCCCAGCTTCTCCATCCCGGTGCGGAACTGCAGGGCGTTGGCCCGCAGCTGCTTGCGCAGGCCGTCGCCGGCCTTGAGCATGGCCAGCACCTTGAGGCTGGTGGTGACGATGGCCGGGGCCAGGGTGTTGGAGAACAGGTAGGGCCGGGCCTTCTGCCGCAGCATGTCGATGACCGGCTTGCTGGAGGCGATGTAGCCGCCGCTGGCGCCGCCCAGGGCCTTGCCCAGGGTGCCGGTGAGGATGTCCACCCGGCCCATCACCCCGTGGTGCTCGTGGGTGCCCCGGCCGTGCTCGCCGATGAAGCCCACCGCGTGGCTGTCGTCCACCAGCACCATGGCGTGGTACTTCTCGGCCAGGTCGCAGATGCCGGGCAGGTTGGCCAGGTAGCCGTCCATGCTGAACACGCCGTCGGTGACCACCAGCTTGAACCGGGCGCCGGCGGCATCGGCCGCCTTGAGCTGGGCTTCCAGATCGGCCATGTCGCTGTTGGCGTACCGGTAGCGCTTGGCCTTGCACAGGCGGATGCCATCGATGAGAGAAGCATGGTTGAGGGCGTCGGAGATCACCGCGTCCTCTTCGCCCAGCAGCGCTTCGAACACGCCGCCGTTGGCGTCGAAGCAGCTGCCGTAGAGCTGGGTGTCCTCCATGCCCAGGAACGAGCTGAGCTCGGCTTCCAGCTGTTTGTGGATGTCCTGGGTGCCGCAGATGAAGCGCACGCTGGACATGCCGAAGCCGCGCTGGGCCAGGCCCGCCTGGGCGGCCTTCACCAGGTCCGGATGGTTGGCCAGCCCCAGGTAGTTGTTGGCGCAGAAATTGAGCACCTTGCGCCCGTTCACCAGCACCGAGGCGCCCTGGGGCGAGGCCATGATCCTTTCTGTCTTATAAAGCCCCTGCTCCTGTAGCTTTACCAGCTCGGATGAAAGGAAGTCTAGATATTGTTTATTCACGATTTACCCCCATGTGGCTGGGCAATTATAGGCCTCTCCTTAAGTGAGGGTAGTCACGACCTGCCGCAGCAGCCAGAATGAGGCTATCCCCTTCGTTGGAGGCCCCTGTGCCCATGAGCCGCCTTATCGCTGTTCCCGTCCTGGCTGCGGTGCTGGCTTGCGGAGCGTCCCAGTTGTCGCGCCGGGAGGCGGAGACCGACATCCGCAAGGATTATCCGGTGGTGGTGGCCATCCGGGTTCCGGAAACCGCCAAGGCCATCAAGGGTTCCCCCGAGCACGCCCGGCTGGTTGGGCTGCAGGAGGCCCTGGTGCGCACCGGCTGGTTCGCGGTGGCCCGCGGCCAGGACGGCGACCGGGAACAGTTCCAGTTCAAGCTCAAGCCCCAGGCGCCGAAAAGCATCCGCAGCACCGCCACCGGCTTCGAACTGCCGGCGGCGGAGGCGGAGTTCGTGCGCCTCCTGCCCCGGCTGGAAACCACCCGGGACGGGGTCCGGGTCACCTACCTGATCCGGCTGATCCACCCCACCGAGCATTTCCCGGTGTTCCTGGCCCTGCACCCCGGAGTGCGGGTGGGGGAGACCAAGGAACGGCATGCCGCCTACCGCCAGGACCGGCGCGGCTGGCTCCTGGTGGGCACCGACGAGACCTTCAAAAAGGCGCAATGAGCCGGCGCGGTTCGCGGTGCCGCCCGATCTCCGGTATTCTCTAGGGCAGACGGGGTAATCATGCATCACGAGCGTATCGCCATACTTGACTACGGATCCCAGTACACCCGGCTGATCACCCGCCGGCTTCGGGATCTGGGGGCCTTCGGCCTGGTTTATGGGCCCGACGCCACCGCCCAGGAGATCCAGGGCGCCGATCTGCGCGGCATCATCCTGTCCGGCGGGCCGAAATCCGTGCTGGAAGCCGGCGCCCCCGACCTGGACCCGGCCATCCTCAAGCTTGGGGTGCCGATCCTGGGCGTGTGCTACGGCCAGCAGCTGCTGGCGCGCAACGCCGGCGGGCTCATCCACCGCTCGGCCCACCGGGAGTACGGCAAGGCCGCCATCACCGTGCAGGATCCCGACAGCGTCCTGTTCCAGGGCCTGGAGGAGTCGCTGCAGGTTTGGATGAGCCACGGCGACCACGTGGAGCAGGCGCCCGCCGGGTTCAAGGTCACCGCCACCACCCCCGGGGTGCCGGTGGCGGCCATGGAGAACCGGGCGCTGCGCCAGTTCGCCATCCAGTTCCACCCGGAAGTGAGCCACACCACCCACGGCAACGCCATCCTGCGCAACTTCCTGCACGTGTGCGCCATGAAGCTGGACTGGAACGCCGGCCAGTTCATCGAGCACAAGCTCAAGGAGATCCGCGCCCAGGTGGGCGACGGGCGGGTGGTGCTGGGGCTTTCCGGCGGGGTGGACTCCAGCGTCGCGGCCCTGCTGCTGCACCGCGCCATCGGCAAGCAGCTCACCTGCGTGTTCGTGGACACCGGGGTGATGCGCAAGGACGAGCAGAGCCAGGTGCAGGAGGCGTTCGCCCCGTTCGACATGCAGATCCGCTGGAAGGACGCCGGAGCGGAATTCCTGGGCGCCCTGGCGGGTGTGAGCGACCCCGAAGCCAAGCGCAAGATCATCGGCAAGATCTTCATCGACGTGTTCGACCGGGAGGCCTCCACATTGCAGGCGGACTTCCTGGCCCAGGGAACCCTGTATCCCGACGTGATCGAAAGCTCCGGCATCGGCGGCGCCGTGCTGGTGAAGTCCCACCACAACGTGGGCGGGCTGCCCGACGTCATGAAGCTCAAGCTGGTGGAGCCCCTGCGCGAACTGTTCAAGGACGAGGTGCGCCGGGTGGGGCTGGCCCTGGGCCTGCCCGAGGACATGGTCTGGCGCCACCCCTTCCCCGGCCCGGGCCTGGCCGTGCGTATTCCCGGCTGCGTCACCGAGGAGCGGGTGCGGATCCTGCAGAACGCCGACGCCATCTTCATCCAGGAACTCAAGTCGAGCGGCTGGTACCGCAACACCTCCCAGTGCTTCGCCGTGCTGCTGCCGGTCATGACCGTGGGCATCATGGGCGACGAGCGCACCTACGAGAACATGTGCGCCCTGCGCGCGGTCACCTCGGAGGATTTCATGACCGCCGACTGGGCCCGCCTGCCCCATGAACTCCTGGAGCAGGTGGCCCAGCGCATCGTCAACGAGGTGAAGGGGATCAACCGGGTGGTGTTCGATATCACCAGCAAGCCGCCAGCGACCATCGAATACGAGTGATCTGTCCAGGTTGATTCCAGACAACGGCTCAGGCCTCGGGAGCGGCCCATGGCAGATGCGGAGTTGCGGCGGGTGGTGGTGGCGGGCGGCACCGGACTGGTGGGCCGGCGGCTGGTGGCCGCCCTGGTTGCGGCGGGCACCCAGGTGACCGTGCTCAGCCGGACGCCGGGGGCCATGGCCCGTAGCTGGGAGGATCTGCCCGGAGCGTTGGAGGGGGCCGACGCGGTCATCAACCTGTGCGGCGCAGGCATCGCCGAACGGCGCTGGAGCCCGGAGCGCAAGCGGCTGCTGGCGGACAGCCGGATCGGTCCCACGGAACGCCTGGCGCGGGGCATGGCGGCCGCCGGCTGCGGGGTGCTGGTGAACGCCAGCGCCGTGGGCTTCTATGGCAGCCGGGACGAGCAGCCGGTGGACGAGCGGCAGGGCCCGGGCGGGGATTTCCTGGCCCAGCTCTGCGCCCGCTGGGAGGCCGCGGCCACCGGGGCGCGGGTGGTGCGGCTGCGCCTGGGCGTGGTGCTGGCCCGGGACGGCGGCGCCCTGCCGAGAATGGCGCTGCCGGTGCGGCTGTTCCAGGGGACTCGGCTGGGCCATGGCCGCCAGGGCCTCAGCTGGATCCACCTGGACGACCTGGTGCGGATGATCATCGAAGCGGCCGGCAACCCGGCCTGGCGTGGGCCGGTGAACGCCACGGCGCCCGTGCCGGTGAGCAACGCGGACTTCACCCGGATCCTGGCCCGGCGCCTGCACCGGCCGCTGCTGCCGGTGCCCGCCTGGCTCACCGGGGCGGCAGTCCGGGCGCTGCTGGGGGAGATGGGGGTGGCGCTGTTGCTGGAGGGCGCCTACGTCCTGCCCGGGGCGGCCCAGCGGCTGGGCTTCGGCTTCCGCTTCCCGCGGCTGGAGGAGGCCCTGGCCGACCTGCTGTGAGGCTCCGTCCAGGCCGGCACCGGCCATGAGCGTGCGGGTGCAGGGGGAATCCCCTCCTGTTTCGGATACCTGAAGCGTCTCGCAAACCCTGGCGAGGATCCAGCTACAATGGTTCTCCATAGGGGAGTTCCATGAAGAAGGTCGGTTTCATCGGTTGGCGCGGCATGGTGGGTTCGGTCCTCATGGGCCGGATGGAGGAGGAGCGGGATCTCGACGGCAGCTTCACGCCGTATTTTTTCTCCACCTCCCAGATCGGCGGCATCGGCCCCACCGGCGGGCCCCTGGGCGACGCCGGCAATCTCGAGGCGCTGGCGGCCATGGACATCCTGGTCACCTGCCAGGGCGGCGACTTCACCGCCAAGATGCACCCGGCGCTGCGGGCGGGGGGCTGGTCCGGGCTGTGGCTGGACGCCGCCTCCACCCTGCGCATGCGCGAGGACGCCATCATCGTGCTGGACCCGGTGAACCGCAAGGTCATCGACGCCGGCCTGGCGAAGGGGATCAAGGACTTCATCGGCGGCAACTGCACGGTGAGCCTCATGCTCATGGGGCTCGGCGGGCTGTTCGCCAAGGGCTGGGTGGACTGGATGAGCACCATGACCTACCAGGCCGCCTCGGGCGCCGGGGCCCGGAACATGCGCGAGCTGGTGAAGCAGATGCGCGCCATCGGCGACGTGGAGCCGGCCCTGCTGGAGGAGCAGGGGCCCATCCTGGACCTGGACCAGGCGGTTACCGCCACCCTGCGGGACCCCGCCTTTCCGGTGGCCAACTTCGGCGCGCCTCTGGCGGGCAGCCTCATCCCCTGGATCGACAAGGCCTGGGACAACGGCCAGACCAAGGAGGAATGGAAGGGCATTGCCGAGACCAACAAGATCCTGGGCAGCGCCCGGACCATCCCGGTGGACGGCCTGTGCGTGCGCGTCGGCGCCATGCGCTGCCACAGCCAGGCCATCACCATCAAGCTGACCCAGGACGTGCCCCTGCCTGAGATCGAGGCCGCCATCGCCGGGCACAACCCCTGGGTGCAGGTGGTGCCCAATACCAAGGAGGCCAGCCTGCGCGATCTGTCCCCGGCGGCGGTTTCCGGCCGGCTGGCCGTCCCGGTGGGCCGGATCCGCAAGATGAACCTCGGGCCGGAATACCTCACCCTGTTCACCGTGGGCGATCAGTTGCTGTGGGGCGCGGCCGAGCCGATCCGGCGCATGCTGCGCATCGCGCTGGGCACGCTCTAGCGTGGGTCGCAAAGGCCTTCCAGGTCGGCTAAGGACAGGTCGCCTGGCGTGAGGTCGCCGATGCCGAGGCCATGATGGAGTGCGTTGACGTGCCTGCTGCCAATGGTCCCGAGCTAGCCTATCGTCAGGTTCTCGCCCTGACGGGGACCCTGTTCCTTTCCTACCTCGCGGTGGCGATGTCGCTTCCTGCGGTGCCGATCTTCGTGGTGAACGGCTTCCATCTGAGCAACGCCTACGGCGGGCTCGCCGTGGGCATCGCCTTTCTTTCCACGATTGTCACCCGCGGCCATGCGGGCCTCAACGTCGACCGGCTCGGCGGCAAGATCTGCATGGAGCGCGGCCTCATCCTCTACGCGGCCGCCGGACTGATCAGCCTGTTCGCCGCCCTGCCCCAGTTGCATGTGGCGGGGGGGTACGCCGTGCTGATCGCCGGGCGGCTCCTGCTCGGCCTGGGCGAAAGCCTGGCCATGGTGGGAATGATCAGCTGGGCGATCGGGCTCATGGGCCAGGCGCGGTCCGGCCAGGTGATTTCCCTGGTTGGAATGGGGATGTACGGGGCCTTCGCGGCCGGTGGCCCGCTTGGCCTCGCCCTGCTCAACCGGGTGGGTTTCATGGGCCTCATGGGCGTCTGCACGGTCTTGCCGCTGCTCGGACTGGTGGCCATTCACCGGTTGCCGGCGGTGCATCCCATTGCCGGCCAGCGGGAGTCGTTCTGGCGGATCATCGGCCGGATCTGGCGGGAGGGTGCGGTGGTCGGGCTGCAAGGGGTCGGTTTCGCCGCCCTGGGAGCCTTTTCCTCCCTCTATTTCCTGAGGCGCGGCTGGCCCAACGCCGGGCTGGGCCTGACCTTCTTCGGGGTCGGCTTCGTCCTGGTGCGCCTGGTTTGCGGCCATCTGCCGGACCGGATCGGCGGGACGCCGGTGGCCATCGCCTCCCTGGCGGTGGAGGCGTGCGGGCAGTACCTGCTGTGGCTGGCGCCCGGACCCTGGAGCGCTCTGCTCGGCGCATTCTTGACCGGCCTGGGCTGTTCGATGGTGTATCCCGCGATGGGTTCCGAGGTCGTCAAGCTGGTGCCGGCGCATCTGCGCGGCACGGCGGTCGGAGGCTTCGCCGCCTTCCAGGATCTGGCCTATGGCGCCACCGGGCCGGTGGTGGGACTGCTGGCCGATCATTCGGGCTATTCAGCGGTGTTCCTGATCGGCGGCCTCGCCGCGACCCTGGGCCTTTGGATGGCGATCCAGGCGCACCGGCTCACCGGCAGGGCCCGGTCTGCTGGGTGAGTTGGTCTGGTTTCCGGTCCGGAGTACCTTGTTGACGAAAACGCGGCAGAGCTCCCGCGCCCGTGGGGCCTCATTACCCTGGGGCAAGTCCATCAACTCGCCGATGGTGCTTCCCCTACGGCCCCCCTTGTGACGCATGCGTCGCAAGGGGTCTAAGGAACTTATGCCGGGGCCGCTACAATGGCTTACTCACGCCCCGTGGGCGGAACATGTAATTTAATCCCTTTCACGGATTCGGTCGGAAGCGTGTAGTTTCGAATATTCTTAATGATTTCAGCATAATACGGTTCCTTGAGGAACCCTGGCTGAAAGAGACCCATGGACATCCCAACCCTTTCCGTTCCATGGGCGGACGCAACTCGGTACTGGCTTGCAAATTCCACAAAAGCTTGATCCATCCAATAATAAATCATTGCTTGCAGATCGATGGCCAAACGGTCGCGCTCCAGCACGATTTTCTGGAGGTCTTCCAGCTCGGACTCGGACCTGTGAGCGGACCCATACGCGAGATCGTGGCTGAGCTTTTCAACGACTATCTTTTGTCTCATATAGGCAATACCCAGATTTAGAAAATCCTGGTTTGCCCTCAGCTCATGCAATGCATCTTCAAAAGAAACCCTATAATTTTCAAAACTCCTGGACTCCGGCGTACCGTGTTTAATTTGTTCGAATCGAAGCCCCACGTGGCTTGAAAACTTCATTAATCCAACTTTTAAATGATAGTTGTCTCGACCAAATTTCGTCGTCCAGATTCTGTCATAGTCGAGCAGTGGACTGTAGCCGGCACAGTTGTAGACATTGAATTGAAAGACGGTATTCAGGAATATGTCGGCCAGGGCGTCCGCTGGCAGCACATTGCCGAAGTCATGCAGGGCGCCACTCCAATTCTTGACCAAGGTAATTTTATTGAGAGTCCAATATCGATCCGACTGCCCCAGCCCGGCTTCCATTTTCCAGGCATCCAGTTTCGGCAGGGTGGCCGTTGCCTTTTCCGCAGGCACGGCCATGACCTTGCCTACTTTCGGTGGGGCCTTCTCGTCTTCTGGGACCGTCTTGGCCTCCTCCTTGCCTTCCCCCTTGCTCTCCCCCAGAACCAGAACCGTTCTGATGATGATTCTTCCAGGTGACCAGGACACTGCGAGGTTCTCACTCTCTATTCCAGTCTGAGCGAATCGGTATCCCGGTCCCGTCGCCACCCGTTCGAGGCTCCCCCGCCATTCCGCCTGTCTACCCGCCGCATCCCTCAACGTGAAGCCCAAGGGCGTCGCTGGCGCCAGCGGGTCCACGTAGAAGATCATCCGTGCCCGGGGGCCAAGGAGCTTGGAACCGCTGCATTCGGTCGGAGGCACCGGCAGGGCTGCCAACGAGGCACCATCCACGATGGAACACCCCATCCGTGCGGAAGGGGTGGTGGAGAAATCAATGGTCCACGCCTCCGACGACTGGTTGATCAGTTGCTGGTCCAGGGGCTGCCAGGCCGCATGGGCCAGGGATGAACTCAGGCAGATTCCCACAACGAGCTCAAACGTTCGATTAAAGGGCATTCGGTCCTCTCTTTTAAACTTGTTAAAGTCATTGAATCGCCAAAGAACTCGGGCCCATTCGAGCCACTTATCTCAGATTAAATATAATTTATATATTTTCCAGTCGAAAAGGACTTAATTCCATCAAATAGACAGGAACAAAAATTGAAATGGGCGCAAGGGGTCTCCCCAACCAGCAGGCGGCCAAGGTCCTGATGGTCCGCCTTCAGTCGCCGATCGAACGAATGACCCTCGCCGGACGAGGACGGCCTGGAGCCGCCTACCCTTCCCAGGACGGCAGGTATTCCTGGGTGATGTTCCGCGCGCCGCCTTCGGTGATCACCACGTTGTCCTCGAACCGGATCCCGCCCAGGGGCGCCAGCTGGTCGATGAGCTCCCAGTTGAACCGGTCGGCCTGGGCGCCGTTCCGGAACGGCTCCAGCAGCATCGGGATGAAGTAGAGGCCCGGCTCCACGGTGAGCACCTGGCCGGGCTCCAGGATCCGGGTCACCCGCAGGGCCGGGTAGTGCGCGGGCGGCTCCAGGATGACGCCGTCCGGGGCGGTGAGCTTGCCGGCCACGTCGTGGATGTTGATGCCCAGGAAATGGCCCAGGCCGTGGGGCAGGAAGGGCCGGGTGAGGCCCAGGGCCATGGCTTCCTCCGGCCCGGCCTTGAGGATCCCGGCCTGGCCCAGCAGGGCGGCCAGCTCGGCGTGGGCCAGCTCGTGCATCTGCAGGAACGGCAGCCCCGGGCGCATGGCCTGGCACACGGTCCGCTGCAGGCGCTTGACGCCGTCCATGAGCCCGGTGAACCGGGGGTCGCAGGCGGGCGCCGCGGTGGTGCGGGTGATGTCGGAACCGTAGCCCCGCACCTGCGCCCCGCAGTCCAGCAGCAGCACCTTGCCGTTGCGCACGTGGCGCTTGTTATGGTAATGCAGGATGGCGCCCTTGGGGTCCAGCGCCACGATGGACGGGAAGGCCAACTGGTGGTCCAGGCAGTCCACCGCCTGGACGAAGGCATGGTGGATCTCCACTTCGGACCCGCCGGCCAGGAACGCCGCCCGGCTCGCCAGGTGGCCCTTGGCGCCCAGCTCGGTGGCCTCCTCCAGGGTGCGGATCTCGTACGCGGTCTTGCTGCTCCGGCCCCAGTCCAGGCGCTTGACCAGGGGCTCGGGGTTGGGCCGGAAGCCCGCGGCCGCGGCCGGCGCCGGCATGTCGCCCAGGTAGGCGCCCCAGGTGGACGGGCCCGCCAGGGCCCACACGCCCGCCTCGGTGGCGGCCTCCTTGAAGTCGAACAGGTCGGCCCAATAGGAGGCGCCGTCCATGGGCGTCTGCTCGTACCAGTAGTCCGCCGGCCGGTAGCGCACCAGCATGGGCCTGCGCCCGGGTTCCAGGCGCAGCAGGTGGTTCGGGCCCTCCAGCGGGCAGTAGTGCCGGAAATGGGGCACTCCCTGGAACGGGGCTTCATGGTCGTCGGCGTAGTAGGTGAACGGCGCGCCGCTGGAGATCACCAGGCTTTCGAACCCGGTGGCGGCCAGGGCCTGCTCCAGGTAGGCCAGCCGCAGTTCCAGGTGGTCACGGAACAGCGACGGGAGGCTCATGGCTTGACCGCCGGCTCGGCGGGGGCCGTTCCTTCAGCGGGGGCCGGGCTGCCTCCCTCGTGCTGCATCTGCTCCACCGGAGCCTCTTCCTGGGCCGGGGCGACGAACCGGGTGACCCAGGCCTGGCGCGGCGCCCCGCCCAGGATGGCGGGGACCGACACCAGCGCGGTGTCCAGCGAGGTGGGGACGCTGAACCGCTCCTGCACCTTGCGGTCGCCCGCTTCGATGGTGATGGTGTGCCGGGGCCCGCCCACCTGGACCATGCTCCGCTCGGCGCGGCCCATGGACTCGGGCTCCTTGCCGTCGATGCTCACGTTGACCGAATCGGCCGAGGTGAATTCCTTGCCGTCCAGGGTCAACGCGTTGGTGTCGATGAGCAGGGTGTGGCCCTTGCCGATGTAGAACAGGAAGGCGGACAGCACCACCAGCCCGACCAGGGCGCAGCTCCTCTGGAACAGACTCCGGGCGCTCATGCCGCACCTCCGCCGCGCAGCGTGGCCCGGGCGTCGTTCTCCTGGGTCACCCGCTTCCACTCGTAGAGCACCAGCGCCAGGGCGATCACCCCGTAGCTGACGAACTGCCGGAAGTATTCGCCCAGCATGCCCGAGCCGATCAGGTTCTTGCCGGCCATGGGCGACACCAGGAACAGCATGTGGAACAGGATCACCCCGACGATGACGTTGGGGATGGAGGCCTTGGTCACCGAGGCGCCGCCGATGAGCAGGGCCGCGATGGAGAACATGCCGATCTGCTCATGGGAGCTGGTGGTGTTGATGGTTCCCAGGTTCTGCAGGAAGATCACCTGGCCGATCCCGGCCAGGATGGTGGAGATCATGATCGCCAGGATCCGGGTCCGCTCCACCGGGATGCCCGCCGAGGCGGACACCGCACGGTCCTGCCCCACGGCGCGCATGTCCTGGCCCAGCTTGGTCTTGCGGAACCAGATCAGCAGCGCGGCGCCGGCCGCGATGAACAGGTAGCTGAACACCGGGATCTTCAGCCCGGCCACGTGCAGCGGGATCAGGTTGTCGAAGGCCTGCCGCACGCCGTCCAGCCCCACCACGTTGCGGATGCCGTAGCCGCGGGAGAGCAGCAGCTCGGGGTTGATGATGGGGATCAGGCTGCCCATGGCGTAGAGCACGATCATCATGTAGATGCCGTTCATGAAGAAGGCCAGGATGAAGCCGGTGACCATCTCCCGGCCCTTGGCCCGGTTCATGATCACGCCGCACACCCAGCCCAGCACGGCGGAAATGGGCAGCGAGATGATCATGGCCAGGAACAGGCCCGGCATGCCGACCACGCCCCAGTCGGAGATGAAGATCAGCCCCAGCTGCCCGGCCATGGCGCCCAGCACCATGCCGAAGTTGAGCCCCATGCCGGCCATGATGGGCAGCAGCAGGGCCAGCACCAGGAAGGTGTCGCGGCCCAGCCGCATCAGGATCTCCTGGAGCAGGAAGTTGGCCGGCAGCTTGGCCACCGGAAGGGCGCAGATGATCAGCAGGGTGATCAGGATCGCCACCGCATTGTCGATGAAGAAAACGCGCAGTCTGGAACTCATTTCGCCACCTTCAGCGTGCGGGTCAGGGCGTACAGGATCATGCCGTTGGAGACGATGACCCGGATCACGTCGGACATGTCGATCTTCAGCACCGCGTTGAACACTTCCGGGGTCATGGTGAGGATGCCCTGGTAGAGCAGGGTGCCGATCAGCACGTGGACCAGGGTGGCCTTGTTCACCGAGGCGCCGCCGATGAGGATCGCCGCCACCGCCGGGAAGGCCATGTAGAGCGGGCCGTCATAGAGCTGGATGAAGCCGAAGCTCTGCTGGAACACCACGATGCCCAGTGCCCCCAGCATGGTGGACATCATCACGGAGATGATCCGCATGCGGTTGATGTTGATCCCGGAGGCCTTGGCGTAGGTGGCGTTGAGCCCGGCGGCGGTGACCGCGGTGCCCAGCTTGAGGTGGAAGAACACCCAGACCAGCAGGGCCACCAGCAGGAACACCAGCAGCGCCCCGGTGGGGAACTTGAAGTTCTCGCCGATGTTGAAGCTCAGGAAGTTGTCCAGGATGTGCCGCCAGAAGCCCTCCACCGAGATGGTGGTGCGCAGCCCGGAACCGCCGTAGCCCCAGATCATGGTCGGGCTCTTGAAGGGCAGCACCACCCAGGCGATGCACATGGCCATGACCGAGGAGAAGCCCACGTAGGTGGCGATCATCATCTCGCCGCCCTTGACCCGGTTCAGCAGCTTGCCGTAGCCGTAGCCGAACAGGGCGCCGAAGCCCTGGCCCACCAGGACCGCGATCAGGAACCCTTTGAAGCCCACCATCCCGGTCTCGATACTGATGGTGGCGCCCAGCAGCCCGGCCAGCACGCCCAGCGACAGGCCGAAATTGAGGCCGCAGCCGGACTGGATCATGGGCACCATGGCGAGCACCATGATCCCGTTCATGCCCACCCGGATCAGCACATCGGAAAGGGAGGACGGCAGGTTGACGCCCACCAGGGGCGCCGCGGCGAACAGCAGCAGCAGGAACACCGTGATGAGCAGCCTGGGCAGGCCGAAGTCGGCGGTGAATCGTCGAATAGCTTCCATGTCTAGCTCTCCCCGCCAGCCGCGACCGGCATGTCTTCCCGGCCCGCGCCGGCCATGAGGATGCCGAAATGCTCCAGCGGCTCGGTGTGCGGTAGGATGCCCTCGATGCGCCCTTCGTAGACGATCGCGATGCGGTCGCAGATGGAGCGCAGTTCCTCAAGCTCGCTGGACACCATGATGATGGTCGTCCCGTACTCCTGGTTGTATTTCTTGAGGGTCTCCAGCACCAGATGCTTGGCCCCGATATCGATGCCCCGGGTGGGTTCGGAAACGAACAGCAGGTCCGGACGCAAGGCGAACGCCTTGGCCAAGCACACTTTCTGCTGGTTGCCGCCGGACAGCGCCCCGGCCCGTTGCCGGGGCCCGGTGCACTTGATCTCCAGCAGCTTGATGTACTCCTCCGCCAGCTTGACCATGGCCGCATCCGAGCGCCACTTGAACAGGCCGCCCAGGATCGGCTTCACGAACTTGTCCTGCACCTGCATGGCGGTGAAGGCGATGTTCCAGTCGATGCCCTCGTCCAGCAGCAGGCCCACCCCGCGCCGGTCTTCGGAAACGAAGGCCATGCTGCGGTCCAGCACCTCCCGCGGGGAGTTCAGCGGCAGCGGCTTGCCGTTCAGCAGCACCTTGCCGCCGGCCGGCGCCAGGCCCATGATGCCGTTGGCGATGCCCAGCTTGCCCTGGCCGGCCAGACCGCCGATGCCCAGGATCTCGCCGCGCCGCACGGCCAGGTTGACGTTGCGCACGGTCTCGCCGGGCATGTCCACCCACAGTCCGGAAACCTCCAGGATCGGCTGTTCGGCTTCGCCCAGGGCGTGCTCGCTGCGCACCGCGGATTCGGCGTCCACCTGGGCCTGGGCCTCGGCCGAGCGCCCCACCATGGCCGCCGCGATCTCCTTGATGCTGGTGCCCTTGGCCGGGAAGTCGTGGATCTTCTTGCCGTCCCGCAAGACAACCACCCGGTCGCACAGTTCCACCACCTCGCGCAGGCGGTGGGAAATGAAGATGATGGCGATGCCCTCCTTGGCCAGCAGGCGAAGGCTGGCCAGCAGGACTTCGGCCTCGCTTTCGGTGAGCACGGCGGTGGGCTCGTCCAGGATGATCAGCTTGACCTGGTCCCGGCACAGTTCCCGGGCGATCTCGGTGAACTGCTTGTGGCCCACCGGCATCTCCCGGATCAGCATGTCCGGATCCAGCGCCACGCCCAGCTTGGCGATGGCCTTGCGGGAGCGCTCGTCCATGGTGGCGCGGTCGAGGGTGTTGATGCGCGGCCCGAAGATGTCCACCAGGAACGAACGCTGGATGGATTCCCGGTTGAGCAGGATGTTCTCGGTGGTGGTGAAGCCCGGGATGAGGGAGAACTCCTGGTGCACCATGCCGAGGCCGGCATCCAGGGCGTCGAACGAGTGCCGGAACTTGACGGCCTTGCCGGCGAACTGGATGGTGCCTTCGAAACCGCCGGTCTCGATGATTTCCGGCATGGCGAACAGGATCTTCATGAGGGTGGACTTGCCAGCCCCGTTCTCTCCCACCAGACCGATGATTTCGCCCGGCGCCACGTCGAAGGAGACGTCGGTCAGCACCCGGTTGGCGAAGAACGACTTGCTGATGCCGCGCAGGCTCAGTATGGGTTCCACTGGATTGGCCTTTCTGCTGGAATGGGGCGGCGGCCTCGCGGCCGCCGCCGGATGCCTATGCCTTCTTCTTGAGTCCGGAGCTGATGCGCAGATACTTCTCGGGCACGTTCACGTCGGCGGAGTGGATGTAGCCCTTGCCGAAGATGTAGGTGTCCTGGAGCAGCATGACGAAGTTGTTGACCTTGACGCCGGTGGAGCCGTCGATGTAGTACGAGCCGGCCCACTTGGCGCCGGGGGTGTACTTGCCGAAGGCCTTGAAGATGTCATTCATGTTGGTCATCTTGGACTTGTGCTCGATGCAGTTCATGGCGTGCTGCACCAGGCCCACGGTCTCGCTGTACTGGAAGGAGTAGGACCAGGTGCCCAGCCGGCCGGCAGCGCCCCGGGCGACCACGGTGTCGTTGATCTTCTTCATGATCGCGGGGAAGTTGCCCTGCTCTTTCTTGAGGTCGATGCCCAGCGCGCCGGGGAAGCCCAGCAGCGGGGAAGGCAGGCTGGCTTCCACCATCACGCCGCCGTACTGGGTGATCTGGCGGATCAGGGGCTCGGTGTGGGCGTCGTTGGTGGCGTAGAACGAGGTGTTCTTGCCGTACTTCTTCACCCACTTGGGCACGTTCTCCAGCAGGTACTGCTGGGCGCCCACCACTCCCACATCACTGAGCGGGTCGGGGGCGGTTTCGAACACGAACTTCACGCCCAGGTCCTTGCAGGCCTGTTCCATGATCATCCGCCGGCGGGTCAGGGGCTCGACGCTCATGTGCCGGGGGAACGAGATGTGCACGAAGGTCTTGCAGCCCAGCTGCTTGGAGGCCCAGATGACCCGGTAGCCGGCGGACACGAAGTCGTTGCGCATGATCAGGTCGGCCACCTTGCTGATGACCAGGGGATCCTCGTAGGGAACGCCCGCCAGCAGCAGGATGTCGGGGCGGATTTCACGGACCCGGCGGAAGCCCTCGGTGGCACCCGGGACGGCCTGGTTCATGATGATGGCCTTCATGAGGGGGTCGTTGGCCAGGGACACCAGCTGGGAGATGGTGGTCTCCTGCTCCGCGTTGAAGTTGTTGGGGAAGGTCAGGTGCTGGATCATTCCCCCCTTCTTGACGTCGCCATATTCCTTGATCATGGCTTCCGCGGCGCGGACTTCGTCCTCGCTCTGGCTCACCGTGCCAGTGACGATGCCCACGTGATACTTGGCGGCGGCCTGGGCCAGGCTGCCGGGGACGGCGCAGCACAGGACCAGCGCAGCGCGCGCCAGGGCCTTACGAATGCTCAGCATAGAGCCTCCTAAAAAGTTCCACCGAAGGATGGATAGGGATGATGCGATTCTCAGCAATAGTAATGCCAAGCCAGTCGAGGGCCAGTGTTTGCTTGGGCGGGTGGAATTCCCGTCGATCATTTATAAATTAATTAAGACATGAAGGTTTTTTTCCTTTCCAAGGTGTCCATGACATCCTGCTCGAAACTGCCCAGCCTCTGGAGCCGGTGCTCGCGCACCATGATCTGCCCCTTGGCCAGGACCGTGTCGATGTCCAGGTCGCGGTCCAGCAGCACCAGGTCGGCGTCGGCGCCCACCCGGATCCGGCCCTTGGCCGGCAGCTGGAGGTAGGCGGCGGGGGTGGAGGTGATGACCTGGACGGCCACCTCCAGCGGCACCCCGTGCGCACGCACCGCGTCGCGCACCTGGGCGAACAGGGTGTCCACCTTGCCCACGCCCAGGCCGATGTATTCCCGGGCGGCGTTGAAGCGCGGCAGGCTGCCCTGGCCGTCGGAGCTGAAGCTGATGCTGCCGATGCCGACCCCCTGCTGGAGCAGCTGGCGCAGCCCGAAGCCGCAGGAGCGGTCGGGCTCGTCCGCCACCGTGCTGGTGGTGAGGTCGATGTAGCGGCCCGCCCCGCCCCGGGCGTAGACGCTGGCCGCCTCCAGCAGCCTGGGGTTGCGGTTGACGTGGGTGGGCACGAAATGTTTGGCCGGGATCTCGGTTTCCCGGAGGATCCGCTCGATCAGGGTGAGCATCCGTTCGCCGTCGCCCAGGTGGACGTTCACCACCCCGGCCTTGCCCGACAGCATGCCGCCCACCCGGGCGTCGGCCACCACCCGCGCCACCTCGTCGTAGGTCGGCTGGGAGGAGCGGTGGTCGCTCAGGGCGATCTCGCCCACCCCCACCACCTTGTCGATGAGGATCAGGTCGTCCTGCACGGACCCGGTGAGGGTGCGCACCGGCACCTGGTAGGAACCGGTGTAGATGAAGGCGGTGACCCCTTCGGCCTCCAGGCCCCGCGCCTTGGCCAGCAGGTTGGCCATGGACCGGGTGGTGCCGTCGGTGCCCAGGCAGCCGATCACCGTGGTCACCCCGGCGGTGGTGAGGTCGCTGAGCATGAGCTCGGGGGTCCGGGAGGCGTAGCCCCCTTCCCCGCCGCCGCCCAGGATGTGCACGTGGCTGTCGATGAAGCCGGGCACCAGGAGCTTGCCCCGGCCGTCGATGACGTCCACCTCGGCCCCGCCCAGGTCCAGGGCGCCGGGCTGGATGCAGGCCACGACGCCGCCGGCGATGAGCACGTCCATCCGCCCCATGGGCTCGGGCGCATAGACTTCCGCGCCGGCAATCACCTTCAGAATGGCTGGACCGCTCATGGGGAACTCCGATGGATGGTTCAGCTTTGCAAGAACGACGCCATGATGATTGGGTCATTGAGTTAAAACCAAGAATTCAAACGCTTCCGGGTCTCAATCGCAGGTGTAGAACCTAGTGGGCGAAAAATTTACCCATTTGTTACCCCTATATCCCATTGTTCGGTGAGCCGGTGCCCCTTTTCGGTGAGGGTGGAGCCCTTCCGGCCGGTGCCGGGCCGGGTGAGCCCCAGCGCCTCGGAGGTGAGCAGCAGGCCGCGGATCACCCCCTCGGTGAGCTGGGGCCGCTGGCTGGCCGCCAACTCGGCCAGGTGGCGACGGCCGATGCTGCCGAATTCCCGGAAGATCCGCAGCATCCACACCTGGTCCGGGCCCAGCAGGTCCTGGAGCAGCCCGCCGGCCCCGGCCGGCACCTGCTGCAGCAGGTACTCGGGCAGGTGTTCGATCTGCACCAGCTTGCCCTGCTCGAAGGTGCTGATGAGGAATTCCACCAGGTTCATCAGCTGGCGGATGTTCCCGGGCCAGGCGTAGGCGCACAGGTGATCGAAGGTCTCCCGGGTCATGATGTCCAGGGCCCGGGACTGCCGGCCCCGGCTGAACCGCTCGATGAAGCTCTCCACCAGCAGCGGGATGTCCTCCCGGCGCTCGCGCAGGCTGGGCATGCGCAGGGGCACCACGCTCAGCCGGTAGAACAGGTCCTGGCGGAAGCGGCCCTGCTGCACCTCCAGGTTCAGGTCCTTGTGGGTGGCGGCGATCACCCGCACGTCGATGGGGATCAGCTTGCGCCCGCCCACCGGCCGCACCTGGCGCTCCTGCAGCACCCGCAGCAGGCGCACCTGGAATTCCAGCGGCGCGTCGCCGATCTCGTCCAGGAAGATGGTGCCGCCGTGGGCCTCCTCGAACAGGCCCCGGCGGCCGCCCTTCTTGGCGCCGGTGAAGGCGCCCTCCTCGTAGCCGAACAGTTCGCTTTCCAGCAGCGACATGGGGAACGCGGCGAAGTTCACCGGCACGAAGGGCCCCTGGCGGCGCTTGGAGCCGTTGTGGATGGCCTGGGCGAACAGCTCCTTGCCGGTGCCGGTCTCGCCCTGGATCAGGATGGTGGCGTCCGACTGGGCCACCCGCTTGGCGTAGCCCAGCACCCGGTCCATCTGCGGGCTGCGGGAAAGGATGTCGTGGAAGGTGTAGCGGGCCTCGTGCTCGGACTTGCGGGTCTTGCGCCGCAGTTCGTGCTCCAGGGTCTGGATGCTGTGGCTGGTCTCGAACATGTAGAGCAGGCCGGTGACCGCCTCGCCCTGCTGCACCGGCTTGGCCCACACCACCATCTCCTGCCCGCCCAGGGTGAGCACCAGGCTGGATTCCAGGGCCTCCATGGAAGGCAGCTCCGGCACCAGCTCCGCCACCAGCCGGTTGGTCATCTCCGCGGCCTCCATGCGCAGCACGGTGGCCATGGTGTGGTTGCCCAGGATGATCCGTCCGTCCAGATCGGTGTAGAGGATGCCGTTGGGCGCGTAGTCGGCCATGATCTGCAGGGTGTCGCGCATGTGCGAGACCCGTTGGCCCGCATGGTCGATCTCCCGCAGCAGCCGGGTGATCTCCCGCAGGTGCTGGGACGAGATGGAATCGCCCAACTGGTCCATCAGCCCCAGCCGCTGGACCAGCTCCACGATGGTGGAGATGTCCACCAGGCGCGAGCCGATGTCGATCACCCGCTCCACCTCCGGGGGCACCAGGGTGGGCTCGCCGGGGGTGATGGCGATGCGCAGCCGCGGATAGTCCGGGATGCCCGGGTAGTAGGGGTGGTAGACCAGATGGTCCAGGCCGACCCGGCAGAGGTGCTCGATGACCGCGCGGGTGCTGGATTCGTAGTCGTTGACCAGCAGCACGGCGGTGCCGGCGGGCAGCGCCAGCAGGTCCTGGATGCGGGTGTAGTCGATGGCCCGCCGGGCGACGATGCATTCCATGCCGGCCTGGAGCAGCGCGGGCATCTCCGGCCGGTTCTTCGCCTCCGCCCCGCTGAGCAGCGCCAGCACCTGGTCCGGCGCGAAGTCCAGCCGGTCCTCCCGGCAGTAGCGTTCCACCGTGACCGTGCCGCGGAAGAAGCGCCGCAGGTGGGCCGAGATCACGTCCCCGGCCCGCTTTCCGATGCTCAGCACCACGACCTTCTTCATCGCCACCGCCTGTCCGGTCAAGGATGCCACTAGATGGTCTTCGGTGCCGCCAGGGCCTTGGCCTTGCGGCGCTCCTCCAGCTTGCGGGAGAAGATGGCCAGGCTGGCGTAGAGCTCCACGTTCTCGACGATGATCTCCTCGGGCAGGTCCAGGGTGATGGGGGCGAAGTTCCAGATGGCCTGGAGCCCGCTGCGCACCATGATCTCGGCGATGTGCTGGGCGCGGTCGGCGGGGACGGTGATGATGCCGATGGCGATGCGCCGGGCCAGGGCCTGCGGCTCGAACTGGCTGATGGGGAACACGTCGATCCCATGGACCTTGTGCCCCACCTTCAGGGGGCTGGTGTCGAAGGCCGCCACGATGCGGATGCCGGCCTTCTCGAAATCGGTGTAGCCCAGCAGGGCCGAGCCCAGGTTGCCCACGCCCACCAGGAAGGCCTCGGAAAAGTTGTTCCAGTTGAGGAAGGCCTCGATGGAGGTCAGCAGGTCCTCCACCCGGTGCCCCACCTTGGGCTTGCCCTGGCTGCCGGTGGCGGCCAGGTCCTTGCGCACCTGGGTGTGGTGGATGCCCAGGTCCTCGGCCATCTGGGTCGCCGAGATGATCTCCTGGCCGGTGCCCTGCACCCGCCGCAGGTAGTGGTAGTACTTGGGCAAGCGGCGAAGGGTGGGGATCGGAACCGAGGCGGCAACCATGCAATTTCTCCGGACCTGATTATAGATGAACTTGAAAACCTTCCTCGCCGCCCTCGCGGGAACGGTCAGGCCCAGAACACGAAGCCGTTCTTGCCGGCGTTCTTCACCCGGTACATGGCGGCGTCGGCATAGGATATCAGCCGTTCCGGCTCCTCGCTGTCCTTGGGGTAGAAGCTGATGCCGATGGACACGCCGATGTGGCAGGTGACCTCGCCCAGCGAAAATGGCTGGGTGAGGGCGTCGATGATCAGCCGGGCCAGCTCCCCGGCGGTCTCCCGCGACTGGAGCTCCGGCAGCAGCACGGTGAACTCGTCGCCGCCCATGCGCGCCACGGTGTCCGATTCCCGGACGCAGCCGCTGATCCGCTCGCCCACCGCCTTCAGCAGCTGGTCGCCCAGTTCGTGGCCGTGGCCGTCATTGACCGCCTTGAAGCCGTCCAGGTCCATGTAGAACAGGGCGAAGCCCTCGTCCCTCCGCCGGGCCATGGCCTGGGCCTGCCTGAGCCGGTCGTAGAACAGGGTCCGGTTGGGCAGCCCGGTGAGCTGGTCGTGGTGGGCCAGGTTGTCCATGCGGTCCTGCAGGCGCTTGATTTCGGTGAAGTCCTCCTTGACGCTGACGAAATGGGTGATGAGGCCGTCCTCGTCCCGGATCGGGGAAATGGAGGCCAGTTCCCACACGAACTCCCCGCTCTTGGTCCGGTTGTGGAAGATGCCGTGCCACTCCTCGCCGGCCAGGATGGTCTGCCACAGGTCCCGGTAGAAATCGGCGGAGAGAAACCCGCCCTTGAGGATCCGGGGCGTCTTGCCCAGCACTTCCTCGATGGTGTAGCCCGTCACCTTGCAAAACTTCGGATTCACGTATTTGATGATTCCCTCGTTGTCCGTGACGATAATGGAGACCGGGCTCTGCTCCACCGCCTTCACCAGGATTCGCAGCCTGGATTCGATGGCACGCCGCTCCTCTCTGGCCTTGATGGCGGAGAGCGGGAGTTTCTTGGCACCCTTGGGAAACAGTGGGGATGGATTGGCCATAACCGGGAATGTTACCGTAAAGACCATCGGCGTTTATTGAAAGTTTCAGGTTAAGTTAAAGACACGGTATCCGTTGCCCCGAGGGGCGTCAGGAAGGCCGAAGTTCCGGAGCTGCCATGCGCGTTAACCAACCTGTGACCACCATCGAGCACCCGGTGCAAGATGGGGGGTTCCTGGTTTCAACCACCGATCTGAAGAGCACCATCACCTACGCCAACGATGAGTTCGTGCGCATCAGCGGGTTCCAGCGGGACGAGCTGGTCGGCCAGCCGCACAATCTGGTGCGCCATCCGGACATGCCCTCCGCGGTGTTCGCCGACCTGTGGGCCACGCTCAAGGCCGACAAGCCCTGGCAGGGCCTGGTGAAGAACCGCTGCAAGAACGGGGACTTCTATTGGGTGGACGCCAACGTGAGCCCGATCAAGGAACGGGGCGCCGTGGTTGGCTATGTGTCCATCCGCAGCAAGGCCAGCCGCAGCCAGGTGATCGAGGCGGAGCGGCTCTACGCCCGGCTGAACCAGGGGATGCCCTGGGCCGAGGCCACCCGCCCGGTGCAGCCCTGGGTTCCGCTGCCGTCCATGTCCTTCACCGGCCGCCTGGGCCTGGGCCTCGGCCTGCTCACCGCCTATTTCCTTCTGCTGCTGCTGGTGGCGGTGCATGCCGGCGGGGCCGTGTCCGCCCCCGTCCTGGACCTGGGCGCGCTGCTGGGCCTGGCCGGGGCGGTGGGCCTGGCGGCCATGATGGTCCGGATCCTGAACCTGCAGTTGGGCGGCGATCCGGGGCTGACCATCGACCTGCTGCGGAAGGTGGCCGATGGCGACATGCGGGTGGAGATTTCCACCCGGCCGGGCGACCAGCAAAGCATCCTGGCCATGGTCCGGATCATGCAGTCCCGGCTCAAGGGCATGATCAACCGGATCCGGTTCGAGGCCCAGCGGGTTTCCGAAGACGCCTCCCTGTTCGCCGGCTCCACCCGCGAGATCTCCAACACCAGCCAGGAACTTGCCCACAACGCCGAAGACCAGCGCAGTTCGGTGGAGCGCATGGCCTCCGCCATCACCGAGCTGTCCGCCTCCATCCGCGAAGTCTCCGCCAACGTCCACGCCAGCCAGCTCCAGGCCAACCAGGCGGTGGCCGCCACCGCCGAAGGGGACCGTTCCGGGCAGGCCGCCATGGCCGCCATGGAGGAAGTGGCGCAAAGCACCGCCCGGGTGGTGAAGGCGGTGAAGGTGATCCAGGAGATCGCCCGGCAGACCAACCTGCTTTCGCTCAACGCCGCCATCGAGGCGGCCAAGGCCGGCGCCCTGGGCAAGGGCTTCGCGGTGGTGGCCGACGAGGTGCGCAAGCTGGCCGAGCGCAGCGCCCA